>JALSKB010000215.1 GCA_026989035.1 Saprospiraceae bacterium | reverse complement strand
ACCTGGTGTTGGTGAGGCAAGAGGAAATTTAAGACAGAGAAAATGCCCTTCTTGATTTCACCCGTATAGCCGGTGCCACCGATGAGAATGAGCTTGCGCGAGAAGTTGATGATGGCAAAATTGGCACTTGGCGTGCCGTCTTCTTGTGGGATAGCTTTGAACTCCGGAGCGTGGAAGATGACCCAATCCGGATCAAAAGACAGGATTTCCTCCTTGGATAGCCGCAAAAACATGTTGTGGACAAAGTGGCCGATCCAGGGGTATTCCGAAATGACACGTATGTTGAGGCGATAGGCAGGGTCCGCACCGGCAGCTGCATCCTGGACGTAGAGTTCTTTTCCCTTAAAATAGGCTGCCACTTTCTCTGCCAGTGCATCGAACTTTTCCGGTAGAAAAGGCTGATTGATGTCGTCCCAGTGTACGGTATTTTCCGTGATGCTGTCTCGTACGATGAAGCGGTCTTTGGGTGCTCGCCCTGTGAATTTGCCGGTTTGAACGACTAAAGCTCCGTTATCGGCTAAAACGGCCTGGTCTTTGCAAATAGCCTGTTCGTCGAGTTCTTCCGGAAGGAGGTTCCAGTAAACTTTAGCGGGTTCTTGGATGTCGTATAGACTCAAATCTGCTTGAGGATTTTTCGTGCCAAAAGCTTTCATGTCTGCATGGTTTGGAAGCTGCTCGAGGCGGGCAGAAACGATGATTGGTGTTGGGCGCAAAGGTAGAATTATTTTTTTGTCCGTCATGGAATGCTTGAAAAAAAATGTGCATGTTGGGGTTTTCTCTTCCAGCCCATTTGCCATGTATGCTTTCCTTTTGCCGGTTTGACCTTACCTTTGCAGTATGACCTTTCCATCCGATAAAGAACTTTTCGAAAAAGGAGCTATAGAAGTTGTGGGAGCCCGTGTGCATAATTTGTGCGAGCTCAGTGTGCATTTGCCCCGCAACAAGATGATCGTCATTACGGGTTTAAGCGGTAGTGGAAAGTCTTCTTTGGCTTTTGACACCATTTATGCCGAGGGGCAGCGTCGTTATATGGAGACCTTTGGGGCTTATGCCCGGCAGTTCATCGGGCAGATGGAGCGTCCGGATGTAGAGCAGATTACCGGTCTGAGCCCGGTCATATCCATTGAACAAAAAACGACCAATCGCAATCCGCGTTCTACCGTAGGGACGGTAACCGAGTTGTACGACTTTTTGCGCCTGCTTTTTGCCCGAGTTAGCACGCCCTACTCTTATGAAACCGGTAAGGAAATGCACCAATACACCGAGGAGGAGATGCGAGCATATCTGGGTACGGCATTTGCCGAAAGGCAGATCAGCTTGCTGGCACCCTTGGTGCGAGGACGCAAAGGCCATTATCGAGAGCTTTTCGACCAATTGCGCAAACAGGGATTCCTTAAAGTGCGTGTAGATGGCGTATTGAAAAACCTGCAGGCGGGGATGATGCTCGACCGTTTCAGCGTTCACGATGTGGAATTGGTGGTTGATCGTTTGAAAGTTACCAAAAAAAATGAGGATCGCTTGCGGGAATCTTTGGCTTTAGCCTTGAAGTTGGGCAAAGGCTTGGTGTACGTGCAGGAAAAAAACGCAAAAAAATGGTTGCCTTTGAGCACCCGCCTCATGGAAGTGGAAACGGGCTTGGCTTATGAAGATCCTTCGCCGAATTCTTTTTCTTTCAATTCTCCTTACGGTATGTGCCCGCATTGCAAAGGCCTGGGTCAGGTCAGCGAAGTAGATCGAAACAAAGTCATTCCCGACCTTTCCAAGACCATACGTCAGGGGGCTATTGCTCCCTGGGGGGCGTATCGACCAAACCGCACTTTCAAAGAACTCGCCATTTGGCTTGAAGCCTTGTCCACCAATTTGGATACTCCGCTTCGGGAGATGCCTTCAAAAGTGCTCAATCAACTTCTATATGGAGAAAACTATGTGTGGAAGGGAGAACCCGATCCGAGCCAGGTGTACAGCGGTGTTATGACCCAGGTAAAACATTGGTATTTCAACTCTTCGTCGGAGAAAATCAGGCGCTGGGCCGAGGAGTTTATGTCTTCTCAGGTTTGTCCGAATTGCGAGGGTTATCGCCTTCGAAAGGAGAGTTTGCACTTCAAAATCGGTGGCTTACACATCGGTCAGGTGGCCGAATTGGATTTGCCCGATTTGAAAAAATGGCTGAAGGATTTGCCGAGTCAGTTGGATGAGCGTCGCCGAAAAATTGCTGTGGAAATTCTCAAAGAGCTAAAATTGCGCCTGCAGTTTTTACTGGATGTCGGCCTGACTTACCTTTCTTTAAATCGCCCGACTCGGACGCTCTCAGGTGGGGAAAGTCAGCGCATTCGCCTGGCTACGCAGATCGGTTCTAAACTCACCGGCATCACCTATATCCTCGATGAACCCAGCATAGGTTTGCACCAACGAGATAATCGCCGTTTGATTCAATCTTTAAAAGAGCTGAGCCGCATTGGCAATACGGTCATCGTTGTAGAACACGATAAAGACATCATGTTGGCTTCCGATTATATCGTGGATTTGGGCCCCGGAGCGGGCAAACACGGAGGGCGGGTAGTGGGCAAAGGAAGGCCGGAAGTTTTTTTGAAACAGGATACCCTGACGGCTCGCTATCTGGCGGGCAAGGAAGAAATTCCCGTACCGAAAAAACGTCGCAAAGGATCGGGGGAAATGTTGATCCTTCGAGCTGCTCGGGGCCACAACCTCAAAAACGTGGATCTCCACATTCCTCTGGGGAAATTTATTTGCGTAACGGGAGTTTCCGGTTCGGGTAAGTCCTCGTTGATTAACGAGACCTTGTATCCTGCTCTGCGAAAACACTTTTATCGCAGCAAAAAGGAGCCCTTGCCTTACGACGAAATCCTGAACCTGGATTTAATCGACAAGGTGGTGGAGATAGATCAGGCGCCTATTGGCCGTACGCCCAGGTCTAATCCGGCAACTTATACGGGCTTGTTTACGCCGATTCGAACCCTCTTTACCGGCTTGCCGGAATCCAGAATCAGGGGCTATAAACCCGGGCGCTTTTCTTTCAATGTCAAGGGAGGGCGTTGTGAAGTTTGTCGGGGTTCCGGTATGCGCGTCATTGAGATGAATTTTTTGCCCGATGTGCATGTGGAATGCGAGGCCTGCATGGGGCGCCGCTACAATCGCGAAACCCTGGAAGTGCTCTACAAAGGCAAATCCATCAGCCAGGTACTCGATATGACGGTGGACGAGGCTGTTGTTTTCTTTGAAGCTGTCCCTTCTATTTACCGCAAGGTGAAGACCCTACAAGACGTGGGATTGGGTTATATCAGTTTGGGGCAGCAAGCAACCACCCTTTCCGGAGGAGAGGCCCAGCGCGTGAAATTGGCCGAAGAGTTGTCTAAGCGAGATTCCGGCCGCACGCTTTATATCCTCGACGAGCCTACCACAGGCCTGCATTTTGAAGACATCAAATATCTGCTCAACATTCTCCATCGCCTGGTGGACAGGGGCAATACCGTGCTGGTCATCGAACATCACATGGACATCATCAAGGTGGCCGATCACATCATAGACCTGGGCCCCGAAGGAGGGCGTGGAGGAGGTACCATCGTTGCGGAAGGAACACCCGAAGAGGTGGCCAGGGTCAAAAAAAGCTTTACAGGGCGTTTTCTCAAAGAGGAACTGGGTTTGTAATGGCCTTTCGGCAAATGGAAGGAGGAGCTATTGGGTTGTATTGCCTTTAGGATTTACCTCTCTTCGCGACTTTTGTTTTGGTAAGACAAACTTCAGGCCGCTCACTTGGCTTCATCTCTACCGGATTATGCCCAAACCCTTTTGTTACAAGGCTATGAGCTATGCGGAAAACCATCTGGGTTGGTCTATCTCACAAATTGATTATATTTGCCGATAAGGCAAACCTCTCCATTCAGCCATGGTGAACGGCTTATGACAAAGTGGACCAATGAACTCTTCCGCCTGTATGTGAGCTTTCTGCAGCGTCAGGAGGAGCGTTTGTTGGCCGACCCCATAGGTCTTCAGCGTCAAACCTGGAAAAATTTGATGCGGCGGGCCTCCGACACGGAATGGGGCCAGCGCTATGGCTTTGGAAAATTGAACTCTCCGAGGGAATATGCCGAGGCTTTACCCATACGCACGTATGACGAGTTTAAGCCGGATATACGTCGTATGATGGCTGGCGAATCCGACGTTCTTTGGCCCGGGCGAATCGGCTGGTATGCCAAATCTTCGGGAACGACTTCCGATAAGAGCAAGTACCTGCCTGTCAGCAGAGAAAACCTTCAACAGTGTCATATCGGAGGGGCTTGGCAGACGATGATGTGGTTTTACCACAACCGACCCGATGCCCGGCAATTTGCAGGGAAAAGCCTTATCATGGGTGGGAGTCTGGCTCCTTGGCCTCAGCATCCCAAAACCATGACCGGAGATATTTCCGCTATCATGACTTGGCACATGCCGGCTTTCGCCAAATTTTTCTTCTCGCCCGATATCAAAACGGCTTTGTTATCCGATTGGGAAGAAAAACTCGATCGCATGATGCGCATCTGCAGTAGAGAAAGAGATATGGTGATGATTGGCGGCGTGCCAACTTGGACGGTGGTGCTCTTGCGGAAAATTCTGCAATACACCCGTAAAGAACACATGTTGGAGGTCTGGCCACATTTCCAGGGTTATGCTCATGGCGGCGTGAAGTTTGAGCCGTATCGAGAACAGTTCAAGCATTTCTTTCCTTCGGATAGCGTCAGCTATCAAGAAGTCTATAATGCTTCCGAAGGTTATTTTGCTACGCAGAATAACTTTTCTGAAAAGGGCATGTTACTGCTGTTGCATCACGGCGTTTACTTTGAGTTTGTCCCCATGTCGGATTGGGGAAAGGAGCAGCCTCGGGCTATTCCGCTTGAGGAAGTCTCTCGGGGAGAGCAATATGCCCTGGTCATCAGCACCAATGCGGGCTTGTGGAGGTATTACCTGGGAGATACGGTGCGCTTCCTCAGTCTTGATCCGCCTCGTATTGAGATTACGGGTAGGGTGCAACAGTATATCAATGCCTTTGGAGAAGAGGTTATGATAGCCAATACGGATGAGGCTCTGGCTAAGACTTGCGAACAAATGCAGGCCATCGTCTCCGAATACACCGTAGCTCCCATCTATCTCAGTGGGCGTGCAGGGCGTGGGGCTCATCAATGGCTGATTGAGTTTGAAAAGAAGCCTGCTGATGTGGAGCGTTTTGCCCAGGTATTGGACGAAAACTTGAGAAAAATAAATTCCGATTACGATGCGAAGCGCAGCAAAGACATTGCTTTAGAACGCTTGCATTTGCACATCATGCCTAAAGGTTCTTTTGAGAAATGGATGAAAAAACGGGGCCGACTGGGCGGTCAACATAAGGTGCCGCGCCTGGCTAATGACCGCCGTTTTGTGGAAGAGCTTTTTGACTTGGCCAAGCACGCTTGATTTATACTCATAGCGAAGTGGTTTGGGAGGCGTCAGCCTCCCAAACTCCCTATTTTTTGTCTGTTTGCGAGACGTAAATATCCCAAACCATTTCGGTTTGGGTATAGCACAGCAAGATGGGTTGAGATCAGCGAAGTTGTGTAGGTCCGTCTCTTGTCCTTCTACGGCTTGCAAGCCTTGAATGTCATGGTCCGCAGCAATTTGGATAGGTCTTCGTTGAAAGTTTTTTTGTAATTTACAGCCGCGTGATTTCCTGAAATCCATGTGTAAAAATGTCGCCATGAAAAAAGTAACTGTAGCCTGTGATCATGCAGGTTTTCTCGTAAAGCAGACCGTACTCGATTTTTTTAAAGAAAGTGGTTTTGAGGTGTTGGATTTCGGTACTTTTTCGGAAGAATCGGTGGATTATCCGGATTTCATTCATCCGGCTATGCAGGCTATAGAAGGAGGTGAGGCGGAAATGGGGGTAGTGATGTGTGGCAGTGGCCAGGGGGCTGCCATAACGGCCAATAAGCATGCGGGGATTCGGGCTGCTTTGTGTTGGACTCCGGAGCTGGCTTCATTGGCCCGCAGGCACAACAATGCCAATGTGCTGGCTATACCTGCTCGTTTTGTCAGCAAAGAAACCGTCAAGCACATGTTGGACGTTTTTTTTGCCGCGCCCTTCGAAGGTGGCCGACATGAGCGGCGCGTAAGCAAAATCTGTGCGGGCTGAGTTTAGCTTTGTTGCAGCAGCCATTCTTTTTGAGCAATCCACTCCCACAAAGCATCTCCTTGGGGCAATGGGGCTGTGATTTCCAGGCGCTTTTGGGTGCTTGGATGGAGGAGACTGATTTTCCAGGCATGTAAGTGAATGGAGCGGTCTTTGTTGCCGCGTCTTGCACCATATTTGACGTCGCCTTTAACGGGGCAGCCTATGGCCGATAGTTGGGCGCGTATCTGGTGATGGCGGCCGGTAAGTAGGCGAATTTCCCAAAGATGATAATGTTCGGTACTGGCTAAAATGCGGTACTGCAGTTCGGCGCGTTTGCGGTGAGGGGCTTCTTCTTCAAAGGCTCTGGATCTGTTGTGGTGCTTGCTTTTGCCTAAGTAGTGGATTAGCAGGCCCTCGTCTTCCGGGGGGCGTTCGGCAGTAAAAGCCAGATAAGTTTTTTCTACCAGGCCTTGCTCCCATTGCCGGCGCAAGGCGCGGGCAGAAGATTCTTTTTGCGCGAAAAGCAGCAAGCCACTGACGGGGCGATCTATTCGATGCAGTAACTGCAAAGGGTGCTTGACGTAATTTTGTGCAGCCTGCAGCAGAGAAACATCACCGGTCTTGTCGGCTTGGGTGGGCAATCCGGCAGGTTTGTTGAAGGCGATGAGTTGATTGTCTTTGTAGAGCAATAACTCTCGGATTGAAATCTGACTCATAGCAAGCGGAACTTTCCGGAGGCATCACCGTGTATGCTATGCCGGATCATTATTCAACTTCTTCGTAATCGATGAAGTTGTCTTCTTCGTCTAAGTTGTCTAAGTCAATAGGCCCTTCCTGAGGAGGATTGAGCATGGGCCGTAGAAAGACGCGGTAAGCCAGATAAAACAGAAGGATGTAAATCAGGAGTTTCATACCTACAAAGGTACGACATATAAGGCAGAATATCGGGCCGATTGATTTGAGGATTTCCGATTCTACATCATCCGTTCCACCCCGCCATCTTCATCGCGATTTCACCCGTCTCAGCAACTTTCCCAGTCCAGTTCCACTTCGCGTTTCTGCCCGTCGAAGTTGACGCCTACGGCAATCAGCTTTTTGCCCGTAGAGCGGTATTTGTCTAAGTAGCCCCTTTGCCGAATTTGTTCCAGGGCTTCCTGAGGTGTTTTATTCAGCTTAAACTCAA
>JALSKB010000214.1 GCA_026989035.1 Saprospiraceae bacterium | reverse complement strand
GGGCCTTACCCCGATCCCTTTTTCCCGCCCATGATGCAGTATGTGGGCTTTGAGCCGGTGTACAGTGAGCATGTCCGCGATGCAGGCATGTGCGCTTCTTGCCATACCCTCATTACACATTCGGTGGATTTAAGCGGCCAGCCCACAGGATCCACCTTTGTCGAGCAGGCTACCTATCACGAATGGCTCAATTCCCGCTACGGAGAAGACCAGGAGAACATCACTTGCCAGGATTGCCACATGACACCCCTGGAAGAACCCGTTGTCATCGCCGCAGATTACCTGGGGCTTGAACCGAGGTCACCTTATTATCAACATGAATTGGTTGGCGGTAATGTGTTTATGCTAAGGATGTTACGCGACTTTGCCGATAGTCTTGGCGTCATAGCCGGGGAAGAACAATTCAACGAAACCATCGACAAGACGCTCTTTCAACTGCAGCACCATACTCTGGAGGCCGAGCTGTCTTATCTGGGTTCTGAATCGGACACAGCTGTCTTCTCCTTGCTTTTGCACAATTTGGCCGGTCACAAATTTCCTTCCGGCTATCCGAGTCGGCGGGCTGTGGTGGAGTTTTGGCTGGTGGGGGAAAACGGAGACACGCTTTTTCATTCGGGAAAACTGGATGAAGACTATGCCGTGCTGAGTGAAGATGAGCCCTTTGAGCCGCACCGAAACCTCATTTCATCGGAAGATGAAGTTTTGATTTACGAGTTGGTCATGGGAGATGTAGCGGGAAATCGAACGACTATCCTGGAGCAGGCTTACGAACCCTTGAAGGACAATCGCCTGTTGCCGGAGGGGTTCAGCAGTTCTCATTACACTTACGACACGGTTCAGTTGGTCGGGCAAGTCCTGGAAGACCCCGACTTTAACTTCGACGATTTGGGTGTTGAGGGGAGTGGTACGGATCGGATATTGTACAAATTGCCTTTGAACGGCTATACGGGTTTGGTGCAAGCCGGGGTGAAGGTGCATTATCAGACCATGCCTCCGAGGTTTATGGAGGGGCTGTTTGCCGATAATACGCCGGAAATTTCCGTTTTTCAATCGATGTTTGAGCAGAGCGAGTTGCAACCGATTGTCGTGGCTTCGGATATGCTGGACAGCGTCTTGGTGATGGGAGGAGTAGGCACGGAAGATCTCGCCGGTCTGCCTTTCGGCAAATGGGAGCTTTTGCCCAATCCTGCTGCTCCGGCGCAGAGCTGTTTCCTTCGTTTGCCGGAAGGCTTAAGAGATTTCACTTTGGAACTTTACACTTTGGAGGGTAGCTTGCTGTTTCAACGAACTTATAGGGGGTTTTCCCGAGGCGAATTGAGCTTACAAACTCCTTCTGCTGCCGGTCTCTATTTCGTGGTTTTGCGTCGGCCTTCGGGTGCGTTTAGTGCAAAACGCCTGGTGGTAGGTCTTTGAAGGTTTGAATCCGGTAGGAGTCTTTGCTCTTGCTTTCATGGGTTCTTTTCGACGGGCTCTGAACTTTTTGCTACTTTTGTGCATCTTGCTGCAGCGGCCGTTTTTCAAGCCGGAAGCCTGCTTTTTGGACAGATAAGCCATTTTTAGAGATGAATAAACGCGACAGTTTTTTAGCTGAAATAAATCGGGGCTATGACTTTGAGGGCTATTTCATCGTTTTGGGTGGAGCCATGCTCGACAAGGAAGTCATGACGGGGCATTTTGTCAAGCTGCCCTTAAAGACTTTCAATCGCCACGGCTTGATTGCCGGAGCGACGGGTTCGGGTAAGACGAAGACCTTACAGATTTTGGCAGAGCAGCTTTCTCGCCATGGTGTGCCCTCTTTGCTGATGGACATCAAGGGCGACCTCAGTGGCATAGCTGTGCCGAGTTCGGGGCATCCGAAGATTGACGAGCGCCACGAAAAAATAGGTTTTCCCTTTGAGCCTGCGGGCAGCCCGGTAGAGTTTTTGAGCATTTCGGACGAGCCGGGTGTGCGTTTGCGGGCAACAGTCATGGAGTTTGGCCCGGTGCTCTTTTCCAAGATGTTGAGCTTGAATGAGACGCAGTCGGGTATCGTTGCTGTCATTTTTAAGTACTGCGAAGACCGCGATTTGCCGCTGTTGGATTTGCAGGATTTCAAAAAAGTCTTGCAGTATCTGACCACGGAGGGCAAAGAGGAGATAGAGGCGGAGTACGGGCGGGTTTCTTCGGCTTCTACCGGAGCCATCATGCGCAAAATCATCGAACTGGAACAACAAGGAGCGGAGCTGTTTTTCGGTGAGCCTTCTTTCGAAGTGGATGACCTTTTGCGTCAAGATGAGCAAGGGCGCGGCATCGTATCCATCATGCGCCTGACGGATGTGCAGAGTCGTCCCAAGTTATTTTCGACTTTCATGCTGCAGCTGTTGGCAGAGGTTTATGCCACTTTTCCCGAAGAGGGAGATTTGGACAAGCCCAAGTTGGTGATTTTCATCGATGAGGCACATTTGATTTTTGAGGATGCAACGGATGCTTTGTTGGATCAAATCGAGGTGATTGTCAAACTCATCCGTTCAAAAGGCGTGGGGGTCTTTTTTGTAACGCAAAATCCGGCTGACATTCCCGAAGATGTTTTGGGGCAGCTGGGTATGAAGATACAGCATGCCTTGCGCGCTTTTACGGCCAAGGAGCGTCGGGCCATCAAATTGGCTTCGGAGAACTACCCGCTGACGGATTTCTACGATGTGCCGCAATTGCTGACAGAGCTTGGCATTGGAGAAGCTCTGGTAACGGCTTTGAATGAAAAGGGCATACCTACGCCTTTGGTGCATACCATGTTGCGCGCTCCGGAATCGCGTATGGATGTGTTGACTGCTGCAGAGATAGACGAAGTGGTTTCCCGCTCGGAATTGATTTCCAAGTACAATCGTCGGATAGATCGCGAGAGTGCTCAGGAAATTTTGACGGAAAAGATTGAGCTGGCCCGTGAGGAGGAGCACCGCCGCATGTTGGAAGAGCAGCGCGAAAAGGGGCGCAGGGTAAGTCGGCGGTCTCGACGGCGCGAAAAAAGCACTTTGGAGAAGGTGATCAACAGCACCACTACCCGTCAAATAGGCAGGACGTTGGCCCGCGAACTGGCGCGCGGTCTTTTGGGAGCCTTGGGCATTTCTTCCTCCCGCCGTCGGCGTCGCCGTCGGAAGCGCTAAGGCAGTACAGTTTTCTTTCGTGCTACCTATAGGAGGGCAACTCCTGTTGTGTACGGCAGAGAGGTGCGGCAAGCTGCCGCCTCTCTGCCGTTTTTGCATGCGGTTTTTATTGTGTTTGCAGGGCCAGGTTTTGGTGATCTGCTTCTACGATTTTGCTGAAGGCCTCATAAGCCGTTTGAAAGCGCTCAGGCGGGATGCTGTCTTTCAGGAATCTGATTTTTCGTTTGGCGATGAGGCTTTGTCCCTGAATTTCAAAGCTGAGTTCGTATTCCACTTCTTCGGTAGAGATGGATACGTTTTCCGGTTTTTCGGTAAGGGCGTATCCTTCAGGGAAGTGAATGGTTATGGTTTCTTCTTCCAGCTCGCGTCCTGTGAATCGCCACAGGAGGATGGGATAACTCCTTTCTTGTTCGTTGAGGAAAGCCGGGGCGCTTAAGGCATCGGCCCAGGGGATTTGGAAGATGCGCAGGCTACCGATTTTGGTGAAAGCCGGACTGCGCTCGTAGCTGTAGAAGTAATGGACTTCCGGAGCATTGATGAGCAGGTCCTCTTCAAATTTCAGTTCTTTGAGTTCTGTGTTAAAGCCCTCTACGCGGATGGCTTCGCGCATGATTTTGCGGCGCTTTTCTTCGCCCTCGTGTTTGTAGGTGTTTCGTATGCCGGCAGCGGATCTGCCCGTCTTTCGATTGTTTTTCGTGACGATCATCTTTCCGTTTTCGAAGGAAACTTCGCTTTGTCGATGTACTTCGTTGGGCAGGATGGTGGGAGGTTCGATGAAAGTTGGTTCCGATTTGGTTTTTTGGGCATCGTTTAGCGGGATGGGCAGAGAGAAGGCTTTTTCCGTAGTGATGGGCAGACCTGCAAAGGGATAGTCTTCTGTGGTCAGTTCGAGGATATACTCCTTTTCATCTGCGGCGACTTTGACCATGCAGTGGTTGAAATCTATGGAAGGCAGGGGCATGCTGTTGCGGCCTCTGTCCAGGGTATTGACCAGCAGCAGTTCGGACGGTATGCCCTGGGTGCGGCAAAGGGCGACGAAGAGGGTGGATACGTCTTTGCAGTCGCCCTGGCGGTCGGAAATGGTGGTGGTGGCTTTTTGAGGAATCAGGCCGCTTTGCAGAAAAGGCACGGAGCGATAGCGAATGTTATCGGTGATGTAGTTGTAGATAGCCTCTGCCTTTTCTTTATCGCTGTTGTAGGTCTTTCCCTGAAAGAGTTCTTCTGCCACTTCCTGCACTTCAAAATCGGTGCGGGCTTTGTTTTGTACCAGATCGGCGTACCAATCGGCTACGAAATTCCAGTCGGGAATGGAAGAGTAGTGCACCAAAGCAGCTACGTCCTCGAATTCGGGCATGTAGGGTTCGTATTCTATGGCAGGCACTTTTTCGGCTGTCCATTCATAGAGTTTATACCCTCCTTTGTCCTGTTGGCTGAGTCGGATGAGTTCGGGTTGAGTTTCCAGGTGCTTGAAGGTTTTGGAAGTGGGTACGAGCAGGGCTAGGCGGGCGGTATGGACGGGGATAAAAGCGGAGAAAAACTGATTTCCCCAAAAGTGGGTAGAGAGTTTTCCGCCGTAGTAGTTTTCCACGCGGTAGCTGATGTGGATGGCATCGCCAGGCTCCAGGTTGGAAAAAACCACATGGCGGCCGCTGCGCTGGGCTTCTATGCGTTTTCCGCTGGCCTTGATAACTTCCATTTTTTCGACCACCCCTCTTTGGTTGCCGTAAACGGGGATGCTGTACTCTTTCCAATCGTCCACGCCGGCATTGTCAAAGACTTTGATGAGGAGAACGTGGCGCTCTTCCGAACCCCCGTTTTCATAGACGATTTTTTGCAGATCGTTGAGCAGGATGATGCTGTTGTCTTCCGGGTATTTTTCGGCCTGGGGAGCCTTGGAAAAGAGTTGATACACATCGTATTGCTTTATGTCGGCAAAGACATCTTCTTGTCCTTTTAGTTGCCTGAGTAGGCGTCGGGCTTCGTAGTCGTTGGGGTTAAAAGCGATGGCCTGTTTCAGGTGTTTTTCGGCCTTGGCTTTGTTGTTCATCTCTGCATAGGTCTTACCGAGTTTTCTGTGGTAAGATCCGATGTAAGGTGCTATCTGCAGGCATTCTTTCAGGTACTTTTCTGCGTTGTTGTATTTGCTCAATTGAAAAAAGATATCGGACAGGGTGCTGTAGTAGCCTACGGCTACGGGGTTGTATTTGATTAGTTCGGTGTATTCTGCCACTCCTTCCTGGACGTAGCCTTGTTCGAAGTAGAAGTCGGCCAGATCGCGTTTAGCTTTTTGGTTGAAGTTTGTTTTGAGGTATTTGCGCAGGATACGGGTGGCTTTGCTCGGGTTTTTTTCCACTTCTTTGGCCAGGAGCGCTTCCAGATAGACGAAAGAGTAGTCTTCGGGGTATTTTTGATAGCCCTCGTGGATCAGCGAGAAGAATTTTTCCTGTTCCGACCGGGCTGAAGAGAGTTGGAGTTTCCAGTTTAGCACTTGGGCCGTTTGGCCTTGCAGTTTTTCCATGCTTTTGAGGATGGTTTCGGCCTCGTCGTAATTTTCCTGTTCCATGGCTTCGGGAAAGCGCAGGCTCAGGCCGGAGGGGGAATCGGGTGCTTTGCGTTTGATTTCTTCTCTCAGGCTGGCTGCCATGGTTTCGTTGTCGTCGCGTAGGTGGGCTTCCAGTTCTTGTGCCAGCAGAAGCACGGCATCGGGGTATTGTGCTCGAAGTGGCTTGAGCATTTTTTTGGCTTTGTAGTTTTCATCTCTCATGAGGTAATGCTTGATCAAGCTCAGCTGCAGGCCCATGTTGTCGGGCTGTTTTTCTATTTCCTGCAGGAAAAATTGCTCATTTGGATCGGGAAGGACGGTTGAGGTGTAGTGGTAGTCTTTGGGGTAGGCCTGAACTTCGGTGCTGAATTGCAGCCCTTTGATGTTTTCTCCTTCTTCATCGGTGATGCGCAACATAAAGTTGCAGTTTCCGGCCTCGCTTTCGCCCAATTGGATGAGGATGCGGTTGTAGCCGGCCATTAATTTAGCCGTAAAAATGTAGGAGTCCAGGTCGTTGTTGCGCTCGTGTTCTTCTTGAAAAAGCAACTGGTCGTTCAACCAGACTTTGACAGAGCCGGAGACACCTATGCGAAACTGTACTTCCTGCTCTTTGGGGCTTTTGCAAAAATTTTGGGCGTAGATGATGGCATCGGAGGCATAGAAATAGTACTCCATATCAACCCATTTATCGGGTTTTGCGCCCTTTAAGTCAAACCATTTGACTTTCATGCCCCGTTTGTTGGTGAATTCGTAATCCTTTTCGGGATGTTTCAACGGTCCGAAGTCCTTGTCAAAGCCACTGGCCGAGATGTTTTCGAATTCGCCTATTACACTCCATTTGGTGATGGAGCCAATCCTCTTATAGGCCTCTTTGGCCTTAGTCAATTGGTTTGCATTTTCAAGATTCCTACCGAGATGTTGCAGCGCCATGGCTTTGAGTTGTCCTCTATGCTTTTCGATGATTTCTTTGAGCAAGGCTTGTTCTTTTTCGGCATCTACGGGCTTTCTTACCCAGAGTGCAATGAGGTAGGGTTCCGGGTTTTCAGCCAGTTTATAGATCTCTGTTAATTCCTCAAATTGATCTTCGGCAGAGCCGTATTCAATAGCCCAGAAGTAAAGTCCGAGATGAGCCTCCAGGGCCTGAGGGCCCGAGCTGGCCTCCTGGAATAGGCGATGGGCTTCTGTACTTTTGTTTTGACTGAGTAGCTCCCAGGCTTTCGCCAAATCTTGGGCTTGGCTATACAAGGAGCTGATGCTAAAGAGTAGGACTGCGAGCGTGGTCGGAAAGGAGAAATGTTTCATTAGTTTTATGTGTTTTGGCGTTGTTTTTTGTTTTAAAGCTGCAAGATAATGAAAAAAAACAAAACCAGTGCATGGTAGAGTAGCTGTGCAATGGGTAAATTGGGTCGATCGGTAAAATCGGCTAAATCGGGTTAATCGGGTTAATCGGGTTAATCGGTTTAACCGGTTAATCGGTTAATCGGTTAATCGGTTAATCGGTTAATCGGGTTAATCGGTTAATCGGGTTAATCGGGTTAATCGGGTTAATCGGATTAATCGGTTAATCGGTTAATCGGGTTAATCGGCTAATCGGTTAAATCGGGTTAATCGGATTAATCGGTTAATCGGAGAAATGGGATCACCAAATTTCCTCCGCTTCAAGATCCTCCTCCAATCAAAGCCTGCGCATGCCAAAAATCCCGGCC
>JALSKB010000213.1 GCA_026989035.1 Saprospiraceae bacterium | reverse complement strand
CCCCTTCGGTGGAGGCTCCAACTTCGCGGGTATCTCTTTCCCCTTCCTGCGGCTCAATTTCGAGCAAGGCAAAAACATCCGCTGCATAGCCAGCGAACCGGCCTCCTGCCCCAAACTCACCCGCGGGCAGTTCCGCTACGACTTTGGAGATACCGTCGGCATGACACCCCTGCTCCCTATGTACACCCTCGGGCACAATTTCGTGCCGGCTCCCATCCACGCAGGAGGACTGCGCTACCACGGCGCCGGAGCCATCGTCAGCCAGCTGCTGAACGACCAACTCATCGAAGCCCGAGCACACAAACAACTGGAATGCTTCGAAGCGGGGCTGCTCTTTGCCCAAACTGAAGGCATCATCCCGGCTCCGGAAACCACCCATGCCATCGCCACGGCTGTTGCCGAAGCCAAACGCTGTAAGGAAGAGGGCAAAAGCGAGGTCATCCTCATTCACCTCTGCGGCCATGGCTATCTCGACCTGGCCGCCTACGACAACTACCTCAGCGGCAAGTTGGTCGAACACGAAATCACTCAGGAAGAAATCAACGAATCGCTCAGCAAATTGGAAACGCCGCTCATCTGAAAAAGAGCAGTGCGTTAAAAAATAGCTTCCTAACCGGGTGAGGTGGTGCTCTTTACAGCATCGCTTCACCCACTTCTTTAGTAAGCTCCTCCCAAATATCGCCCAACAAATCGGTAGCTTTTTTCAAACTGTCTATATCCTCACGAATGAGCATGAAGTGCTTCTCTGTTTGCTTTAAGCGCAAAGCTCTTTGAGTGCCCTCTTGAGCAACAAAATTAAACAACGATTTAAAAAAAGCACTCTCGTAATAGGATGATTGTGCATCTGAGATGAAAAAGCAAATCAATTTGCCACGCTGCAAACTAATTCGTTCAAAACCCATCTTTCCCGCCATCCAGCGCAAACGCAGAGCGTGAAACAACTCAAAAACAGAAGCAGGTACAGGCCCAAAGCGATCCTTTAGCCTTTCGGCAAATGCCCGAATCTCCTCCTCACTACGCAGAGCATTCAACTCCTTGTACAAAGACAAACGCTCCTGACCGGATTCCACGTAATCATCGGGAATGTGCATCTCGGCATCGGTTTCAATCTGAACGTCCTTGACAAAAAATTCTCTTCTCTCCAACTCCTCCTTAAACAACTCTTTAAACTCCGTCTCCTTCAATTCCTGAATGGCCTCCTCTAAAATTTTTTGATAGGTCTCATAACCGATATCAGCAATAAAACCGCTTTGCTCGGCTCCCAGCAAATTGCCCGCACCACGTATATCCAAATCGCGCATGGCAATGTTCAAGCCGCTGCCCAACTCACTAAACTCCTCAATGATGCGCAAGCGCTTTCTCGCTTCGGGTGTAAGCGTGGACACCGGCGGGCAAAACAAATAGCAAAAAGCCCGGCGATTGGAGCGCCCAACTCGACCGCGCAACTGGTGTAAATCACTCAGGCCAAACTGATGAGCATTGTTGATGATGATGGTGTTGGCATTGGGGATATCCAAACCCGTTTCAATGATGTTGGTAGAAACCAAAACATCGTATTCGCCGGAAATAAAAGCCAACATGGCAGTTTCCAGCTTCTTGCTGTCCATTTGGCCGTGAGCCATAACAATGCGCACATCCGGGCAGAGCCGCTTTAGCATGGCCGTAATTTCCGGCAAGGTCTTCACTCGATTGTGCACGAAAAAAACTTGCCCTCCTCGATCCACTTCATATTCCACAGCCTCCCGAACCAATTGTTCGTTGAATACCCGCACCTCCGTGTGAATGGGCTGCCTGTTGGGCGGCGGCGTACGCAAAACAGACAAATCTCGTGCTGCCATCAGAGAAAACTGCAAGGTGCGGGGTATGGGCGTAGCGGTAAGCGTCAGGGTATCCACATTCACCTTTAAACGACGCAGCTTCTCCTTGGCCGCCACACCAAATTTTTGTTCTTCATCGACCACCAACAAACCCAAATCTTTAAAGCCAACCTCCTTGTTTAAGAGGGCATGTGTGCCGATGATCAAGTCAATTTCTCCGGACTTCAACTGTTTAAAAATACGCTTGCGGTCTGCTGTCGAACGAAAGCGATTGAGGTAATCGATTTTCAAATCGAAATCGCTCAGCCTTTCGGCAAATGTCTTGTAGTGCTGTAAAGCCAAAATGGTGGTAGGCACCAATACCGCCACCTGCTTCCCATCGGAAATCGCTTTAAAAGCAGCTCTAATAGCTATCTCCGTTTTTCCAAAACCCACATCGCCACAGATCAAACGATCCATGGGGTAAGGCTTTTGCATATCCTGTTTGACCTCTTCCGAGGCCTTGTATTGGTCGGGCGTATCTTCGTAGATAAAAGAAGCTTCCAGCTCCGTCTGTAAATAATCGTCCGGCGGGAAAGCATGCCCCTCAGATGCTTTCCGCAAAGCATAGAGCTTGATCAACTCGCGAGCGATGTCCTTGACCTTCTTGGAAGTTTTCTTTTTGAGCTTCTGCCAACTGTCGCTGCCCAGGCGATGCAAAGTCGGAGCCGTACCTTCTTTGCCAACGTACTTGCTGATCTTGTGCAGAGAATTGATGCCTACGTAAAGCAAATCGTTGTTCTTGTAAATCAAACGCACACATTCCTGCACCTGTCCGTTCACTTCCAACTTTTGCAGACCCGAATAAACCCCTACCCCGTGGTCGATGTGAGTAACAAAATCTCCGGGCTGCAGCTCGCGCAGCATTTTCAAATTCAGGGCCTGATCCTTGGTGAAGCCTCGCTTGAGCCTGTAGCGATGAAAACGGGAAAAAATTTGATGATCGGTAAAACAAGCTATCTTCAAGTCTCTGTCTTCAAAACCCTCGTGCAAACTCCCCACTACGGGATGAAAAGCTCTAAAACTCACGCCCAAATCTTCAAAAATGGCATAAAAGCGCTCGATCTGACGCGGGTTCTCTGCAAACAAATAAACGGAATAGCCGTCCTCTTCCAAAGCTTTCAAATGCTTGGTCAGCAAGTCAAGATTTCGATTAAAATGCATCTGAGGAACGGAAGCCCAATCCAAGGTAGCCAATTCGGCATTACCGGAAAAAGAAGAGTGGGAAAGCATTTGAAAGCTGCCGGCCTGCTCGGCCAAGTCGGCAGCTGTTACCGCAGAAAAGTCTGCAAAAAATTCTCGCAAATCTTCTTCTCCTTCTTCCTCTCTTTTGCCCGAAAGGGCCCGAACAAAATCCTGCACCTCGCAAAAAGTCTTTTCCCATTGGAAAAACACCTGCTCGGGCTTACTCATCCACAACAACACCTCATCGGGTAAAACATCAAAGAAAGCTACTTTCTCATCAGCAGAAAAGCGATTGTTCAAGTTGGGTATAATGACCAGCTGCCTGACCTCCTTTATCGACAATTGGTCCAAGGGATTGAAAGTGCGTATGCTTTCCACTTCCTCATCGAAGAGCTCTACCCGATAAGGATATTCGTGCCCGTAGGAAAAGATGTCGAGAATGCCTCCTCGCAGAGAAAACTGCCCGGGCTCATAAACGAAATCCACCCGTTCAAAACCGTACTCGGTCAAAACTTCGACCACAAAAGAAAGGTCTATCTGCTCTTTACAGCTGATTTCTATGCGACTTGTTTCCAAGGCGGAAGGCCTGACTACTTGTTCGACCAAAGCCTCCGGATAGGTAACAATTACTTGCCTGCCTTGCCTCCGATTCAGCCTTTCAACCACCCGCGAACGCAACAAGACGTTCTGGCGATCCGGTTTTTCAAACCTCCCCGGTCGCCGAAAAGAATCGGGAAACCACAAAACCTGCTGATCACCCAGCAAAGTGCGCAACTCATTTTCCAAATAAGCCGCTTCCTCCTTGTCCGTGGCCAAATAAAGCACGGAGCGCTTTGCCCTACGGAAATAAGCCGCAAGAACCAAGGTCCTCAACGAGCCTGTACAGCCGCTCAAACAGAGCTTTCCCCTCTCTTCCCGCTGGAGAAGAGCAATCAACTCATTCATCTTTACCGCCTGTTGGTAGGCAGCCAAAAGACCCTCCAAATTCTTCACACCACAAAGCAAAGTTTAAGTCCGCAGCCTGTTATCCGGCACTCTTCTCTCTATCTCTCAACACCCTTCTCAAAATTTTCCCCACATTGGATTTCGGCAGCTCTTTGAGAAATTCCACCTGCTTGGGAATTTTGTAGCCCGTAAGGTGCTCTCGGGCAAAAGCGATCAGCTCGTCTTTCGTAAGCGAAGCATCTTTCTTCACCACAAAGACTTTTACCACTTCACCCGACTTGGCATCCGGCACGCCTATGGCAGCACTCTCCAGCACCTTGGGATGCATAGCCAGCACGTCTTCAATTTCGTTGGGATAGACGTTGAAACCGGAAACCAGAATCATGTCTTTTTTGCGATCTACGATGTAGAAGAAGCCCTCTTCATCCATCTTGCCAATGTCTCCCGTACAAAGCCAACCGTCTTTGATGGTTTCAGCCGTAGCTTCGGGCCGGTTGTAATAGCCCTTCATTACCTGCGGCCCCTTGGCCTGAATCTCTCCTGTTTCACCCAAGTCAACCACCTCACCTGCCTCATTGACAATGCGCACATCCGTTGAAGGTACCGGCAGACCTATAGATCCCAAGCGCGTACTGCCATCCAATGGGTTGCAAGTAATTACAGGGGATGCCTCCGTCATGCCATAGCCTTCCGAAAGCGCACAACCCGTTACCTGCTTCCACTTCTCGGCTACGGCCCGCTGCACAGCCGTACCACCGCCAATAGTGATTTTCAAATGGGAAAAATCCAGCTTTTGGAAATCCGGGTGGTGGTTCAAGGCGTTGAAAAGCGTATTTACGCCCGTCATCATGGAAATGGGGTAATCCTTAAATGCTTTGATCACCGTCTTCAAGTCGCGAGGGTTGGTGATGAGCACATTGTGCGCTCCCATACTGAGCAAAGCCAGGCAGTTGACCGAAAAGGCAAAAATGTGGTAAAGCGGCAATGGAGAAAGTGCCACTTCCCCGTCCTGGATAAAAGGCCTGACAATCGCTCGGATCTGGGCCATGTTAGCCACCAGGTTGCAGTTGGTGAGCATGGCTCCCTTGGCTACACCGGTCGTGCCGCCCGTGTATTGCAGAGAAATAACGTCATCGGCACAACCCTCAAATTCCGGCAATTCAAACTTCGCCCCCTGAGAAAGAGCCTCCTTAAAGCCAACTGTATTGGGCAGAGTAAACTTCGGCACCATCTTTTTGATCTTCCGCACCACAAAATTGACGATCAACCCCTTAAATCCCAGCATTTCGCCTATGCTGGTCAAAATGATCGTTTTGATGGAGGTATTGGGCAAAATCTTCTCCAGATTAGAGGCAAAGTTCTCTGCAATGATAATGGCTTTAGCCCCGGAATCCGTAAATTGATGCTGCATCTCCCGGGGCGTGTAAAGCGGATTGGTATTTACTACAATCAAGCCTGCACGCAAAGCGCCAAAGAGCGCAATGGGATACTGCAGCATGTTGGGCATCATCAAGGCGATTTTATCGCCCGGTTCCAGACCGCGAGCGTGCAGATAAGCTCCAAAATTTCGCGAAAGCTTGTCCAATTGCTCAAAGGTGATGCTTTTGCCCATATTGGAAAAAGCCGGCTGTTTTCCATATTTTTTAAAAGTCTCTTCAAACAAATCCAGCAAAGTCTCATACTGGGTAGGATCGATGTTGGCCGGTACGTCTTTGGGGTAACTTTTCAGCCAGGGTCTTTGTTCGTAAGCGTTCATAAGCAGGTGGTTTTTCTCTTCAAAAGGCCCTGCTCGCACAAAAAGCGGGCAAACGGGGCTTTTTGAATGCGCAAAATACAAATTTTTGCCCACATCCAAACTGCAACGGCCCTGAGAAACAGTTAAAACCGCTAAAATCAAAACCTGCAAACACAGCCCTTATCCCATTTGCAGACTTTGAAACAGTTCGAAATAAGGACCTAAAGGTTCCTTCAAATGCTCTTTACGCTACTCTGCCTTTCGGCAAATGTTAGCCCCGCCTTTACAAACAATCACGACCTCTTGCTCTGGCAGACAACCCAAGTCCATTTCTTTATAAGTATATTTGAACCAACTGCGCAACAAAAAAGCAAACCAACAACCCCATGGCTATAGGCAAAAAGGTCGCCAAAGCCGTCCAACGCCAACTACCTGTCTCTTTGTAAATGGTGTAAATAGTCGTCGAACAGGGGTTGTGTAATAAGCTGAAAAGCATCACGTTCACAGCTGTTAGGAGGGTCCAACCTCCGGCTTTCAAAATAGATGCTATGCCCTGTGTATCTTCCAACTCAAAGAGAACTCCCCGCCCTGCTCCCACTCCCTCTACGCCCAGATGCATAACCGTAAGCATCAAAATCGTAGGAATGACCAACTCATTAGCGGGAATGGCTACCAGGTAAGCTAAAAAGATAACCCCGTTCAATCCAAACAGAAAAGCTACGGGATCAGTCCACCGGATGAAGTGCTCCGCCAAAGAAAGCCCCCCCACTTGTACATTGGCTATCAGCCAAATGATAGCTCCCGCCGGTAAGGCAAACACCACCGCCCGCCACAGCACAATCAGTGTCCGCTCAATGAAAGAAGTGTACAAAGTTTCCAAAATGCGAGGCGGGCGATAAGGCGGCAATTCCAAAGAAAAGGCCGAGGCTTCTCCCCGCAAAACCGTGCGCGACAATCCCCAGGAAACCAACAAACTCAGCAAAATCCCTAACAGCGCTACACCCACTACGGCCGCCGCACTCACCAAACCCGCCCAATGAGCCGGCACTACAGCTCCGATAAACACCGTCGCCAAAAGAATTTGCAGTGGCCAGCGCCCGTTGCAAAGAGAAAAGTTGTTCGTAATAACCGCAATCAAGCGCTCACGAGGGCTGTCAATAACCCGCGTAGCAACCACCCCGGCAGCATTGCAGCCAAAACCCATGCTCATGGTCAACGCTTGCTTGCCGTGTGCTCCGGCTTTCTTAAACAGATGATCCATATTAAACGATACCCTGGGCAAATAACCAAAGTCTTCCAACAAAGTAAACAAAGGGAAAAATATAGCCATGGGAGGCAACATGACACTCACTACCCAGGCTGCCGACAAATAAGCTCCGTCGATCAACAAGCCCGTCAACCAGGCCGGAGCACCCACCCAAGAAAAAACCGAACGCAAAAAAGGATGCCCCTGCTCCACCAAAAGCCAAGACAGCCACTGAGACGGATAATTAGCACCCACAATAGTTAGCCAAAAAACCAAAGCCAACAAAGCCAACATAATGGGAAAGCCCCACACCCTGCTCGTTACGATGCGATCAATGGCCTGATCCCAGGCAAACGGCTGCTGTTTTCCCTCGTGCCGCACGACCTTGCGGGCAATTCTCGCTGCCTCGGAGAAAATATCTTCCAGC
>JALSKB010000212.1 GCA_026989035.1 Saprospiraceae bacterium | reverse complement strand
AAACCTGGCTCGGATCATCCAAGCCCGTGTCGAAGAAATCTTTGATTACGTCTTGTGGGAAATCCGACGTTCGGGCTATGAGCGCAAACTCATCGGAGGCATCGTACTTACAGGTGGAGGGGCCTTACTCAAACACATTGAGAAACTGGCTAGTTATCACACCGGTATGGGGACCCGCATCGGAATCCCCGTCGAACATCTGGCACACGGCTATGCCGAATACCTGAGCAGTCCGGTCTATGCCACTTCCATCGGCCTGCTGCTCAATGGTATTGAAGCCGTGGAGTCGGGGAAGCTCCAATTGTCAGAACCTGCAATCCATCGAGCCAATGGCATGGAGGAAGACGAACAGGAGAAACAGCATGTCGGCCCCTGGTACGAGAAACTTTTCCAAAAGACCAAAGCATGGTTTGAAACCGAGCCGGACGAGGAGCTTTAACTCTCCCTTGAGTTGCGTAAACAGTTTTTAACTAGAAAACAATAAGCGTCATGTTTAACTTGATCAACGACGATAAAGAACGGCCGATCATAAAAGTGATTGGTGTAGGCGGTGGTGGTAGCAATGCCGTCAATCACATGTTTAAGTACGGGATTGTAGGGGTGGATTTTGCCATTTGCAATACCGATGCCCAAGCCATGGAGCTCAGCCCTGTACCGACTAAGATTCAACTGGGACCTTCCCTGACGGAAGGCCGGGGTGCAGGCTCTAAGCCCAATGTGGGGCGCCTGGCTTGTGAAGAGAGCCTGAATGAAGTACAGCAATATCTGGCCGGTAACTGTCGCATGCTGTTCGTTACGGCAGGTATGGGCGGTGGAACCGGAACGGGTGCAGCTCCCTTGATTGCCAAAACCGCCAAGGAAATGGATATCCTCACAGTGGGTATCGTTACCATTCCTTTTTCTTTTGAAGGGCGTCGCCGTATGCAACAAGCCTCGGAAGGCTTGGCGGAATTGAAAAAACATGTGGATACGCTCATCGTTATCTCCAACGATAAGTTGAGGTTGATTCACGGCGATTTGCCCTTGTCGGAGGCCTTTTCTCAAGCCGATGGCATTTTGACCACAGCGACAAAGGGCATAGCAGAAATCATCACTGTACCCGGCTATGTGAACGTCGATTTTGAGGACGTGAATACGGTCATGCGAGATAGCGGCGTAGCCATCATGGGTATCGGTTATGCCGAAGGCGAAAACCGCGCTCGTCGGGCTGTGGATGAGGCCTTGAACTCACCTCTCTTGGAAGAGAACAGCATCTGGGGTGCTCAACACATCTTGCTGAACATCACCTCGGGAACCAAGGAAATTACCATGGATGAAATCTTCCAAATCACGGAATTTGTCCAGGAAGAAGCAGGTCATAGCACAGACTTGATCTGGGGTAATTGCAAAGATGAAAGCCTGGGTGAAGGCGTGAGTGTAACGGTAATAGCTACGGGTTTTGAACCCCAGTCAAACCAACTGAGTGTGGAGCACAAGAAGAATCAGAAAATCGTGGTTAGCTTGGAGGATGAGGATGAGCTTAACGAGGAAACCGGCGATGGTGAATTTTTGTCCGGGCAAAGCGATTTGGCCGAAAATGTCATAGAGTTTACCGATCTGATGAGCAAGCGTTTCGTTTCTTCTTCCGAAGAACCCGCTCAACCTATGGGTGAGGCCGATGGAAAAGCGATGTCGGAAAGTGAGCAAGAAAAGCATCTCCATGCCAAGAAAAAGAAAGAACGCCTGAGCGAAGATCGCTTGCGAGATTTACACCGAAAGCTCAAAAGTCCGGGCGCTGTTGTTGAATTGGAAAATGAGCCGGCCTATTTGCGGCGCGGCATCAAGTTGGAAGAGTTGCCGGATGCGCAAAAATCCACGCTTTCCAATTGGAGCATAGGCGAGGACGATGAAGTCAAACTTTCCTCTACGGAGGGAGGCAACTCGTATTTGCAGGGCAATCCCGATTGAGGTGCCTGAGGGAGTGCCTGCACTCCCGTCGAGGGCCTTTCATGTTGGCGGTTGACTTGCATCTACAGCCATCATAACTTGCTATTTTCGGTACCCCCAAAGGCTTGGCCTTTGGGGGCTTTTATTTGAGTAGGAGCTCTTAGGGTGTTGCAGAGGGGCTTCTATTCGACGACGACCCACTGTCCTTGATTGTTGGCCGTTATGCTGTTGTCGTACATGGCGCTGCAGCGCGTGGCCGGTAGGTAAAATTTGCCTTTGTAGGCTGCGGTGAGACGTATCAGATAGGTGGCCTGTTGCCCCTCGTCCAAATTAAAGAAAGTGATGACGCGATCGTCTCGAATATCCCGATAAGTGAAAGGCGATTCCCGGCCGTAGTCCAGTTGATCCAAACGGGAATTAGCTATTTCCCAGCCGGAAGGGAAGATCTGTTCCAGGGCCAGTTCTCTGTACTGGCTAAAAGGTGCCAAAGCTCCCGGGTGTCTGAGGGTTACTTTCGCCAGGAAATCGGTGCCTTGAGTCAGTTTTTGAGCGGCAATGGGTTTGCCTTCCAAATCGGTGTATTCGACTTGGAGTTGCAGGTTGGAAGCCTGAGCTTGTTCTCCACCTGGAGCGGGCTGCCCCGTAGCTGTAATGCGCACAAAGAGCAAATTTTCACTCAGATTTTTCACTGTAATGTTAGCTGCCTTTGCCGGAAGGCGAATGAGGATGGCGGCCTTGTCGGAAGAGATGCTTTCCTCGGAGCCTCCGCTGGTGGCGTAAGTGAAATGTAGCCGATTATCGGCGAGATTTTGGCCGGCGAATTTGCTGATGGCGGTCAGGGCGAAAGCCAGGCTTTGGGTGCTCCACCAGTTGTTACTGTTGAGTTTTTCGGCCATGCGCTTTAGGAGTTTAGCCGCTTGGTCGCGGTGGTCCAATAGCGTGAGGGTTTCCAGAATGAGGGCTTCGTCTCGCAAGGAAGATCCGAAGGTTCCGGATAATTCTCTGTAAGGGGATACTTGGGGTTGCAGTTCATCAATTAAGGCCTCAGCGGCTTGTTGCTTGCCGATGCGTGCATAGGCTGCCGCCAAACGCCAGCGCCCGTTTGCCGAAAGGCCGGGTAGTTTGCGCAGTCTATTCATAGCGCCCATTTCCGCTTTTTGTGCTAAGGCCAGCAGGTAGAGGCGATAAGCTTGTTCCAGATCGCTTTGATAGCGGTAATAACCCAGTTGGTTTTGTTTGGGATCCCAGTTGCGTGCCAGGGTCTTTTGACGCTTGAGCCATCGATTGAGCATGCCAAAAGGCACGTGATAACCCTTGTCTTGTGCTTCGAGTAGGAAATGTCCTGCATAAAGGTCGCTCCAGGGATTGTCGTAGCTTCCGTCGGGCCAATACGCAAAGGAGCCGTTGCTTTTCTGGAAATTTTGCAGTCGTTGAATGGTTGCCCGTATGTTCTTGGAAATTTCGGCTTTTTGTTCTTCGCTTAAAGCCAAGATATCCGGTAGGTGCAATTGGGGAAACCCTCCTGACAGGGTTTGTTCCAAACACCCGTAGGGGTAGTGAATGAGGTAATTCAAATGCTGTTGCAATTTGATAGGCGGTAGGGTAGAGGCTTCCAGAACGATTTCGTTGGTGCCGGCTATGCCGATGGGGCTATAACTTTGTTTCCACTGGTCTTTGCCATTCAAGCTATGCTCCCAACTTTGAGCGAGGTAGGGATTGGGATTGCGCACTTGGATTTCAATTTCCTGCTCGCTTTCAAAACCATGGCCGCTGGCCAGTACCAAAACCTTTCCCACGCCTATGCCTTCGCCTACTTGTATGGGAAAGTACACCATTTTCTCATCCGGTGCCGAGAAGGAGACTTTTTGTCGTGGCTCCCCCTTAATTTTAATGAGCTTTCCGTCGGTTTTGAGGCTGACGTTTACTGCGCGCAACTTGTCGTTCATGGCGAAGACGTTGACAGGTAAAAACAGCTCTTCTCCTGGCCCTAATACGCGGGGCAGGCTGGCCAGCACCATCAGTTCCTGGCGAACGGGTACTGTTTTTTCGGCATGGCCGTAGGCTTTTTCGTCAGCGGATGCAGCTACGAGCATGACCCGTACCGAACCCAGGTAATTGGGTAGTCGAAGAGTATGGGTGGTTTTTTGTCCTTTTTGGAGCTGAAACGGACCGAGATGAAGGACAACGGGTTTGAACCGATTGGCTTTTTTGTCGCCCTCAGGCCTGGGGGGGAGATCGCCGTCTCCCCCTACGCTGAGCAGACGGTTAATCTTGTTGCTGTAGGCTCCGAGCACGTAGTCATACAAGTCAAAGGTCTTTACGCCAAGGCCTTCTTTGGCGTAGAAGCCATCCCGGGGGTCTGGGGTTTTGAAATTGGTTAGATCGAGTAAGCCTTCATCCACCACGGCCAGGGTATAGGCCATGGGACGTCCGTCAGCTTCGGAGACAGTGATTTTTATGGCGCTGTTGGGGCGGTACTCTTCAGCTGTTTGTATTTGGGGATGCAACCGACTGGAAGGCTCTTCTACCTGAATAGGTACTACACCGTACATGCGTATGGGACGGTCGTTTTCGGTTTGAGCATGGGGCTGGATGAGGGTGGCAAAGGCATAGATGGTCGGGCTCATTTCGGCCGTTGCTTTAAAGCGGATGGTGTTGTTACCTGCCTGTAGTCCATACCAGCGAGCTTGCAATACCCCGTTTCCGTTCTCGAGGGAAAGCAATAAGCGGCTGTTGTTTGCTGCGGGAATGTTGATTTCAATTTCTTCTCCGGTTTGGAAGCGGTCTTTTGAGGTATTGATGCTGAGCATGCTGCTCCCGCTGGCATCGGCCAGGCCATCTTCGCTGAACCAGGGATAGCCGGCATAGAAAAAGTCTCCTGCACAGTGCCCGCTTACTTTGTCGCAAACCCGAACCAAATAGCGCCCCCAGTGGTCGATTTTGACGTTCCATACTGCCAGGCCTTTGTCGTTGGTGGTGAGGGTGGTGGATAAGACAGGGCTGACCTCGCTGTCGTTGATGTATTGAGCCAGAGATTCCTGCCCGGCGTCCCACCACCAGCGCCATTGGACGCGATAAATTTCCACTTTTAGGGGGTGGTTTTTGAGGGCTTTGCCCTTTTCGTCAACGGCTGCAAAGCTCAGCTCCTTTTCTTTTCCGATGTCCAGGCGTTTTTCCCGATAAGCATTGAGTGGAATGAGGAGGCCGGCATAGGATGCATAAGGTGAATAATTGAAAGATTGGGTGTTGCTGCTGAAGTTGCCACCTTGTTCAAATACCCGCGTTTTGAACCTCAGGCGAAGCATGCCCGGATAACCGTTGTTGCCGATCAGTTGCCTGGAAAAGGAAGCCTGGCCGTTTTCATCCAGATAACTGTCAAATAAGGTCGTGGTCGGCGTGAAATCGGGTATGTTTTGCAGGGGGTCGTTGAAAACAAAAGCAGGGAAGTCTTTAAAAGAGGTTTTGCTGCCGATAACTTGCATTTCTATTACGGCGCGCAGGTTTTTAGCTGGTGCGCCGTGCAACCAACGAGCGGTTATTTTGCCCTTGTAAGGTTCATGTCTCCGGGTGAGTTCTTTCTCTCCGAAATCCAGACTTACTTTGAGGCGATTGGGTTTGATGGTTTCAACGAGCAGGGTTTTGCGAAAGCGGGCATTGCCGGCTATGACCTTAGCTGTCCATTGACCGGTGGGCGCATCCGTGTCGGTCTTGCAGTGGAGCGGATAGATGCCTTTGAGGTTTTCTGTGGTCGTTCTTTTTTCTCTCATTTGCCCGCGAGCATCGTACAGCTCAAAAGTGATGGGTAGTTGTTTGGGCAGCTTTTCTGCGTTTTGCAAGACGAAGTGCAAGTAGATGCTGTCTCCCGGCCGCCAGACGTCCCGCTCGGCATAAAAATACCCTTTCAGGCCCTCTTGCTGTTTTGTTCCTGAAGTGTTGAATCTGCTCAGTGAGAGGCTGCTGTTATCTGTTAGTCGCAGGTAGCTGTTTTGTTGGTTGTAAGAGGCCACGAGGAAAAAGGCATCTTGGTTGATGGCAGGATCTTCAAAGCTGGCAAAACCCTCTGTATTGGTTTGGGCTTTTGCCAAAAGTTGTTGTTGGTAGTTATAGAGGGAGAGTTCTACACCGCTCAGCGGCAGGGCCGTTCGCAGATCGGTGCTTACGCAAAAGATGGATCCGTTGTCGCCCTTTTTGGCCATGAGGCCGATATTAGACGCCAAAAGATTGCGCGAGACGAAGTGATCGGGATTGTAGTAAGCTGCTTCACAGGGGTCTTCCTGCTTGTTCCAATAACCGCTGTAATATCCGTAGATACCATACCAGTTGTCCATGAAACTGAGAAAATGCCCTTGTTCGTCTTTGCGCTCTTTTTCGGTAGGTTCCAGATAGCTGATGTGTTTGTCGTTGTCAAAATCGCAGTCGATGGTGGTGTAGCCCGGGAAAAAGCCGAGCCTTACCTGGTAGATGGATTTTGAGTCTTCAGGTATGAGGTCATCCAGTTTGATGGCATAGCGCGTCCAGCCGTTTTTTAGCAATTCGCCTTTCCTGGCTTGCAAATCTATTTTTTGGCGTGCGATAATTTTTCCTACGCGATGCAGTTCATTGCTTCCATTGAGGCTGTTGGTTTGTAGAAATTGTAAAATGTTGTCGTGGTAAATTTCGAGTAGTTCGAGTTCTACGGCTTTAAGGCTGGTTACTTCAAAAGGCAAAATGAGGCCACGAGAATCGGGTACGATATTGCCGGGTCCACTGATGCGTATTTGGGGTTTTAAAGGTGTAGTTTCAAGCTCAATTTTTTCGGCTTTTTTTAGTTTTTTTCCTGCACTGTTTTGCAAGCCAGCTTCAACTCGAATCTCAACAGAGCCAACGATGGCTGAGGTAGGATAGATGTAGAGCAAATTGCTTTCGATGGTGGTGTTGAAACTTTTGGGGCTAGCTCCAATATGAGTTGCTCTGTGGTTTTTTAGGCTGATCAAACCGTTGAGATCTTGAGAAGGCAGTAAGGGGTCGGAAAATTCCAGGATAAAGTGCTGTTGTGGTTCATTTTGCACCAGGGCATTTGTCAGGGAGAACTCTCCGATAGGAGGTACTTCAATTTCCAAATCTCCTTTGTCTTTGGATTGAACGGGGGCTCCATTCCAGCTGATCAGGACGCGTTCTCTTTGTTCTCCACGTCGGATGTTCAGCACGACAAAGCGATGAACATTACCCGATTCGTGTTCCCATTTTACGGGCAACTTTTGACCGTTTTGCGTAGCTTGTAGGCACTGTTCCAGCTTGTCGATATCTACTTGATCGGTGGTGTAGAGTATTCCGCTCCAGTTTTGTTGGCTGAGATTTTGCGGATCCGGAGTTTGTAGCCCAACGGGTTGCACATCCATTTTAATATCTCGGGTGCGAAAGGAAAAACGGACTTGCCGGATAGAACGAGGGGCATCGGGAAACAGCTTGCTCAGGTAGAGCGTAGCTACGTAGCTTTTGCCGGGGTCAAGGGGTTGATCGGGTGAAAAGACCAAAGAGGTGGGGTTTTCCCAATAGAGCTTTCCTCTTATTCCGTCGGATAAGCTGAGCAGTTTGCGTTTCTCTTCCTGTTCAATTTGATCCGGTAGTATGGCGGCTTGTGTGAAATGTACTTGGATGTCGGAATGTCGGGAAATGATGCCTGAAGTGTAGGCATCAATGTAAGTGCCGGCTTCTTCCGGTATTTTAATGTTTTCTTGTTTTTGATTTTGTGAGCAAGAGAACAGAACCAAAAGGAGCGTGCAGTTGAGGAAAGTTCGGATGTTGTAATACATGTGTGGGGTGTTTGTGTGGTATCTTACTATGCCTCAAAGATAAACAAAATAGAGAAAAGCTCAAGCCGGATACTTGAGCTCTTACAAAACGGAAAGAAGCTTGGCCGTATCGAGGTCTTTGCAGAGCCTGGTTAGCTTGCAAAGTGTCTTTTAAACTCATAGCGAAGTGGTTTGGGAGGTGTCAGCTTCCCAAACTCCCTGTTTTCGTTCCTTTGCGAGTCGTAAAAATCCCAAACCATTTCGGTTTGGGTATTAAGGCAGACTGATTTTTTGTTTTGGGCTTTCGCCAAAATGTTTTTAACCCTTGAAGTAACCGTTGAGAAAGGCTTGTGCGTCCATTTTTTTATGACCTTGGAGTTGTAGCTCTGTGATTTTGAGGCAGCCGTCGGCCGTAGTGAAGCAAAGCGTTTTTTTATCGAGTCGGAAAGGCGTGCCCGGGGGGAGTGACGGTTTTTGCAGGGGAAGGATTTCGGAGCGAAGCAATTTGAGGGTTTTGCCTTTGAAATTCGTCCAGGCTCCCGGCCAGGGACTTAGCCCTCTGATGAAGTTGTGTACGTTACGGCTGCTTTGGTCGAAGGAAATGCGACAGTCGGCGTGAAAAATTTTTGGAGCGGAAGTAGCCTGTGAGGCATCTTGTTTCTGCAATTTGTAATTTCCGCTTTCGATGAGTTGTACGGTCTGCAAAACCAGCTTTGCTCCTTGCAGCATCATGCGATCGTGCAGCTCTCCGGCTGTTTCGTTTTCTCCAATGGATAGTTTGCTTTGCAAGAGGATATCCCCGGTGTCGATTTCTTTTTGAATGAAAAAAGTAGTCAATCCGGTTTCCCATTCACCGCGAATGATGGCCCAGTTGATGGGAGCTGCTCCTCTGTATTTAGGCAGCAGGGAAGCGTGCAGGTTGAAGGTGCCTAGTGGGGGCATGGCCCATACGCTTTCGGGCAGCATGCGGAAAGCCACCACCACCTGGAGGTCTGCTTGCAGGGCCTTGAGTTGTTTTTGAAAGGCTTCGGCTTTGAGGTTAGGGGGTTGCAAAATGTGCAAGCCCTTTTCCAAGGCATATTTTTTAACCGCGGATTGCAGCAGTTGTTTTCCTCCCCGCCCGCCGGTTTTGTCCGTAGCTGTGATTACTCCAACCACTTCGTATCCGTTTTCCAACAAGATGTTTAAAGAGGGTATGGCAAAGGCCGGTGTTCCCATAAAGACTATTCTCATGTGATTTTCTTTTGTCCGTTCAGGGGGCTTTTCAAGTTTGTAGCAAAGGTAGGTTTTAATGACTTACCGTACTCATGGCGAAGTGGTTTGGGAGGCGTTAGCCTCCCAAACTCCCTATCTTTTGCCTGTTTGCGCGTTTTAAATATCTCAAACCGTTTCGGTTTGGGTATAATAGACTGAGTACATAATGTCTTTAGTTTTGTATCTTTGCCATGGAGTAGGCGGTATAGGTTGTTCGCATTACTTGATAACAGAATATGAGGAAACGCACAATTTTTTTGTCATTCTTTTTCTGCTGTTGTTTTTTTCTGCCTGGGAGGGCACAGGAAGCTGTTCCGGTAGAGGGATATACCTTTGAAACGGAGAACAGAGGTTATTTGTCGCAGGTACAAATTTACTTTTTGCAAGCAGGTAGCAGAGATACTATTTACAAAGTGTTTAGCGATTCAACGGGTTATTTTTCCGCCCATTTGCCGAAAGGCGAATACATCGCTCGGGCTGAGAAATGGGTTTTCGAGCCTTTGGAGTTGCCCTTTTCCGTAGTAGAGGAGAAGGTCTTCCTCAAACTGCAGATGAAGCGCTTACCGGGTTATTGGTTTGAGATGACCTTGGCTTCGGACTACGACAGCTTGCAAACGGCTGAGGCCATAACAGGAGCTTTGATTGAAGTGTACAACAACACCAAGCAAGAGGAAGTCTTGGTGTTGAAAAATCATCCCTACCCGACTTTTAACATGGCTTTACAACCGGGTAATCACTACACCATTATGATTCGGAAAAAGGGCTACTTTGCCAAACGCATAGAAGCCTATGTGAATGTGGAGGGCTGTATCCTCTGCATTGACGGTGTCAGCGATTTGGGGCCGGGCGTTTCCGATAACCTCACTTCGGGGCTTACGGAGGGTACCTTGCTGGGGAACATTACTTTGAAGCCCGCAGTTTTGGACAAGACGCTGCGCATTGAAAACATTTATTACGACTACAACAAGTGGGATATTCGGCCCGATGCTGCCAAAGAATTGAACAAGGTCATTCAAATGCTTCGGGACAATCCGGATATCATTGTGGAACTGGGCTCTCATACGGATGCCCGTGGTAAAGACAGTTATAATTTGCAGCTTTCGCAAAAACGCGCTCAGGCTGCTGTGGATTATATCGTTGAGCAGGGTGGTATATCACCTGATCGCATTGTGGCCAAGGGCTATGGCGAAACGCAATTGGTCAATCGTTGTCGCAACGGCGTAAAATGCAGTGAAGAGGAACACCAACAAAATCGCCGCACGGAATTGAAAATTATCGGCTTCACCGACTCCCTGGCTGAAGGATATAAGCCATTAAGTGAAATTTTGCGAGAAGAGCGCATGGAAGCCGAGTTGCAACACCTGCTGGAAAGTGGTGGAGAAGTCATCCAACTCAAACCCGGTGAAGAGCTGCCGGAGGAAATACGGCGCGATATTGAAAAAGCGAAAAAGAAAAACAACGACCAATAGCAACCCTTTTGCGTTTCCTTTTCAAAAAACTTTTGCTTCATCAATCTCAGGACAAAGCATGACCGTTAAAGAGTTCTTTTTTTCTCTCCCTCAGCGCGTATCTTCCGACAAACTTCAAGGCGTTGAGACCAGATTTCATTTTGAAATTACAGGCTCGGGGAATTATACCTTGAAAATAAGCGACGGAACCCTCTCCGTGGCTGAAGGTCTGCAAGGGGAAGCCAGCTGTGTCGTCAAAATCAGTGAAGAAAATATGGAAAAAATCCTTAGCAAGGAACTGAACCCAATGACGGCTGTATTTACCGGGAAACTCAAGATCAGCAAGCCTTCGGAACTGATTCGCTATGCTGCCATGTTGGGTCTGGCCTGAGTTCTCAAGGCTCTTAGCTACCCCTTAAACCTGTAAATGCTACTTTGGATGGAAAAACTTCTGTTTGTTTTGACTTTGTTGTTCTCTTCTTGTTATACTTTTACGGGGATAGCTATTAGCCCGGAAGCTAAAACTTTTTACGTGCAGCCTTTTACAGCACAAACGGCGGATGCTCCACCCAATTTATCTGAAATTTTTACTCAAAAATTGAGCGACCGTCTGCGCAACGATACGCCTTTGAAGCAATCCGAAACTGATGCTGATATCACTTTTAAGGGTGTCATCACCTCTTATCGAGTTACTTCCGAGGCTCCTCAAGCTGGAGGGCAAACTACTGTTAATCGCTTGACCATAGCCGTTAAAATCACCCTGGAGGATAAAACTTCGGAGGAGGAGCCCAAAACTTTTACGGCTTCCTGGTTTGAAGACTTTCCCGGCGATACCAACTTGTTAGATGTGCAGGACCAACTCATCGAAGACATCACTGATCAGCTGGTTGAGAATATATTCAATAAGGCATTTACGAATTGGTAAGCGTGTGCAATCGGAAGGGCTGTTTGCCTTTTATGCGCATGACGAAATGGTCTGGGGTGTGCCGGCCCCAAGCTCCTTATTCTGCATTCGTTTACGAGCTGCGAATATCCCAAACCACTTCGGCTTGGGTCTATTGGGGTTAAATTTTGAATAATACACCCAGCCTGAGCAAGTATCCCAGGGTATAAGAGGCAGACAAGAGGTAAATGGCTGCATCGGCAGATTGAAAAACCCATTTGCCCAGGCCTAAGGCCAAAACGACCAATAAAAGTTGGAAAAACTCCAGCCGACTGTACCAACCGACGCGTTCCTTGAGATAAAAAATAGAAGACAGTGGAGCGCTGATGAATTGCAAAAAGAAAGGTAGAGCAAAAATTCGGGCATAGCGCCCTGCTGTTTCCCACTCGGGGCCGAAGACTACGGCAAATAGAAGTGGTGCCACCCAGGCAAAGAAAGCAAAGGGCAGAAAGCCTATGAGAAAAAGTTTTTTTAAGCTGCGTCTGAACAGGCTGCGGCAATGCCCATGGCGATGAATTTCTTCAGCCGCGGCCTGCCGAAAGACCTCTTCAAAAGACCGACCAATGACTTGGATGGGCCGCCTGATGATGGCAGTCATCTGGCCATACCAGCCGGCAACTCCGGGCAGGAAAAACGAATTGAGGAGTAGGGCGGGTAAATCCGAAGAACCTTTGTTGAATAAACTGCCAGGCACCATGTTAAGAGGAAAGTGGCGGTACTTGACAGCCTGTTTTTGAATTTTTTGTAAAGACAGACCTGACCAGTTTTTTTTGTCTTTTTTCCAGAGTAAAAAGGCAAATTGCCCCACTGCAGCTAACCAAGCCAGCAGGGTTCCCAGAATCAGTCCTCCCGTTCCGCCTTTCCAAAAGCCTAAGCCCAGTCGCCCGGCAGCATTGCTGCCGCTTAACACGAATTTTGAGATAGCAATGGCTTTGAAGCGTTTGTGGCGGTTGTGCCAATAGCTCAAGAGGTTGAAACTGCCTTGTAGCCAAATGGCCAGGGGGATGAACCACAACCAAAGCCCCAAATGCGTTCGGTCGGCTATCATTTGCCGAAAGGCAGGGAAGAGGAAAAGTAGGGCGAGCAAGGAGGCGATGAGGCTGCACAACAGTAATCCCGTCGAAAAAATAGTTGCGGCAACCCTCTCTTTTTGAGGTAGCATAACAGCCATTTCATAGCGGCCTGTGCTCAACACACTTCCCATGGATACCAGGGAGGAAAAAACGTAATAAGTGCCAAATTCGGCCGGTGTGTACAGCCTGGTCAGAACCGGTGCTACCAGCAGGGGGAGCAGTTGGGCAAAAGCCGTGCTGCCGCTTAGCTGCAAAACGTTTTTGCTGAAGGTGCTGAGTCGCATAAATGGCATTTAGCTGCTGCAAAGAACGCCAAAGTTTTAGAAAACTGCCTTTCTTTGCAAAAATTCACAAAGCATGCGCTATTTTCCTTTTGGATTTTTTGCCCTCTTTTTTCTGTCTTGTCTTTCTGCTCATGAAGAACAAAAGACCACCGATTATTATCGCATTACGGGGGCTACCATGGGCACAAGCTATCACATCACTTATCGCGATAGCTTGGGCAGAAACCTGAAACCTCAAGTTGATTCCCTGTTGGATGAGGTCAATTTGGGGCTTTCTACTTACCTGGACAGCTCTTTGATTTCCCGTTTTAACAGATCGGAAGAGGGTTTGGATTTTGCTGCCGAAGCTCCTGCTTTGCGTCGTCACTTTTTAGCAAATTACCGCGTGGCTTATGAGATTTATCAACTGTCAGAGGGGTATTTCGATCCTACGGTCATGCCCTTGGTCAACTATTGGGGTTTTGGTTATACCCCTAAGGGCAAATCTGAAGGGGTGGACAGCGCCCTGATCGATTCTCTTCATCATTTGGTGGGTATGGACAAACTGAAATGGGAGGGCTCTTTTTTGCGCAAGAGCTTGCCCGGTATGCAGTTGGATTTTAGCGCTATAGCTAAAGGTTATGGTGTGGATGTCGTTGGCGATTTGTTGACTTCTTTGGGTTGTTGTGATTGGTTGGTCGAGATAGGAGGTGAGTTGGCTGTGAGTGGCGAGCGTCCCGATGGAGGAGCTTGGCAAATTGGCATCAATACACCTGAAGAAGGAGCGGACCCCTCTGCTTTTGCTTTGACCTTGCCGATGTCTTCTTCTTGTGGTTTGCTTTGGGAAGCTGGAGAGGAAGTGACTCAATCCGATTTGCGTGGGTTGGCCAGCTCAGGTAATTATCGCAATTTTTATGAAGAGGGAGGTGAAAAATTTGTTCATACGATAAACCCCCACACGGGTTATACCAAACGGAGCAAGCTCTTGAGTGCTTCGATACGGGCGGTCAATTGTACGCGTGCAGATGCTTTGGCCACAGCTTGCATGGCCATGGGAAAGGAAAAGGCCATTCGCATGCTGGATTCTTTGGAAAATGTAGAGGCCTGGCTTATCTTTGTCGCAACTTCCGGAGAGCAAAAACTTTGGAAAAAACTTGAGCAGCAATAAACTTTGGAGTAGAGGCGATCATGGGTTTGTCGAGGGAGGGCTCTGAAAAAAGCTTTGTATGAAATTGGAACTCGATCGCGATCTGTGTTTTTTTGACCTGGAAGCTACGGGTTTGAACGTGATGCAGGATCGCATTCTGCAAATTGCCATCATCAAATATTTTGCCGATGGCCGTGCGCCCGAAGAATTGGAGATGTTGATCAATCCCGGTATGCCCATTTCGGAAGAAGCTATGGCCGTGCACGGCATTAAGCCTGCTGATTTGCGCAATAAGCCCGTTTTTGCTCAAGTTGCTCAAAAGCTGTATGACTTCATTGGCGATGCGGATCTGGCGGGTTACAATTCCAATCGCTTTGATGTGCCCATGTTGGTTGAGGAATTTGCCCGGGCAGGGTTGGATTTCGACCTGGAGAAGCGTCACTTGTTGGACATACAGACCCTTTTCCACAAGATGGAGCCGCGTACTTTGCGGGCAGCGCTTCGGTTTTATTGCGAGGAAAAATTGGAAGATGCCCACGATGCCCTGGCCGATGTGCGTGCTACCGTTAAGGTTTTAGACGGGCAGTTGGAGCGCTATGTGGGAGGGGTTTACATCGATGCTGAGGGAGAGGAGAGACCCGTGCCTTTCGGCAAAAATGTAGCTTCGATTTGTGCTTTTACCCGAGATCAACATTCGGTGGATGTAACTCGCAAATTGCGTCGAACGGATTCGGGAGAAATCGTTTTTAATTTTGGCAAGTTTGTGGGGCAGCCTGTGGGCAAAGTTCTTTACGAAAACCGCCAGTATTTTAATTGGATCCAGGAAAAAGAGTTTTCCGCTCAGGTGAAAAAGATCACCCGCCGGCTTTTACAGGAATACAAGCGGGACAGAAAGCAGAATGCTTGAGATTCGTTCCGGCAGAAAATATGCGCTTATGTCTTATGCCATTTGCCCTTTGAGTGTAATACCTATTCGTTCTTCGGCCTCAGATCGTTCGGAACAGCTCAGCCAGTTGCTCTTCGGTGAATTGATGCAGATTGTGGAGTTCAAAGGGAAGGCGTGGGTCAAAGTGCAGACATCAATTGATCAGGTAGAGGGCTGGGTGCGCACAGCCCAAATCCACCTCATTGGAGAAGCGGAATACAAACGCTATCAAGAGGAATTCGCCTTTAATTTTGAATTGAAGGAGTCTTTGCGCACACCGGATTTTTTTCAGCCCATTACCCTGGGTGCCCGTTTGCCGGCTTTTGATGGCATGGGCTTTGTCCTTGGCGGTGATGCCTACACCTTTAGTGGCAGAGCGGTCTTCCCCCGAGATTTGCGGGCGGATCCGAATTTGCTAAAGCAATTGGTTGTACAACTGATGAATGCGCCCTTTCAGCACGGCGGTCGGACGCATTTGGGCATAGATGGCAGTGGCTTTGTGCAATTGATTTATAGTTTGTTGGGCTATAAGTTGCCTCGTCGGCCTTTGGAGCAACTCCTTTGGGGGCGCATGGTGCCTTTTGTGCAACAGGTTCAATTGGGCGATTTGCTCTTTTTCGAAGGTTTTCAGAACCACCGTTTTTACGTAGGCATAGCCTTGGAAGACGGGCAAGTTGTGCACGTTCACGACAGGGTGCGCATAGACCTTTTTGATCACTTCGGACTTTTCGATACCGAACGTGGCAATTACTTGTACCGCCTGAGATTGATCAAGAGGCTTTTGCCGGATTGTAGCGAACAGGCAAACCGGGAGCCGGAATCTTCGATTGAAGAGGAGACGAGCAGGGGGAAGCAACTTCGGGTTTTTAGCTGAAAGGGTTTTGGGCTCCTGATGGTATGAACGGAATCGTTCCTTGCCAAGCATTTCACTTTGAATGCAAGAGCAGCTCTCGTAAGTCCTGCATCTGTTTGATCAGTACATCGGGCTTGGCTCGTTTTAGCAGATCGGCAGGGCGATAGCCATAGGTAACGGCACAGGTCTTCATATTTAGCGCTTTGGCAGCTTCGATGTCGTGGGTGGAGTCGCCCACCATGAGGGCTTGCCGGCTGCTGATGTTTAGCTCTTGGAGAATGTAGCGCAAGCCTTCCGGACTGGGCTTGAGGGCGTATTTGTCGGGTTGTGCGCCGAGTACCAGCTCGAAGTGTTTTTCCAAGCCGGTTTTGCGAATGATTTGCACTGTAAAGGGGTGCGCCTTGTTGCTCAAAACAGCCTTTTTGTAGCTCGACAAAGCAGCCAGGGTTTCCGGCACGCCAGGGTAGGGCTTGGTTTTGTTGGCAAAGTGCTTGCTGTAGTGCTGCTTGAACAACTGAAAGGCTTTGGAAAAGGCCGGTTCGGTATTTTGACCCAGAGCCAGGCTAATCAATTGGCGAATGCCCCCTCCCAACATCCCGGCAATTTGCTCTTGCTCGATAGGGTTTTTGTCTAATTTACCCAGGGCGTAATTGACTGCATCGAGCAGGTCGAATTGAGAGTTGACCAGAGTGCCGTCTAAGTCAAATACAATGAGTCTGATGTCGGAAAAAGGATTTGACATAAACAGAAGCGGATAAGCGAGTGAAGGGAATAATGGTCGGTTATTTCAAAGGCTTAGAGCACGGCTTTCCTGAGTTTCACCAGTTTGGTCAACAACTCTTCGAGTTTGTTTAGCGGCAGCATGTTGGCGCCATCCGACAAGGCTTCGGACGGTTTGGGGTGGGTTTCTATAAAAAGGCCATCGGCACCTACAGCAACAGCTGCTTTGGCCAGGGTTTCGATCAGTTCAGGCCGTCCACCGGTAACTCCGCTGTTTTGGTTGGGTTGTTGCAGGGCGTGGGTGCAATCCATGATGACAGGCTGGCCGAATGCTTTCATTTGCGGAATAGCGCGAAAGTCCACCACCAGGTCGTTGTAACCGAAAGTCGTGCCGCGTTCGGTTATCCAGGCTGCTTTACCCCCTGAAAGCAAGACCTTATCTACGGCAAAACGCATGGCCGCAGGGCTCATGAACTGGCCTTTTTTGATGTTGACGATGCGCTCGGTTTGGGCCGCAGCCACCAGAATATCCGTTTGCCGACACAGGAAGGCCGGTATTTGGAGGATATCTACAAAAGGTGCGGCCAGTCGGGCTTCCCTGACGCTGTGGATGTCCGTCAAAACGGGAATACTCAGTTCGTCGCGTATGTGGCGCAAGATGCGGAGCGCTTTTTCATCACCTATACCGGTGAAGGAGTCCAATCGAGTGCGGTTGGCCTTGCGATAGGAGCCTTTAAAAATGTAGGGTATTTCCAGTTTGTCGCAAAGGGCTGAAATCTGGCGGGCTATGCCTATAGCCATTTGTTCGCCTTCGATGGCACAAGGGCCGGCGATGAGAAAAAAATTTCCCGAATCGGTATGTCGTAAATGGGGTAGCAGATTCATGCCGCAAAGGTAAACATCTGATCGGTATTGAAACGGCCGGCCTTTTAAGTGTCCGGGGCTTACTGGCGGGTTGTGTTTGTGGGGAGGATGTGATGTTTTGCTTAGGTGATTAAAGCTTGTTTTATCAGTTTTTGCATGGGGCTTTGTACGATTTGTCCGGCTTGCAATTGCCTGTTTTGTAAGGCGCTTTTGAGTTGTTTTTGAAAATGCCAGGCGATGGAGCCCACAAAGTGTACGGGTAGTCGATTGGATTCCGGATAGCGGTGCAACAGCTGTAGGAAGTCGTCAAAGCTGCGCTTGAGGAGGTGGTCGAGAAAGGGGTGGGGGTGAGCACTGATGAAGTGGGTGAGCGAAGCTAAATAACGGTTGGCCGGAGTTTGGCGATATACTTTTTCAAGTATGGCATCGCGCAGCTTTTCCGAGCTTAGGTTTTCATTTGGCGAAAGCCAGTGGGCAAATTTCTCTTCTACTTCTTTGGGCATGTAGCCATAGAAAAAGGATTGTAGAAGTCTTTTGCCGATGTAAGCTCCGCTTCCTTCATCGCCTAGGATATAGCCCAATCCCGGCAAGCTGGCTGAGATGTTTTTGCCGTCGTAGTGAGCAGAAGAGCTACCCGTTCCGAGAATACAGATGATGCCGGCTTTGCCTAAACTGCAAGCTCGGGCAGCGGCCAAGAGGTCATTGGCAACCAAAACTCGTTGACAGCCGAAATTTTTTTTAAAGAATGCTCTGATTTGATTTTGGGCCTCCGGACTTTCACAACCGGCCCCGTGAAAATCCACTTGTTCGATTTTCCCTTTCTCTATGTTTTTACAAGCCTCCCTCAAAAGACGGAAAAGTTTTTCCCGATTTAACAGACTAGGGTTGAGGCCTTCACTTTGCCATTTTTTTATTACCCTGGAAGCTCCGCTTTCCCTTTCGATTAAGGCCCAATCGGTTTTTGTAGAACCGCTTTCAACCAATAGTTGTAGCATGATTGTTCAGTTGAAGAAATCGTAGAAACGCACGTCTATTTGGCTCTTCTCCAGCCTTTGCGTAGGAATTTTCCACCAACCTCGATAATTGATCTGCTGTGGCAAATAGTAAGAGCCCTTTTGGTGAAGCAAGATGTCGAAATTCACATCGAAGTCGTAAAGAAGGGTTCGGGCATAGAGGTGAAATTGTCTTCGGAGAACTTGCAGATTGCCATGTTCAAACCAAATGTCTAACTTTTTGATAACAGTTTTGGATGGGGGGAGTTCGGGTTTGGCTCGAATGGAAAAGAGATAACAGGGTTTTCCATTTAAAGTATCGCTTTGGATTTTGTAGGTATAGCGGTCAATCATTTTTTTGCTAAAGATGGCCATCTTATCGCCTGTAAAAGGTACCTCAGCCGGTTGTCCGGTGGCAAAAATGACCTTTTTAAGCTCTTCGATATGTTTGGCCATTCCGCTGAGTTTGTCGGTTTTTTGTGGGCGCCAGGCTTCGTTTCGACCGGAAACACAGAGGGTATCTCGGGTAAAGAAAATGGCTGCATAAAGCTCTGCGGTGTAGTAGATATAGGCTCCCTTTCGGGAAAAAAAATGCCCGCTGATATCTTCTTCCTCCATCTTCATGCTTCGGCACAGGCCATCATTGAACTGGTGGGTACGTGCGAAATAACCGGCTTTTTGTCGGCCTTGTTTGTTGAAAAATTTCATTTGAACCTCAGAGCGGTGGGGGGTTGTACGCAAGTGGTAAAAAGCCTTGTAGAAAGAGAGGTCTTCTTGGACCAGGTTGATGAAATCTCGCAGGTCGAGCTCTTCCCGCGTAGCTGAAACCGTAACGGAATCCAAGGTGATGACGGTGTAGATGTAATCCGTCAGGCTGTCGCGCTGGGCAAGCAGGGCCACGGGCCAGAAGAGCCATAGGAGAAGTAGTGTTCTCATTTTTGTACAAAGAGGCATTTGGCTGTAATGCCGCATGCCTCTTCGCTTTGTTTTGCTACAAACTTTGTCGGGGTGAGAGGATTCGAACCTCCGACCTCGTCGTCCCGAACGACGCGCGCTAACCGGACTGCGCTACACCCCGATGGAGCCACCCAGGGGACTCGAACCCCCGACCTACGCATTACGAGTGCGTCGCTCTACCAGCTGAGCTAGGGTGGCGGCAAATGCGGTTGCAAAGGTATAAAAAAATCTTTTTCAGGCATATTCGTACAAGTATTTTTTTCCTCTCTGTCTGCCGCGCCTTTTTTACTTCAAGAGATTCATTCTTCCCGGGACACCTTTAGCCCAGGCCAGAGGCAGTTGGCGATAGGTCAGTAGTAAATACCCCCTTTTTTCCAGGGGATTAGTCGGGGGGCTTCCTCGGAGCCAGGCTTGGGCTTCTTCGGCTGAGAGTTCATAGCGGTTTGTTTTTGCATGCCAATCGATTTGCAAAGCTGAAGCCGGAGCAGGGCGTAACAGCTTGCCCTTGAGGCGGGCAGCTTCTGCTATTGGACGACAGCGTCTCAATCGGGAAAGCAAATGCAGGGCTTTTTCGGCATGCTCGGGGAGCAGCGCAAAAAAGCCGTGACGCGGATTTTCCAATACGACCCTTTCTTGAATGTTCGGAAGCCAGGTCGAGAGTTGTTCTTTTGTTTTTTTATTGCTCGATTTCCAGTTGGAAGAAGTCGGTTTGGGCTGAGAAGAGACAGCATGTCTTTCTGTTTTGATTTCCTTTTGAAGCAAGGCAAAGTAGAAGCCTTCGCCCTTTACTTGATGAGGATAACATTGATAGCCTAAACTCCTCCTTTCTATCTGCCAAGCAGAAGGAAACTCGGGATGGATTTCGCGAAATCCCTCTTTGACGAGGCCTTTGACTTGTTTTTCATTTTCGTTCGGGTTGTAGGTGCAAGTGGAGTAAATGAGATGTCCTCCGGATTTGAGCGCGGGTAAGATGTCTTGTATGATTTTTGTTTGCCGCAAGGCGCAAAAATCGGCTTGTTGCTCATTCCATTCTTTTACGGCTTCGGGTCGCTTCCTGAACAGTCCTTCTCCTGAGCAAGGGACGTCGATGAGTATGAGGTCGAATTGGCATCCGGATGCGGTAATTTCACTTGCTTGATGTTGGCTGATGAGGACATTGGGGTAGCCCCAGCGTTGGAGGTTTTCCCTGAGAGCAGGCAGGCGATTTCTGAGAGGTTCGTTGGCTAGCAAGATGCTGCCTTTCGGCAAATAATCGAGCAGGAGTGTACTTTTACCTCCGGGAGAAGCACCCAAGTCCAGTACGAAGGCATTTTGGGGGAGTTTTATCTGCGCAAGGAGGTGGGCGAGGAGCATGGAAGAAGCTTCCTGCACGTAATACGCTCCTGCATGCCAGAGGACTTGCCTGGCAAAATGAGGTCGCTCTGTTAGATAGTAGCCTTGTTCGCACCAAGGTATGGGTTCCATTCGGGGCAGTTCATCGGCCAATTCATCTCTCCACTTTAGGGGGTGAACTCTCAAGCTTACCGGAGCTTCTTTTCGGTGTGCTTGAGCGAAGTTTTCCCAATCCGGACCGAGTTGTTTTTTCATGCGTTGGATGAAATACGGCGGAAATTGCATGGTGTTTTTTTTGGTAGGAGTGGGTTTATCTCTCTAAGACCGGTGCGTGATGCGGTTTTGTTCTGGCGTCGATGATGAGGGGGCCGGCACAACCCCAGTGCTTGTGTTTTATAAAGGCCCCGACGCCGTGCAAATCGTGAGAGGGGTTGGCTCGGGTGAAAGTTGCCCAGAGAAAGTTATCGAGGGTACTGCTGAGGAAGTTGCTATCATCACAGAGTACAATCAAGGCTAGACCCTCAGTGTCAGTTTTTTTCAGGGTTTTTGCGAAATCTTCAGCTTGCCGGTACCCGTCTTCGCTTTTAAATGCGGGGCTTTCTACAACCAGAATGCCGGGAAGGACAAAACGAGGATTCGAGAAGCCTTTGGGGAGGGTGAAATTTGCCGGAAGGCTGTTGGATAAATCTCGTATTTCGGGGCCGTGTGCAGCCATGACGACTTTGGAGCCTTGGTTCCATCCGGAGCCGGAGTAATCGAGGGTGTCTATGGTGGTGCGGGTATAGAAGTGGAGGTCGCGCTTCCAGTCGATGCGTTTGAGCAGGTGGTTGAAAAAGGTGGGTATGTCGTGGGTGCTTAATTGAGGATTGCCTTCGCGGGTTGTGATGAGCAGAAATTTGGCCAAAGAGGTTTGTCCTTTGCCGAGCAGGTGATTGGCCTGGGTGAGTATTTCTTCCGGGCGGGCCTGGCGAAAAGGCATGTAGCGCTCACTGCCTATAGCGAGCAAAAGGGGATGGACACCGGCTGCATCTACGGCGTTGATGTCGAGAATACCGGGAAACTCGGCAGCTGTAATCGGTTCGACAATGCGCTTAATGAGATAGCCGAAGCTGCTGTCTTCCTGGGGCGGTCTTCCCACGACAGTAAATTGCCAAATGGGGTTGCGTCTGTGCCAGACGTCTTTTACACGCATGAAGGGAAAGTCGTGTTGCAGGCTGTAGTACCCGAGGTGATCTCCGAAAGGCCCTTCGGGTTTGAGCTGTTCTTTTTTGATTTCTCCCGTTATGACAAAGTCTGCGTCAGCGGATATGATGTGTCCTTCATGCCGGTAGTACCGAAATCTGCGCCCTGCCAGCATGCCTGCCAACAAAAGTTCCGAAAGTTCTTCCGGCATGGGCATGATGGCGGCAAAGGTATGAGCCGGAGGGCCACCGACAAAGACAGAGGCGTTAAAGGGCTGTTTGGATTTCTTGTACAAGCTGTGGTGTATGCCTATGCCGCGGTGTAATTGATAGTGCATGCCCACTTCTTTGTCTGTTAAGTATTCGTTGCCGGAAAGCTGAATGCGGTACATGCCGAGGTTGGCGTGCTTGATGTCTGTAGTATCTGGGGGTAGGGTGAGCACTTGGGGTAGGGTGATAAAAGCACCGCCGTCCAGGGGCCAGGATTTGATTTGCGGCAATTGAGATATTTTTGTTTTGGCTTGCATGGAGGGGGGGCGTCTCCTCAGGCGCCGGGGCAGGGCATGAGTCATCGTTTTGAGGGCTTTCGCCAAATGTTGGGGCCGGCGCAACAACAGCAAGGGGTCGTCTTTGAAGCGCAGGGCTAAGCGAAGAGGCTCTAGAGTTCGGCGGAAGAGAAATTCAGTCCGTTCAAAAGTGCCGTACAAGTTGGAGGCTGCTGCAAAAGGGCTACCTTTCACTTTTTCAAAGAGGAGGGCCGGGCCGCCCTTTTCAAAAGTTTCCAGGTGGATGTCGGCCATTTCCAGCTGGGGGTCAACTTCTTTACTGATGCGGCGAAGCTGGCCGTGTCGCTCTAGGTCGGCCAGGCAGTCTTTGAGGCTTTTATACATGGTCTAAACAGCCACTTGGGCTTTGATGTGGGGATGGGGATTGTAGTTTTCCAGCTTGAAGTCTTCGTATTGAAAGGCGAAGATGTCTTGAACTTCGGGATTGAGTCTCATTTGGGGCAGGGGGCGTGGCTCTCGGCTGAGTTGCAAGCGGGCCTGTTCCAAGTGGTTTTTGTAGAGGTGTACATCTCCGAAGGTGTGTACAAATTCGCCGGCTTCCAATTGGCAAACCTGGGCCATCATCAAGGTGAGCAAGGCATAGGAGGCGATGTTGAAAGGCACGCCTAGGAAGACGTCTGCCGAGCGTTGGTAGAGTTGGCAGGAGAGCTTGCCATTAGCTACGTAAAACTGAAAGAAAGCATGGCAGGGGCTCAGTGCCATCTGTGGCAATTCGCCCACATTCCAAGCACTGACGAGGATGCGCCTGGAGTCGGGATTGTTCTTGATGGTTTCCACGGCCCGGGCTATTTGGTTGACGGGGCCTTCCGGACCTTCCCAGCGGACCCATTGTTTGCCGTATATGGGGCCTAAATCGCCGTTTTCATCGGCCCATTCGTTCCAAATGCGCACGCCGTTTTCCTGTAGATAACGCACATTAGTGTCTCCCCGCAGGAACCAGAGCAGTTCGTGGATGATGCTTTTGAGGTGAAGCTTTTTGGTCGTGAGTAAGGGGAAGCCTTCTTGCAGATTGAATCGCATTTGGTAGCCAAAGCAGGATAAAGTGCCTGTACCGGTACGGTCGTTTTTTTCCGTGCCGTTTTCCAAGACGTGGCGCATGAGTTCGAGGTAGGCTTGCATAGTCAGCGTTTTGGGTTTGCCCTGTAACGGAGCAGCTTGCCGGCCGCCGTATCGGGTAGGGTGGATGAAAACAGATTGAGCAGCATTGTTTGCATGCGCTATCTGTTGTGTTTGCGCATAGATGATTCCGTCGTTTCCAATTCCCCCAATTGGGTTATTTTCCCTAGGTGTGCGGACAAAATTACGAGAGATTTGGGAAAGTGAAACAAGGAAGCTCAGAATTGCTCCGTTTTCTAAATCAAATCTTCCTTTGTGGTTTTGTAGTCGTACTTTCCGTGGTTTGCTTTGCTGTTAACCGATGGAGCTGCCCGAGAAATAGACCAAAGCCCTTGTCTGCTGCGTTGTAAGAGCTAAAGTCCCATCTCATGAAAGGTTTCCGATTTCCGAGCTCAAATTACTTCTTTATGCGGCTGCTTGTTTTTTCGCTAATCGCTTTTTCTTTTTTGCATGCTTTGGCTTTGAAAGCAGATCGGAATAGCACTTTTTGTTTGGAGGCAGGAGGTGTTGTAGTGGACACTTTACCTGAGACGCTTACGGCTAAGGAAGTGGCTTTGGGTGTGCGTGATGCGGCTTTGATTGATTTGTTTATGCCGCGCATGCCCGGTTTTGGCGAAAGCTCTGCAGAGATGCTGAGAGAACAGAGTGTCAAACCCTTTTTGCTGCCGGTTCGCAGTCAGCAGGTTTACGCCGCTGAGTTTTGCCAAGTGCTGGCCGATGCTATGGAGTTTTACCTGAATTACGATCAAAACTACAAGCAAAACCTCAGCCCTGACTTTTTGTTGCTAAACATGGTCAAGCCCGAACTTCGCCATGCCTTGGAAATTTTAGCTGAAGAGGGTACCGTGGATGCGGCTTTTGTTCCTTATGGCACGCGTTCTTTGCCGGCTGCTCTGCGTTCAGTACCTCACTACAAACTCGTTAATTTTTTGGAATTGTATCACACGGGGAGTCGTCCGACCCAAAAAATCTTTGCTACGCGCAAGTCTTTGATGCGGGGTAATCCGGTGGTGGTGCTTCTCAAGACAGAAGGAGATTTATTGCCTGTTTTACCGAAATATGCTGCAGGGGAAAACTTACACCCTTTCTTGGTCGTTGGTTTTGACCAGGAAAAACAAGCCTTTGAGTTGCGTTCTGCCTTTGGGGCTCAGTGGGGAAGATTTGGCTATGCCTGGCTGGATTACAAGTCCTTTTCCAAGATGGCCGTAGAGGGTTATGTACTGGTTCCCGAGGAGAAGTGAAAAGCCAATTTTGGTTGAATGACATAAGCTCACTCGAAAATAGGGCTGCGCTGGAAGAGCCATTTCTTAGCTTTAATCCAAAAGGCTCCAATGAGATAAAACAAAAGGGGCGAGCCCAAAGTCGCAAAAGAGGCATAAATGAAATACAAGCGAACCTTAGCTACGGGAATGCCCAGCTTTTCCGCTATGGAAGCACATACCCCGAACAACGAGCGTTCTAATATCGTTTTTAGCCTTTTCATATCTATCTGATGGTGAAATGTTGAGGCTAACGCCTCCCAAATCACTTCGCCATGAGTATATAGAAACAACGAGCCAAGCAGCCCGATCTGCTGCTTCGGGCTACTTGGCAAACGCTCTTTGTATGGGTTTATTGCGACAAACAGCTGTAAGGCTTTTGCCCGATTTGATTTAGCGGATTGTTGCCACTTCTTCCGTTTGTTGGATGTGTTGAGATAGTTCGATTTTCTGAGGTTGTTGCTTTTCGGAAAAACCGGTTTTGTCATTGGAAGAGTTGAGAACGTAAAACAGTCCGGCGGCGCCGAGGATTCCGATGACGAGAAGAACGAGCATTTGATTCTTGCCGGAAGTCTGTGCGGTGGTAGCTTGTGCGTGTTTCATGTGTGATTATTGTTTAGAGGTTAGATATAGCGTGTGTGTTCGGGAGAGACTCCCAAAATTTTGCAGGACTCTTACCTGCCGTTAGGCAAATCGGTTAAAAGGGAGAAATGGGGGGAGATCAGGTTGAGGCATACTTAGCCCCTTGGCAAAGCTTGCAGCTTTACCTCTTCCAAAGGCTCTTTTACGAGATTTAAGAGCTTATCGGAATTTTTGACCTGGAAGTTTTCGCTGGAGAAAGGCCCCTTTTAAGGGGTGGTGAATGGAAGGTGTTGATGTGTTTCATGTCGAGTGTGTTTCAATAGTGTGAGTTATAGTGTTTCGAGCCGCCGTGATATAAGCACAGCTTTTCGGGCGCAAGATAAGACTTTTTTTAATTTGTCTTTCTCTCGCTTTTTTTGAGGAGAATTTGGCTTTCTGCCTCTGCTTTTTTAATATCAAATACCGTGCCAAAATAGGGGTATGAGCATAAAAAAAGTGGGGTTTACCCACTTTTTTTATGCTTTGAAGCCAAAATATGTGCCTGAAGGAGGTCTTATTGGTCCAGAATCTTGTAGAGTTGGTCCAGTTTAGGGGTGAGGATGATTTCCGTTCGGCGATTGAGTGCTTTGTTGGCTTCGGTGTCGTTGGGTGCCACAGGACTATAGAAAGCTCGGCCACAGGCACTGATGCGTTGAGGGTCAACGCCATTTTGGGTGAGGGCCTTGACGACAGTGGCAGCCCGCAGTACGCTGAGATCCCAGTTGCGTTCGGGGCTGCCGTCGGAGTCGGTGTGGCCTTCGACTACGATATCCATATCGGGGTTAGTGTTGAGTGCTTCTGCAATCTGCTTGATGGCGTTGAGTCCTTTGTAGTCGAGTTTGTCCGAACCTTTTTTGAAGAGCAGGCCCTGGCTGAGAGACAGGTAGAGCTTGCCGTCTCTTTCCGTAATGGTGAAGTCAGAGGAAGAGAAGCCGAGCAGGGCCTCTTCTATTTGGGCCCGCATTTGCCTGACTTGTTCGTCTTTGGTAGCGAGTAGGGCTTCGAGTTCTTTGACTTTCTTTTCTCGTTCTTCGAGGCTTTTTTGTAGGTTGGAGAGGTTGGATTGGCGGTTTTGCAGTTCGCTGAGTGCATTTGCCAGCTCTCGTTCCTTGCGATCGAGTTCTTCTTGTTTGGCCGCTAACAGTTCCTGCAGGGATTGGGTCTCATAGGAGGCACTGGCCATCAGGGCTTTGTTTTGCTCGAGCAGATTGTCGTATTCCTGCTGCAATTCGTCGCGTTCGCGTTGTAACTTTTCTACCTGCACGCTTAGTTCTTCTGCTTCCCGATAGGATTGTTTGAGTTGTTTGTTGCAACTGTTGAGTTCTTCTTGCAGTTTGGCATTTTCGTCTGCTACGTTTTTGTAGTTTTCATATTCTGCCTTGTAGTGGTCTTTGACCAACTCCAGTTCTTTGTATTTCTGCATGCTGACACAGGAGGTTTGAGAAAGGACAATGCCCAGCAGCAGAATGAGAGCTCGGTTTTTCATAGTGCAGCATTTCGGTTTTTATGTCGGAATGCAGTTGATGCATTCGGAATATGAAAGTTTTTGCAGAGCAGACCCGCGGGGATGTGTTGTCCATGCCACGCGTGTCGCTTTTTGCGATGTGGGCGCAAGTTAGGAAATATTACCGAAACGTGCAGAGGGTGCTGTTTGAGCAGCTCAGGCGATTTCTCCTCCGCAGCTGGAGCCGGCTCCGGCCGTACAGCCGTAGCAATGCCTGTTGACGACAATGCGGCGTTTGACGAAAGTCTCCCAATCAAAATCATCGATATGGGTGCCGGTGTCTTGAACTTTGAGGTCCAGCATTTGATTGAAATCGCAGTCGTAAAGGTATCCATCCCAACTGACGGAAACCATGCTGCGGCACATCAAGCCCTGCAGGGTTGCCGGGTTGTAGGCCTGATGGAGGGTCTCCATGTAAGATTCGTATTGCCCCGATTGCAGCAGGTAGTCCAAAAAGCGGCTGATGGGCAAGTTGGTGATGGTGAGCAATTTGTTGAAGCTGATGTCGTATTTGCGTTTGAGGTGTTGTTTGAATTCGGCTTCCAGGCAGGCTTGCCCTGCCGGCAGGAAGGAGCCGGAGGGGTTATAGACCAAGTGCAGTTCCAAGTCGGAGTCTTCTTGTCCATAGCCTGCGGCATTGAGTTTTTTTAGAGCTTGTATGCTGGCCTCAAAGACTCCGTCTCCTCGTTGGCGGTCGGTACGCAGGCGGTTGTAGTGGGGTAGGGAGGAAACGACTTGTACCCGATGTTTGGCGAAGAATTCGGGCAGGTCGTGGTACTTGGGGTTGGAGACAATGATGGTGAGGTTACAGCGATCGATGATTTGTTTGCCGAGGCGGGAGACTTCTTCGACGAACCAGCGAAAGTGGGGGTTCATTTCCGGAGCGCCGCCGGTGATGTCCACGGTGTGGATGTCGGGCGTAGAGGCGATGATTTCCAGGCAACGCTCGAGCGTTTGGCGGCTCATGTTTTCGCGCTTTTTGTCTGGGCCTGCATCGACATGACAGTGGATGCAGCTTTGGTTACAGAGCTTGCCGATGTTGATTTGGAAGATGTGCAGGCCGTGGGGGCGAAGTGGAAATTCTCCGGCTTTGGTCAGTTTTTCTTCGAAGGCGGGGATAGCTTTTTCCTGCCTTTCGGCAAATGAAATGACTTGGAGTTGGAAAAAGGTATTTGCCAATTCGCTCTTTCGACTGCTGAGGGTTTTGCTGCGTTGTTTGACCATGTTAGAAGCTTTGTGTGGATATGCTCTCTATTTCATTTGGCGAAAGCCAAATGTTAGAAAGTCATTTCTTTGACTTGGTTCATCATCTGGATGCTAAAGGCCAGGGTAGCTCCGCCTTTGATGGCTGCGGCGACGTGAACGGCTTCCATCATTTGTTCTTCATCGGCGCCTTTTTCGAGGCAGTCGCTGGTGTAGGCATCAATGCAGTAAGGGCATTGCACGGTGTGGGCTACGGCTAAGGCGATGAGTGCTTTTTCCCGTTGGCTCAAGGCTCCTTCCTTAAAGACTTCACCGTACCATTCGAAGAATTTTTTGCCCATTTGCTCTTGAAATTCGGTGATGTTGCCAAATTTCGCTAAATCTGCAGGGTCAAAGTAGTGACGTTTTTTTTGTTGTTTGGCTTCCATGTTCGGATTTTTTTTGATGGTGAAAATGTGGTTTCTTTGTCGTTGAGTAACCAAAGATAAAAGGGATACACAAGATATGATTTTTTTTTCAGTAAACAAAGGGTTGCGACTGTTGGGATGCGGACTTTTGTGGCTCTTTTTCCTGTCCTGGTTTTCGTGTAAGGAGGATGCCTCCATCCGTAGGCGAGGTTACGGGCGTTTGCCGGCATTTGTTTCAGATACAGTTTGGTTTGTGGTGGAGAATCCTGCCGGCACTTTACCTGTGATGCGCTACGATCCGACAAGCAAAGGGTTTCGAAAAGCTAAGGCTCGGGTGTCTTTTCTTCCTTTGCCGGCCAATGCGGGTTTTATTCCTCGGGAAGGCGAAGAAGACCGTCGTTTGTGGTCTAACGGTTTGCTTTTAGCTGAGGCTTTGCCGAGAGGGAAGGTGCTTAAGGCTTTGCCTTTGGCCGTGTTGAAATTTCGCGAAAGCGGTAAAAAGCGGTCTTTGGGCATCTACATACCTTTAGAGAGCTCTTTGCGCCTTTTGCCGGTAGATGATTTTTCGGACTTTATGATTGAAGGAGAAGCTGCTCGGCGTTTGCTGGAAGTTTGGTTTAAAAACCATTTGGGTTACGGTCGCACAGAGTTAGAGGGCTGGGTAGCACCTCAGGGAGAGTGAAGCGACAGGCTACCGGAAAGAGTAGCCTGTCGTCATGCTTTTATTGTGCTTGATTTTGTTGTAGGAAGACGACCAACTGTACCAGGTTGTTGTTGTTGGCGACCAACAAGGCGGGTAGCTTTTGAGGGGTGATGTGAATGAGTTGGAGGTCTTTGAGGTCGTGAGGCAGGTAAAGCCCGGTTTCTTCCATGTTGATGGGGGCCTTCCACTGGCCGTCAGCCTGTTTTTCCATCCAGAGGCCTTTGCCCGCATCATAGGCCGGCGTTTCTACTTCTGCTTGAAACATGTTTCCTCCCAGGATGATGTCATTGCGTTGATCGCCGTCTAAATCCGTTGCGACAATAGCATTAACCGGAGACCATTGGGCCGGATAGGGCAGACGATGCAGGCGGAAGTTTCCGTTTTCGGTGCGTTCCATCCAGTAGCTGGTAAAGGTTTTGGCGGTATAGTGCAGGCTTTTTTCGAGTTTTTCGGCGCCGTAGATGTCCTCCAGGGAGGCGTTGGCAAAGCCCCGGAAGGTGGGAAATTTTTCCGAGACGAAAGGCATTTGCGCTGTGGAGCACTCTTTACCTCGTACGGGTACCAGTTTTTCGTGGTAGTCTTTGCTGAGCACGATGTCGTAGGTGCCGTTGTCATCGAAGTCGTTGAAGAAGAGGTGCAGGGGGTGGTCTTCCGAGGGGTGAAATTTGTTGTTTTCACCTACGTTGCCGAGCAGGTAGTCGGTGTCTCCGTCGCCGTCCACATCAGCGGCCCGAATGGCATACCACCAGCCGGTAGTATTTTGCGGCAGCAAGCGGGTGTCATCAATTCGGCTGAGCTTTCCTCCTTGGTTTTCCAGAAACACGACGGGCATCCACTCTCCGGTGAGGATGAGGTCGAGACGTCCGTCTTGGTTGAAGTCGGTCCAGCAGGCATCTGTAATCATGCCGATGTTTTGCAGGTCGGGAGCTTTTTGGGCGCTGACCTCAGTGAAGCGGCCGTTTTGGTTTTCCAACAGCAGGGAAGAGACCGGGGAAGGGTATTTTCCGGGTTGTGTGCGTCCGCAGACGAGCAGGTCCAGGTCTCCGTCAGCATCAAAATCTGCTGCTTTGACTCGGCCACTGCTGATGTCGATTTTGGGTAGCCTGTCGGGAGCATAGCTAAATTGGCCCTTTCCATCGTTGAGGTAGAGTCTGTCCTGGAGTAGGTGTTTTTGGCCTTCGACATCGCCGCCACCGCCACTGGCGACGTAGAGGTCCAGGTCGCCATCGCCATCGGCATCAAAGAGTAGGGCGCCCATGTCTTCCATATTTTGATGCTGCTGCCAGGCTTGAGAGGGGTTAGGTACGAATTTGCCGGTAGTGGGGTCTTGCAGGTACATTTTGCCGGCTTGCCCCAAAGCACCTCCGACGAAAAAGTCTTCGAAGCCGTCTCCGTTGACATCACCTACGGCGATGAAGGGGCCCAATTTGGATTGGCTATGAGGTAGCAGCACTTCCTTGGCGTAGTCGTTGAAGGGGTTTTCTTTGTGGACGAAATCTATGCCGCTTTGGGAAGTGATGTCGAGGAAAGGCGTTTTGGATGGCGGTTTTTGAAAGTTTTGCCGATTGGCCCGATCCATATCTACGGTGAGCAATTGATCTATCTTGGGTTTTTGAATAAGGGTTTGGGTTTTTCCGTCGGGCCAGATGATGCGTACTTCATCTACCGTAGTTTCGTCTCCCAGGCCAAAATGCGCTATGGTTTCAGAGCAAGAGGCGTAGCCTCTACTGGGGGTGATTTCGATGAATTGCTTGCCCCCCGGATAGCGGATTTCGATTTTGCTGTTGAAGATTGGCTTGTGTGAGCTGCTGGTCAGTTGGACTTGCAGGAAGTGCTTTCCCGTTTCGGAAGCGTGGTTTCGATAGATGAAGGCCGGGGCATCTACGTTGTTGATGGCGAGGTCTAAGTCGCCATCTCGATCAAAGTCTGCATAAGCGGTGCCATTGGAGAAAGATGGTTCGGCAAAGCCCCAAGCGTCGGCCACATTTTCAAATTTGAAATTCCCTTTGTTGTGGTAGAGGTAATTGGGCAGGGGGTGGCTTTCCATCTTGTTGAGGTTTTCCCAGACTTGTTCGGGTGTCAGGGGTTTGCCTTCCCTGCGGGCTTTTTGACTGGCTATGCGGAAATCGTTGTCTTTGGTATCGCGTTTGAAGCCGTTGGTTACGATGTAGTCTTTTAAGCCGTCATTGTCCAAATCGGCAAAGAGAGCAGTCCAGCTCCAATCCGTTTTGGAAACACCGGAATAATTTCCTATTTCACTAAAAATGCCGTAGCCTCTGTTGGCCTGTAGGCTGTTGAACATGTATTGTAGTTGATATCCCTTGTCGCGGATCAGGTAGTAAAATTGAGGGACGTCCATGGAGGGCATCAAGACTTTGGAACGCACGTGATCTGCAGGGGTCATGTCCACGGCACCCAGGTCGATCAAGCCGTCGTTGTTGATGTCGGCGCCGTCGCAGCCCATGGAGTAAAAAGAAGTGTGCGCAGTGTGGGCTTCGATGACGTCTTTGAAAGTGCCATCGCCTTGGTTGATGTATAGGAAATCGGGAATGAAGTAGTCGTTGGAGACGTAGAGGTCGGTCAGGCCGTCTTCGTTAAAATCTGCCGCTATGACACCCAGGCCGAAGCCCGGTTTGAGCATGCCGGCCTGTTCGGTTACATCGGTGAAAGTGCCGTTGCCGTTGTTGCGGTACAGCGTATTGCTGTAGCGTTGAATTTCTTCCTTGGAAGCTTTGGCTAGCCAATCGTGATAGGTATAGGTATTGGTTTCGTAGATGTTGCTGTGGTTTAAAACAAAGAGGTCCAGGTCGCCGTCTTGATCGTAGTCGAAGAAAGTGGCGTGCATGGAGTAGCCCGAATCGGCTATGCCGTATTGGCGGGCCATCTCTTTGAAGGTGCCGTTACCCTGATTGATGAAAAGTTCATTGGCTTTGGGGAAGTTTGCCGGATCATTGGGCCCGGCATGGCAGACGTAGATGTCGAGTAGGCCGTCGGCATTGACATCGGCCATGGTAACACCCACGGCCCAAGCGTTGTTTCGGGCTATGCCGGCCTTGGTCGAGATATCTTCAAATTTGAAGTTGCCGAGATTTCGATAGAGCTTGTTGGGCTGGTTGTTGCCGCAAAAAAACAAGTCGGGCAGACCGTCGTTGTCTATGTCTCCTGCTGCCACGCCGGCTCCGTTGTAGTAATAGTCGTAGAAAGCTATATTCATGTTGGGGCTTTCCGACAGGGTGTTGGAGAAGTCTATGCCCGTTTTTTCAGGAGGCAGGAGCTCCAGCAGGCTGCCGCTCCAAGCGTCTTTTGAAGCAGGTACTGAGGAGTTCTTGCAGGAAAAAAAGCCGAGAGTAAGCAGGAATAGGGGGGCAAGGATAGGAACGATTCGCATATCGGGAAAGCTTTTGACGGTGTTTTGAAAAAGTTGGTTTTGTTGGCGTGGTAAAAATACGATGACTATTTGGAATGATAACCTGATAGCCCCTTAAGGGTGATATAAATCAGTTAGATGAATTTTAAGTTAACTTTTTTTGCGTTTGGTTTTAGCACTAAGACTTGCTTACCTTTGCGGCAAATTACTTCACAACCAAACTTTCAACTATGAAAAAGTTGTTTACTTTCATCTTGCTGTTGGCTGCTGTTGCAGGCTTTAGCCAGAGCATCATGGGAACGGTATTGGATGCCGAAACGGATGAACCTTTGATCGGTGCTTCCGTTTTACTGCAAGGTACTACGATAGGTACCATTACCGATGTGGACGGCAAGTTTATGCTTGCCAATGTCCCCGAAGGCAATTACACGTTGCAGATTTCTTATACGGGTTATGAAACCATGGACGTGCCGGTTTCTGTTTCCGGTAAAGTTGACGTGGGGACCGTTCGCCTGGGCTTTGATGCCATTGGCTTGAAAGAGATTAACGTGGTGGCTTCTTCGGCGGTAGATAGAAAGACCCCGGTTGCTGTATCGGTAGTGGGATCTGCCGAGATCGAAGCTAAAGTGGGCAATAGAGAATTTCCTCAGGTGTTGAACTCTACGCCTTCGGTTTATGCTACCCGTGGTGGTGGTGGTTTTGGCGATGCCCGTATCAATGTTCGCGGTTTCGATCAGCGCAACACGGCTGTGCTCATCAACGGTATTCCCGTTAACGACATGGAAAACGGCTGGGTTTATTGGTCAAACTGGGCCGGCCTGAGCGACGTAACCCGCGAGATTCAGGTGCAGCGCGGATTGGGAGCCTCGAAATTGGCTATCAACTCTGTAGGCGGTACTATTAACATCATTACCAAGACCACGGATGCCAAACGCGGTGGTTCTGCTTTTACGACAGTAGGTAATGACGGCTTTTTGAAAGCAGGTCTGACGCTGTCCACCGGACGCACCGAAAACGGCTGGGCCTTTACGGTCTCCGGCTCGCGTACCATCGGCAACGGCTACATCGATGCTACCTGGATCGATGCCTGGTCTTATTTCGCCTCGATCTCCAAAGAACTGGGCGAAAACCATCAGTTGGTCTTTACCGCTATTGGTGCTCCTCAGCGTCATGGTCAGCGCTCTTTCCGCGAAAAACTATCGGTTTATGTGCCGACGGATGAGGCTGATGCCAACGGCGATGGAGATGTTACTTCCGAAGAGTATGCTAACTTCTTGAATTCCAAAAAAGCCGGTGATTTTGCAGAGAAAGAAACTACGGGGAGTATTCGCTACAACAGCGATTGGGGCTATCTGAACGGTGAAATTTTCAACATTCGCGAAAACTTCTACCACAAACCCCAAATCGCTTTGAACCACTACTGGACCATCAGCCCCCGCACCTTCCTGGCTACTTCGGCTTATGTTTCCTTCGGCCGTGGCGGTGGTACGGGAGATCGAGGCAAAATCGATGGAAAAGGTACCTGGGGATTCCGCGATGAGAATGGTTTGATTCGCATGGACGACATCGTTGCCTGGAACAGTGGTACCGGTGGTTTGGATGGATTCCCCACGGAAGGAAACCGCAAAGACCCGGAATACGGCTATGTAGCCGGTGAACGCAACGGTCTCATTCGCCGAGCTTCCATGAACGAACACAACTGGCTGGGCGTGCTTTCTACCTTTAAGCACGACCTGACCGACAACCTGAATCTGATGGTGGGTATAGATGTTCGCCAATACCGCGGTTTGCACTATCGCCGTGTTAAAGACTTGCTGGGTAACGACTATTGGCTCGATCCCCGCGATGTAAACGTGGACAAGCCCGTCTGGATAGATTTCAACGGCAATGGCGATGTGGACAGCAAGGAAGAGGGTAAACTGGTGCAGGAAGATGCCGGTGATTTCGACGGTACACCTCAGGAAAACAAAATCCACTACGACAACGACGGTATCGTCGGTTGGCAAGGTGGTTTTGCGCAACTGGAGTACACCCGGAATGCCTTGACCGTGTTCCTGGCTGGCTCGGTTTCCAATACCAGCTATCAGCGTCAGGATCGCTTCAACTATGCCATAGGCAGCGATCTGGAAGTTTCCGATCGATACAGCTTTCTGGGATACAATGCCAAGGCTGGTGCCAATTACAACATTAATGAGCACCATAACATCTTTGCCAATGGCGGTTATTACTCCCGTGCGCCCATTTTCGATGCCGTTTTTCCGAACTACAACAACGAAGATGTGAACCCCGATGCCGTCAACGAAAAAGTGTTGGCTGCTGAATTGGGTTATGGTTTGCGCATGCCTCGCATGGCTGCTAACCTGAATCTCTACTGGATGAACTGGCAAGACAAGAGCCTTTTCGTCTATGTTCAAGCTACGGATGGCTACGCTAACGTTACCGGCCTGGATGCCGTTCATCAAGGTGTAGAACTCGATTTCAATGCCAAAGTGATCGGAGGTTTGAGCCTCACAGGTATGGCTTCTTTGGGTAGCTGGCAATGGGTGAATAACGTAGAGGCTTTGTTGTCTGATGAAAACAACGTGGTCATTGATACCGTAACGGTCTATGCTTCAGGTTTGAAAGTCGGCGATGCTCCTCAAACGACCTTCCGCCTTGGCCTGGATTACGACTTCCCATTCGGTCTGCGTATGGATGTGGATTATACTTACTACGATCAGTTTTTTGCGCTGTTTGATCCGACAGATTACACGGACCCCTCTCAGGAAGGCGAGCAGGCTTTGCAGTTGCCCGCTTATGGGATTATGAATCTGGGAGCAAGCTATAGGACCAAAATTGCCGGTGTAGGTGTTACGCTCCGCGCTAATGTGTATAATGCCTTGGATAAATTGTACATTGCCGAAGCACGCACGGCAAGTACTTTGTCCGATGCTCGGGGCTTCTTTGGCTTTGGCCGCACTTGGAATATAGGGCTGAAGTTGACCTTCTAAATCGGGAAGAGTTGTGAATCTCACTGCTTACAGCGTTTGGCGAATATCTTGCCTTTCGGCAAATGCAGTGAGTGAATGAAAAGAGGGAAGCCGGCCATGCCGGGTTCCCTTCTTTTATTTGCTGAGCTCTCGGCTTGATTAACTTCCATGCATCGTTTGGGGTGTAAGAGAAAATTGCTTTATCCGCAAAGGGCCATGCAAAGCGTGCAAAGCAGTGATCAGTAGACAGTAATTAGTAGGCCTTGGCCGGGCCTTGATCTTTTGCTTCTTTTGGGTCAAGCCAAAAGAACAAGCCTTTAAGATTGTGCTGAATGCTAATCGATTAAATCGGATCAATTGGGGAAATGAATTTCCACCGACAGAGACGCACAAATTGTGCGTCTGTACGATCGTCACGACGATTACGTCGATCACGTTCGTTACGGTTAATCGGGTTAATCGGCTAATCGGTTAAATCGGGTTAATCGGTAAAATCGGCTAATCGGAGAAATAGATTTACTGCTTTTCTCCGTTTCAAAATCCATTTCCAATCAAAGCCTGCGCATGCCAAAATTCCGGCCTGGCCCGAGCGGCCGTTAAGACAGAGGCCGTCGCGGCTTGGGGCTTTGCTCGTAGGGTGCCGGAGAGCAAATTTCCATAGAGCAGGCCTCTAATCGCAGCGGGTGTGAACCTGCTGCTCCCATTTAGTCCTGCGTGTTGTTTTGCTGTCATTGTCTTCTTTAGCCTTGAGTATAAAATCCTCGGGCTGGCGGGAAGGCCCTAGTTGCAGCGGGTGTCAACCCGCTGGTTCCATTTTATATCAACCCGCTGGTTCCATTTTATATCAACCCGCTGGTTCATGCTGGTAGCCTTGGTCAGCCTTGAGTTTTTGCTTCTTTTGGATCAAGCCAAAAGAAGAAGCTTTACAATTGTCACGACGATTACGACGATCACGTCCGTTACGGTTATTGGGTTAATCGGCTAATCGGTTAAATCGGGTTAATCGGTAAAATCGGCTAATCGGAGAAATGGATTTACTGCTTTTCTCCGTTTCAAAATCCATTTCCAATCAAAGCCTACGCATACCCTATGCCCCCGGCCTGGTCCCAGCGGCCGTCGCGGTATGCCACAGGGATAGCCGCAGGGCAAGGTAAGCAAGCAAGTAGAGACGCACGATCGTGCGTCTCTGCCGCAGGACAAATTTCCATAGAGCAGGCCCTAATCGCAGCA
>JALSKB010000211.1 GCA_026989035.1 Saprospiraceae bacterium | reverse complement strand
CATCGCTACCCAAGACATTGGCCGCATGCAAACCGACGGCACCTTTGAAGTCCTGGGACGCAGCGACAACAGCGAAATGCGGGGATGCAATCTTTTAGTTGAAAATCAGTGGACATGAAAACAAACAGAGGACTTTATCCGGCTTTCACACTCAAGAACAAAAAAAATACAAAAAGGCTGCGATACTTAAAACATCTCTTCCCTGTTTTTTCAACCCTGTTTTTACTGTTCTTCTCATGCAAAGAAAAGGATGAAAAACAATATCTCTTTCTGGCCCATACCCGAACACTTGATTCCCTGAAACAAAGCATGGATCCGCGCTTGGAAAAAAAGGACTTTAGCAAATACGATTTGTTGCTGCTCGGAGGAGACATCACGGAGGAAACCTCTAAAAAAAAGGGCACCCTCGAATATGTAAACCGCATTTTTAATCTTTCTTCAGATCGAACACACTGGGCTTTGGGAAATCACGACAATGCCGACACGGCTTTGGTGCGCACTTTCACCCGCAAACCGATCACCTATAGCTTCCATCAAAATGGCATCACGTGGGCCGTTTTGTACACCCAGGAAAAAAAAGATTGGATTTGTACCCTAAGCGGCTTGCAGCTCCAGATGTTGAGAAACATAACAGATACCATACAAAAATCCTCTCATCTCATCTTACTCATGCACAAAGCCATCTGGTTGCGCGACAATCCCGAACTGAAGGCCTACACGGGAAAAGGCCGTTACGATTGGGCCTGCAACTACACCATCACCAAGACCAATTGGGCACAAGACATCTTGCCTTTGCTGCGCAAAGTCCAAAATCGGGGAATAGAAGTCATCTGCCTGGCCGGAGACTTTGGCAACAACAAAACGACTTTTAATGTGCAAACATCAGATGGGATCCGGTATCTGGGATGTGGCATCCCCGTTCGAGATGAAAAACGCTCGGAGGGAAGGGCCTTATTGTTCAGGCATCACCCCAAAACAAAAAAACTCAGATGGGAATTTGTACCCATCGAAAACTTGCCCGGAGGCTGACGCCGCCCAAACCACTTCACCATGCGTATAGTCTTTTGAGTTGAAAACCAACTTAGATTGCACTCTGTTTAAGGCTCTATCATATACCTCCAAGTAGATCATAGCGGACGTAAGGGAAACTTCCTGAAACGGTTTGAAATCAGAATAAACTAGAGCATAGTTCAAAGACAGAGCACTTTTCAAATACTCACATCGCAAAAAAATAGCCTGACTTCTCCGACAAGAAAATATAAAGTTTCTCCTACGCCTAAAGTCTTTTCAAGACCCTTCTTCCAAGAGCTCGATTTCGGGTAGTTTCTAGCAGCACTAAGAGAAAATTTAAGAGAATGATCCTAAAAAAATACAAATTCTATAGTTTTCAGCCAATTTTTCCATGCCCTTAAACTTAAATCTAATCTTGCAGATCTTCAGTTTTCTGAACATCGTCCTCCCAAAAATCTACATCTACATTATACGGAAAACGCATTAACAATTCTAAGCCGCGCTCTACCGAAAGATCTTCATAGAGTATTTTGTACAAAATACTCACCAAGGGCAACGACAACTTCCTATGGCGACTGATCTTGTGCACAATCAGTAGCGTACGCACGCCCTCTACCAACTCCCCATAGGCCATGCGATCAGAGACCGAAGCCTCCCCTCGAGCCAGCCTATAACCAAAAGAAAAATTCCTGCTCTTTTCACTGGTAGCCGTGCAAATTAAGTCGCCAATGCCCGCCGTGCCCAAAAAAGCTGCAGGGGTAGCTCCCATCTCCTTGCCAAAGTGGATCATCTCCATCAAGCCCCTTGTAATGAGCAAAGCCTGGATGTTCTTCCCCAAGCCCATACCCGCCAACATGCCCGAAGCAATGGCAATGATGTTTTTCAAAGCCCCAGCCAACTCGGCGCCTAACATGTCATGGGTGCCAAAAACTTGAAAACGAGGTCCTGAAAGAGCGTACTGCCCCAAAGCAATGACCTCCTTATAATGACTCCCAATGACCGTAGCCGTGGGCTGACCTTCCATGATTTCCACCGCCAAATTCGGCCCCGACAAACAGCCCACTCGTAAAACCGGACTCTCCTCCAAAATGATTTTGCTCATGGTGCGCACCTGAGAAGGGTGTAGGGCTTCTTTTTCCAACAACTCCCGAGGATAAACATCAAACCCTTTCGTTCCATGAATGAGAAAGTGAGCCGGGCTAAGATAAGGCCCCAAAACTTGCATCATAGATCGAAAATTTTCAGAGGGCACAACGGGGAAGATCAAACGACAACGCCGGGCTACTTCTTCCAAAGAGGCTACAGCTTGCAAAGCTGTCGGTAAGTTCTGCCCGTGCAATTGCCTTCGACCTTCAATTTCCTCGTAAACTTCCGCCCTCCTCGCGTACAACAAGACCTCCGTTTTGCGCGCCAGCAACAAAGCGATGGCGGTGCCAAAACGCCCCGCTCCGATAACCCCTACGGGATGATGCAATACCTGTTTCACCGCGGTAAAATAAAATTTATCGAGAAAAACCAAAACAAACGACAGCACTCCTCTGTCTCCCCAAAATCCCAAAAAGAAAGAAAATCACACGGCCAAAAAACTAAATCGCCTTTGAGACGTTAAAGAAACAATAAAATGTGTAGGAGAAAGCAGAAAACGCATTACCTTTGCCTTACTCTATGCAGCGAATAGCAGCCATATTACACCTCTTTCTGGCCTTCCTGTTGCTCAGCAGCAGCAGCGGACTGGTCATAGGTGAACACTACTGCCAGGGGCAACGGGTCCAAACGGCTCTGTTTCGCCAAGCAGATGGCTGCGGCATGGAGAAAAAGGGCAAAATTTCCAGCTGCAAGCTGAGAGCCAAGACCAAGCCAGGGCAAACCCAAATCGACCAAAGCGATTGCTGCCAAGATCGCGTCCAACTGCTGAAAACGGAAAACCAGCAGGACAAAACGCCTCAGCAGGAATCGTTCCAAAAGCCCGTTCTCACCTCTCCCATCTTTTCGGAAAACGACTGCCTTCCGGCAAACAGCTACAGCCAAAAAGCAAAAAACCATTTGCCGAAAGGCCCTCCACCTCCTAAACCCGGCCGGCAACACCTCGCTGCTTTCACACAATCCTTCCTCTTCTAGCATTCAAAGCGGTTAAGCCCTTTGCTCGGGTATTTTTTACCGGCAAAGGGACAAAGCTCGTCTTGTCACACAAGCAGGGCAAAACGAGCAGTTTAGCTATTTCACTTCAACAGTGAAGCCAAAGCTATAACCTTTTCCGATATTTTTGAATGCTAAACCATGCTGGCTAAAATCGTTCGCTTTTTTCTCGAGAACAAGCTCATCACCTGGCTAACGCTTTCGGTCTTCGTCTTCTGGGGCCTGGCTACCGCTCCTTTTGATTTCAACATCAAAGGGCTGCCACGCGATCCTGTCCCCGTAGATGCTATACCCGATATAGGTGAAAACCAACAAATCGTCTTCACTAAATGGCCCGGTCGTTCACCTCAGGACGTGGAGGACCAAATCTCTTATCCCCTGACGACAGCTCTGTTAGGCATCCCCGGAGTCAAGAGCATACGCTCCAACTCCATGTTCGGCTTCTCTACGATCTACATCATTTTTAAAGATGAAATCGAATTCTACTGGAGTCGGAGCCGTATCCTGGAAAAGCTAAACTCCCTGCCACCCAACACCCTGCCCGAAGGCGTTCAACCCACGCTGGGCCCTGATGCAACAGCATTAGGACAAATTTTTTGGTACACCCTGGAAGGGCGAGATGAAAATGGCAAGCCCACCGGCGGTTGGGATCCCCAGGAGCTGCGCTCTATCCAGGACTTCTACGTGCGCTATGCCCTCAGCGCTGCCGAAGGAGTCTCGGAGGTGGCTTCCATAGGAGGTTATGTCCGGGAATACCAGGTAGATGTCAATCCCGACGCCATGAAAGCTGCCGGACTCAGCATGGAACAGGTCATGCAAGCCGTACGCAACAGCAATCTCGACATAGGTGCCCAAACCATGGAAATCAACCGAGTCGAATACTTCGTACGAGGCTTGGGATATGTCAAAAACATTGAGGATATCGAAAACAGCGTAGTTGCAGAGCGCAACAACACGCCCATACGCATCAAAGACATCGCCTTTGTACAAGTCGGTCCTGCCACCCGGCGCGGTGCACTGGACAAGGCAGGTGCAGAGGCCGTCGGAGGTGTTGTAGTAGCTCGATACGGCTCAAACCCCTTGGCTGTCATACAACACGTCAAAGAAAAAATAGCGGAAATTTCTCCGGGCCTGCCAAGTAAAACGCTGGAAGACGGTACGGTATCCAGAGTTACCATTGTCCCCTTCTATGATCGAACCCAACTGATTAAAGAGACTATCGGCACCCTGCAGGAAGCCCTCACCCTGGAAATTCTCATCACCATCATCGTGGTGATTCTCATGCTGATGAACTTGCGTGCCTCCATCCTGGTATCCATGGCTCTACCGGTAGCCGTACTCATGTGCTTTATAGCCATGCGCTACTTTGGCGTTGACGCCAACATCGTGGCCTTATCGGGCATAGCTATTGCCATAGGCACCATGGTGGACATGGGCATCGTACTCACCGAGAGCATGGTCAAGCACCTCCGAAAAGCTCCGCCCGATGCAAATCGCCTGGAAATCATTTATGAGGCGACCATGGAGGTAGCGTCGGCCGTCATTACGGCTGTAGCCACCACCATCGTAAGCTTCTTGCCGGTATTCACCATGCAGGCTGCAGAGGGCAAGCTCTTCAGACCCCTGGCATTCACCAAAACCTTTGCCCTGGTAGCTTCTATCATCTTAGCTGTGAGCGTTTTACCTGCCTTGGCTCATCTCGTTTTCAAAAGAGAAAACAGCGCATCATCCGGTTCAAACAAGAGGCTAAGAGTTCGCAGCCTGATCATGCCCTTTTTGCTCATCGCCGCCGGCACCTGGCTCTTTGCCTATGTCGGCATCCAAATAGCTTGGGGCTTGATCTTGGTGGGCCTGTTTGAGGCCATAGTCGTTATCGCCAAGGCGCGCTATCCGCAAAGAAGCAGCCGGATTGACCTCGTAAAGAATTTCAGTTATGCCCTCTTGGTAGCCTACCTGTTGGCGCGCATGTGGATGCCCTTAGGGGTCGTGAAAAGCACTTTCACCAATTTCGGTTTCGTGCTTCTTCTGGCGGCCATCTTGTTGGGTGCCTTCTGGCTGGTCATTCGATTTTATGGCCGAATCCTGCGCTTCTGCCTGGAAAACAAACTTCTTTTCTTTCTCTTTCCCATAGCCCTGCTCATCGCGGGCTACAACATCTTCCGACAAACCGGTCAGGAGTTTATGCCAGCCCTGGGAGAGGGCTCCTTCCTGCTCATGCCTACTTCCATGCCGCATTCGGGCATGGAGGAAAATCTACGCAACCTCAAATTGCTGGACATGGCCGTCAATGCCATACCCGAAGTGGAAACCGTCGTGGGCAAACTCGGCCGCGTAGAAAGTGCTCTGGACCCCGCGCCCATTTCCATGTACGAAAACGTCATTATCTACAAGCCAGAGTACAAAACCGATGAAAACGGACATCGACTGCGCTTCAAAGTGGACAAAGACGGCAAATACCTACGCGATGAAAACGGAGAACTCATACCCGACCCCAAAGGACAATACTTCAGACAATGGCGAGACCACATTCAATCGCCCGACGACATCTGGAATGAGATCGTCAAAGCCACAAAAATACCCGGCGTAACCTCTGCTCCCAAATTGCAACCCATAGAAACCCGTCTCATCATGCTGCAAACCGGCATGCGTGCTCCCATGGGCATTAAAGTCAGAGGCCCCAACTTAAAGGACATTGAGCAGTTCGGCTTGCAGCTCGAAAAGTGGCTACGCGAAGTAGAAGGCATTAAAGACGCTTCTGTCTTTAGCGATCGCATCATCGGTAAGCCCTACCTCCTCATCGACATCAAACGCAACCAGCTGGCCCGCTACGGGCTGACCATCAACCAAGTGCAGCGCAACATCCAGGCTGCCGTAGGCGGAATGAAAATGACCGAAACCGTAGAAGGCCGAGAGCGCTATGCCATACGGCTGCGCTACCCACGTGAGTTGCGCAACGATCCGGATATCTTAAAGCGCATTTACCTGAATACACCTCATGGCAACCCCATACCGCTGAGTGAAGTAGCTGAAATACGCTATGAGCCCGGTCCCCAATCCATCAAAAGTGAAGACGGCTTTTTGGTCGGATATGTACTCTTCGACAGAGAACCGCAATACGCAGAAGTCGAGGTGGTACACAACGCTCAAAAGTTGCTCCAGGAAAAAATAGCCTCCGGCGAATTACAACTCCCCCCCGGCCTCAGCTACCGCTTTGCCGGCAATTACGAAAATCAGGTCAGAGCCAGCAAACGCCTCAGCATCGTATTGCCCATTGCCCTGATGATCATCTTCCTCATCCTCTACTTTGAATTCAAATCCGTGCCGGTAACCAGCATGATTTTTTCCGGCGTGTTCATCGCCTTCTCCGGAGGTTTCGTCATGATTTGGCTGTATGGCCAGGATTGGTTCTTGAATTTTGACTTTTTCGGCACTTCCATGCGAGAACTCTTCCAAATACGCCCCATCAACCTCTCGGTAGCTGTCTGGGTGGGCTTTCTTGCCCTCTTCGGTATCGCTACCGACGACGGCGTACTGGTAGCCACGTATTTGCGAGACAGCTTTAAGCGAAACCGACCGCAAACTACAGAAGCTATCCGAGAAGCCGTTATAGAAGCCGGCTTACAACGCGTGCGCCCTGCCATGATGACCACAGCCACCACCATTCTCGCTCTACTCCCCGTACTCACTTCCACAGGACGCGGCGCCGACATCATGTTGCCCATGGCTCTGCCTTCCTTTGGCGGTATGGTTTTTCAAGTCATGACCATGTTCACCGTACCCGTTTTGTATTCCTGGTATCACGAGCTCAAAGTGCGCAAAAAATCGGGCAGAGGCCGTATAGGAGCATCCTCTCTCCTCCCAATCTTACTGCTCCTGGCCCTGCCCACCTTTTCTCTCGCTCAGCCCCTCGACAGCCTGGTAGCCCGTGCCGAAAGGCAAAACCTCCAAATCCGGGCCGGCTACCAAGAATACCTCGCCAAAGCTGAAGTGCCCGACCAACTCACGCAGTGGGCCGATCCTCAGCTCAATCTAGGCGTATTGCCGCTGCCCGTGGAAACCCGACTTGGCCCCCAATGGGTCAAATTTGGCGCAAGCCAAAAAATACCCTGGCAAAAAGCCCTGAATGCCCGAGGAGAGTGGGCCGAAAGCCAGGCCATGAAAGCCTATTACCTCTGGGAAAACAGCAAGCTCGACCTGGCCTGGTACGTCAGGAAAAACTACCTGCAATACTACGAACTGTACCAAACTGAGAAACTACTCAAACGACAGCTCGAACTCTTCAAAAGCCTTGAACAACTCGCCCTGTCTCGAGTCGAAA
>JALSKB010000210.1 GCA_026989035.1 Saprospiraceae bacterium | reverse complement strand
CTGCACCTACGTGTAGGACAGCTACGCCTCCGGCCAGTTTAGCCAGGCGCTCCTGGAGCTTTTCGCGGTCGTAATCCGAAGTGGTAGTTTCGATTTGCTGTTTGATTTGGTTGATGCGGGCTTTGATGTGCTCGTCTTTGCCCTTGCCGTTGACAATGGTGGTGTTGTCTTTGTCCACCGTGATTTTTTCGGCTTGACCGAGCATAGACAGGTCGGTATTTTCCAGTTTGTAGCCCTTTTCTTCACTGATGACGGTGCCGCCGGTGAGAATGGCGATGTCTTCCAACATGGCTTTGCGGCGATCGCCGAAGCCGGGAGCTTTTACGGCAACGACTTGCAAATTAGCGCGCAGGCGGTTGACGACCAAGACACCCAGCGCCTGGCTTTCCACATCTTCAGCGATGATGAGCAAGGGGCGGTTAGCGGCTACGACTTTCTCCAGGATGGGCACGATGTCCTGCATGTTGGAGATTTTCTTGTCGTAGATCAGGATGTAGGGGTTTTCGTATTCCGTAACCATTTCTTCGGCATTGGTTACGAAATAAGGCGACAGATAGCCGCGGTCGAACTGCATACCCAGAACTTCTTCCACGTAGGTTTCCGTTCCTTTGGCTTCTTCTACCGTGATGACGCCGTCTTTGGTAACGCGCTTCATGGCGTCGGCGATGAGTTTACCGATTTCCTGGTCGTTGTTGGCGGATATGGCGGCTACTTGTTCGATCTTTTTGAAGTCATCGCCTATGGTTTCGGCCATCTTTTTGATGCCTTTTACGGCAGTATCGACGGCTTTGTCAATGCCGCGTTTCAAGCCGATGGGATTGGCACCTGCCACCACGCTCTTCAAACCGGCGGTGATCATGGATTGTGCCAGGATGGTGGCGGTGGTAGTACCGTCTCCGGCTACATCGGAAGTTTTAGAAGCGACTTCTTTGACCATCTGTGCACCCATATTCTCAATGGGGTCTTCCAGCTCCACCTCTTTAGCTACGGTGATACCGTCTTTGGTAACATGGGGAGCTCCAAAGCTCTTTTGGATAATGACATTGCGCCCTTTGGGGCCAAGCGTAACCTTGACGGCATTGGCCAGGGCATCTACGCCTGCTTTGAGTTTATTGCGTGCTTCGCTGTTAAAGCTAATTTCTTTAGCCATGGTTTTTTTCGGTTTTAAGTTCAGTTAAAGCGTTTTGTGTTGCTGAGGGAAAAGTTCGTTTTACTTCCCGGATTCGAGAATGACGAGGATGTCATCTTCCCGCATGATGAGGTAATCTTCTCCTTCAAAGGTCAGCTCTTGACCGGCGTATTTGCCATAGAGCACCACATCACCGACTTGCACGGTGGGTTGGTTTCCGTCTTTTCCGGGGCCTACGGCAACTACAGTACCTTTTTGGGGTTTTTCCTTAGCCGTATCCGGAATCAAAATGCCCCCTTCGGTCTTCTCCTCGGCGGGGGCAGGTTTGATGACTACGCGATCTCCAATTGGTTTCATAGTCAGTTGTTCTTTTTTGGTGGTTAAAAAATTTATCCTCTTTGTTCCTTTAGCACATAGTGTGCCAAACGCGAAAAAATGACTTTTTGTCACTTTCTGCTGTAAAACTGGCAAAGAAAAGAGGCCGGCGTATAGCCGACCTCTTGTGCTTTGGGTACTTCTTCAAAACCTCCAAGAGGACGTAAAAGTCTCCGGAGGAAATGGAGCCGGGGTGTTTTGCCAGGCTGAGTTTGTTTAGGCAAGGATGGCCGAAAGAACCGAAAAGGCAAACAGCGCTATGGCCAGGCCCCAGGTTATCTTTTCAATCAAATCCGTAGAGCGGGCTGCACCAAACATTTGATTGGCTGCCGAACCGCCCATGGTGGGGTCCACACCGCCACCCTTGGGGTTTTGGATGAGCACAATGGCCATGAGCAGGATACCGGTAAGGGCTGCAAGGACTATGAGTACATTCATTTTCGGTGTTTTTTCTTCAGAGTTTCAATTTGAGCCGCAAAGTAAGCACTTTTTGAGGGATTGAGCAAACAGAGTTGTTCATACATCTCCAGAGCTTTTTTGATGTAGCCCTGTCTGGCATAGAGTTTGGCCAGGGTTTCGGAAGCTACTTCGTCTTTTTGTTGCACACTTTCCGTAGCCAGCCGACGGGGTTCGTCCAAAGTACCCCATTCGTCTTTTTCAGCTTTATCCGGCCTTTCGGCAAAAAGGCTCTTTTGCTTGCGCAAAATGTCGTCCAATTCGGGTTTTTGGTAAGTTGGCAACAGGCCTTTTTCGGCGATGATCCGGTTTGGTTGTTCCGTTTGCTCTTCTCGCTCACTTGCTGTGGGGCTTTGCTCCGGTTCTACGGGACGAAGTGCTTCCCGTTCGGCTTGTTCTTCTCGGGTTTCCGTTTCTTCTTGCTCGGAAATTTCCGGCTGAATTTCGGCTTTGGGCTTTACCTCGGCATCAAGGGGACGCTCGGGTGGTGAAGGGCTTGGTTCTTGTTTGGCGAAAGCCTCCGATTCTTCGTTTTCCAGAGTTTCCATCTTTGCGGGGAGTACTTCTTTGAGGGCATCCAGGTCCATCAATTCCAAAACGCCTTCTCCGAGCAACTTTTCTTCCTGCAGGATTTCTTCTTCCAATTGTTGCAGTTGTTGCCTGAGAAAGTCTCGGTCAGGTACTAAGGCCGCAGCTCTGTGCAGGTTGCTTTCTGCCTCCGGCAGATCTTCCAGGCGGCTTTTTTTGAGCAACAGCAAAGCGATGTTGGCGCAATAGGGGTATTGCAAGGCCAAGGTTTTCAACTCCTGGTAGTTGAGCTGCCAGAGTTTGGCGTTGTCGAGCAGAAAATCCGGAAAGTTTTCAGCGTTCATCCTAGCTGTTTGGTCAAAAACTGCTTCATTTTTTGCAGGGCCCTATAGCGATGGCTGATGGCGTTCTTTTCAGTTAAGGGCATTTCTGCAAAAGTTTTGTCGTAGCCATCGGGTAGAAAAACGGGGTCATAGCCAAAGCCGAACGCCCCTCGTTTTTCTCGAAGGATTTGCCCTTGTACAACGCCTTCGAACAGGTATTCGCGGCCATCGAGAATTAGAGCTATGAGGCTGCGAAAACGCGCCCTGCGGTCTTCCTGACCTTCCAGCTCCTTCAGCAATTTTTGCACATTGGCTTCGTCATCGTGTTCAACTCCCGCATAGCGGGCTGAATAAACCCCCGGGGCCATATCCAAAGCATAAACCTCCAAGCCCGTATCATCGGCAAAACAATCGCGCCCGTACAGGCGATATACTTCGCGCGCTTTTTGCAACGCATTGGCTTCCAGGCTGTCGTGTTCTTCGGGTAAGTCGCCGCTAAAACCCATTTGGCGTAAGCCCTGAATTTGTGCTATACCCTGCAAAAGTATCGATACTTCGACCAATTTGTGTGCATTGCCCGAAGCGAAAATCAGTGTTCTCATGAGGTAAACATTTCCTGCAGCCCCTTCCAAAGCAAAAGCTTGCGTTGTCTGTCGTTTTGAATTTGGCTGAGCCTTTCGGCAAATAAAAAGCGACGATTAATTTTCTCTATAGGCTTGTACGGCGTATAGCGCCAGTGCAGACCCAGTCGTTTGGCCGGAAGGCCGAAACTCAGCAATTTTTCCACGGGAAATTTTCGGGCCATTTGGATGAAACCAAATGAGCTTTCAGGTGTTACCTGTAAAAGAGCAATATCCTGCCGCAAGTTGATGTTTACGGCTTGGAGTATCTTACTCAGGAATTCCAACAAATCGTCGCTAATCTCTTGATTTTCAGCGACCAATACAAGTATGCTTTTAGCATTATTTCCAATTAGACAACTCCGAATATCGTCTCGTTCAAAAGCGTTGAAGAGGCGGAAGTAAAGGAGAGGGAACGTTTGCTGCGTTTTTGACATATTGCAAAAGAAGTAATTTTTTCGGAAAGTTCGGGTATATCCTCTTGCTATCCGATATTCACATACCTTTGTGCCACGAAAAAAAACAAGAACTCTATGGACGTTAACATTTCAATACGCAGGACTCAACACTCGCGATTAAGTGAAATCGATTTTTCTTCTTTGCAATTTGGGAAGCACTTTTCCGACCACATGTTTTTGGCGGACTACAAAGACGGCAAGTGGGGTGATTTCCGCATTGTTCCCTTTGACTACATCCCCATGCACCCCTCCATCATGGCTCTGCACTATGGGCAGAGCATCTTCGAGGGCATGAAAGCGACCAAAAGTCAAGATGGTAGTCCACTTTTCTTCAGGCCGGAGATGCACGCTTTGCGCTTGAACCGCTCGGCAGAACGCATGTGCATGCCGACTTTTCCGGAAGACGTATTCTTGGAGGCTATCCATGCTTTGGTGGGCTTGGATGGCGGCTGGATTCCGCCGCAGGAGGGGAGCGCCTTGTACATTCGTCCTCTGATGTACGCTTCCGATGAATTTTTGGGCGTAAAGCCCTCTGAAAATTATAGCTTCTTAATTTTTACCTGTCCTGTAGGGCCTTATTACACGAAACGCATCAATCTCTGGGCAGAGCCTCATTACATTCGTGCTGCACCAGGTGGGGTAGGCGCTGCTAAAACGGCCGGCAATTACGCCGCGGCTATGCTTCCCTCCAAATTGGCCCAAGAAAAAGGATACGACCAGGTCCTTTGGCTGGATGCCATCCATCACAATTACGTGCAGGAAGTGGGCACGATGAACATCTTTTTCGTTATCGAAAACAAGGTCATTACGCCTCCTATCTCCGAAGACACCATCCTGCACGGCATTACCCGCGACAGCGTTCTGACTATCCTGCGAGAAGAAACGGACTATCAAGTCGAGGAGCGCCCGCTGCGTATGGATGAAGTGGTTGAGGCCTATCGCAAGGGCGAATTGAAGGAGTGTTTCGGTAGTGGTACGGCAGCCGTTATTGCCGATGTGGTGCGTATCACCTTTGGCGAAGTGGATATGAATTTACCGGATCGGGCTGAAGATTCCCTGGGGCGTTTTGTCAAAAATTATCTCAATCAACTGCGCGCGGGCCTGCGTCCTGACAAATTCGGTTGGATCGTTCCGGTACGCATGCCGCAGTTGGACCCCAGCATTTCCTGAGTTTAAAAGTAGGTAGGCAGAGGCTTGTCCAATCTTGGCTCTGCCTGCCGTCTTTTTTAGATTAGGCCTTTTCAGGCTTGCCCTCGTCTGTCATTTTTTGCCGTATGGTTTTGGCGATGTTTTTCATGGCAAACTTTTGACGGTTAGGGAAGAGGCTAAAAAGCTTTATGGGTTAATGGTCCATGATGGTCGTCTTCTTTGGAGGAAGGATGTCTTTTTTAGTGTTTTTCGTCTTGTCGGGTTTTTCCTTGAGGTAGCGAGCCAGCCAGTCGAAGAAGACCCTGTGCCAGAGGACGCCGTTTTGCGGTTTTAGTACCCAGTGGCCTTCGTCGGGGAAGTAGAGCAAACGCGCATCCAGACCTTGCAGTCGGGCTGCAGTGAAGGCTTGCAAGCCCTCTTCCAGAGGTACGCGAAAGTCCAGCTGATTGTGGATGATGAGGATGGGCGTATCCCAATTTTGGACGAAGAGGTGAGGCGAAAACTTGTCGTAGCTCTCCGGTCGCGGGTCTTTCCAGTAGGGGCCACCTATGTCGTGATCGGCAAAAAACAGTTCTTCGGTGCTTCCGTACCAACTCTCAAGATTGAACAGGCCGGCATGGGCGATAAAGGTCTTAAAACGCCCCTGGTGATGGCCGGCCAGCCAATAGACGGAGTAGCCGCCATAGCTGGCTCCCACAGCACCGAGGCGACTGGTATCTACATAGGGCTCTTTGGAAAGCTCATCTATGGCCGTGAGCAGGTCCTGTTGTGCTTGGCCACCCCAATCGCCTGCAATTTCATCATTCCACTTCCGGCCGAAAGAGGGCAGCCCGCGGCGGTTGGGTGCTACCACTACATAGCCCTGGGCTGCCATGAGTTCAAAATTCCAGCGGTAAGACCAAAATTGACTGACCGTAGATTGAGGGCCACCCTGGCAATACAAGAGGGTGGGGTATTTTTTTTCAGGATCAAAATCCGGTGGAACGATGACCCAAACCAGCATGCGCTTTCCATCGGTGGTCTTTACCCACTTTTTGATGACTTTCCCCATGGCGATGTCGTTGAGCAAATCGTCGTTGGCATGGGAGACCTGAATGGCTTTGCCCGTTTGCCGCACTACGCGATAAACTTCGTGCGGCTTTTTCATGGAGCAGCGCAGGGTAAAGACGTTGTTTTCTCGAACGATGACGCCATAGTGGTTGTAATGCCCACCCGTGAGTTGGCGCAGTCGCCCCTTTTTGGTGAAGTCGATTTGAAAGATCTGTATGCTGCCTCTCCAGGGGCTGGTGAAATAGATGGAGCTGCCATCGGGAGCCCATTGCGGGTTGTCCGCATTTTGATCCAGGCCCTTCGTGATTTCCCAACGGATTTTCTTTTGCATGTCGTGAGCGAAGATGCGGTTTCGATCCGATTCGTAGCCCGGGGTTTTCATGCTGTTCCAGATGAGCACTTTTCCATCCGGAGAAAATGTGGGATTCATGTCGTAGCCCTGCATTCCCTGGCTGATGTTGGAGGTATAACCGGTTTTTCGGTCAAAGAGGTAAATGTCGGAATTGGTCGAGCGGGCGTATTCTACGCCTTTGAGCTTTTTGCAGGTATAGGCGATAAAGCGTTCATCGGGAGACCAGGTGATTTGTTCCATACCACCGAAGGGTTTGAGCGGGCTGTCATAAGCTTCGTTCATCACGGGCTGGGGGTCGCCAACCAGGCGGCCATCCTGATAAGGGGCGTAAAAGATGTTGCTGTAGTAGCCGTCTTCCCACTCGGTCCAGTGGCGAAACATGAGATCGTCGTAGAGCAAACCGGTGGTCTTATCCAGATCGGGATAGATATCAGAAGGCGAGGGCTCGTGTTTCACCTCTGTGGTGTAAAGCAAAAAATACCCCTGGGGTGAATAGGAAAAACCCGTCATTTCCATCTCGGAAACCTGTCGCTCTTCGCTACCGTCCAATTTCATTTCGTATAGATGGCCATTGCGCAGGAAGCCGATGTGTTGCCCGTCCGGATGGAAACGGGCGTTGTATTCGCTCTCCGGTGTGTGGGTGAGTTGTATGGGCTTTTCTTCTTTTGTCGGCCAGGCCTTGGCGATGTAGAGATCGGCCTGTCCCTTGTTTTCCTCCAATTTGTAGCGCTTGACACTGTATAAGACCCACACGCCATCAGCCGAAACGTCCTGTAAACTAACTCGGCCGAGTTGCCAGAGCAATTCGGGGGAGAGATGTTTTTTTTCTTGTGCTTCGGTTTTGAAGAAGCCCAGGAGTACAAACACAAAGATGAAGAGCAATTTTCGGGTTTTCATGGGTTGTTTTTGTTTTTTTTTGCCTTTCGGCAAACGATAGGCCGGCAAAACTTTTACTTGTCCGGCTTTTGGAGCAAATGGTGTTGAATGTTGGCAAAAGCTTCTTCCAGTTCTTTGAGAGCTTTGCCCTCGGTTTCCAGCAGGGCATCAAAGCGACTGAAGCTGCTTTCGATTTGATGCCGTACGGCATGGATATAGGAAAAGAGCTGTTCGTGCAATTTTTTTTGCAGTTTTTCCAATCCTCGTTGGACCTCTGCGCGATAGCCCTTCAGCAATTTGCGCTTTTGGGCTGAGGAGGAAACCCCGGCGAAGAGCAGTCCCAAACCGGTGAGCACTCCACCTGTGATGTCGAAAACGGCGCCGTTGGTAACAGCGGTGAGTATGGCCCCGATGAGCGCTATGCCGCTGCCGGTAAGCACTGAAGGGGAGAGGTCTTTTTTTTCGGGGAAAAGCTCAGAGGCCTTGAAAGTTTCCCCCTGTTCCAGCATTTGCCGAAAGGCTATTTGCAAATCGCTTAGCACGTGGTTTCGCTGTTCGTTAATGTCGCGAAAGACGTCCATGTCCTGGCTGAGCGGTGTGCTGCTGTGCTGCAGTTTGAGATCGATGAGCTGGGCCATCTGTTGGATGCTCAAGGCCAGGTCATTGATGCCTTCCTGCAATTTGCGTTGTAAGCCGTTTTCCAATTCCAGTGCCATGTCGCGGGCGAGTTTGTCCAGCTGTTCTTTGAGCCCTGCTTGTTTGGAAAAAAGCCCTGTCAGACTGCGCCGCAGCAAGGCAAAGAAGGAGAGTTCCTTGCTGAGTTGGCGCTCTTTGGCTCTCGTGATTTCGCGATAGGTAGCCGCAGCATTTTCAATCAGACGTCCGGCCTGGCGTTCGGCCTGTTCGGTTTGTCGATCGAGGATTTCGCGCACTTCTTGTCGGAAGCTTTTGTCTGCCTCATACTGTTCGCGACGAGCTTTCAGCGCTTTTTGCAAGCGTTCGGCCAGGTTGGAGGCGATGTTCAGGCTGTTTTCCAACTTGAGGTAAGCGGCCTTGCCCCCGGTGATGTTTTCGCGGATATAGCTGCGCAGGGCTTCAAAACCGCTGCGATCCGTATGACCTTCCAGCTCTTCTTTGGCCGAAACGGCAAAGACCAGGGGCTTTTCTATGCCTTTTTTGCGGGCTTGTTCCTGGACACCCTTTACATTGACTTCCAAGTCTTCCGGAGAAATCAAATCCTTTTGCTGAAGGACAAAGATGATTTTTTTGCGCCACTCCTGCTGAATGAAATCCAGGAAATCCCAGGCCGATTGCCGATAGGGATTTTTAGCTTCAAAGACGAAGACAATGAGGTCTGCAGCCGGTACAAAGCGCTCTGTAATTTCCTGGTGTTGCTCGATGATGGTGTTGGTTCCGGGAGTGTCCACAATGGCAATTTCTCGGAGTACATCAACGGGTAAAAAAATCTTTTCCAAAAAGGGATTGACCTTTACGATTTTCTCTTCCTCGCCATAGAGAATCTGCAAGACCTTATCGGTCATGGGTTGAGGTGCCACCTTCGTGATTTCCCTTCCCGTATCGAGCAGAGCATTGATAAAACTGCTTTTTCCCGCCTTGACTTCACCGACAACCACAAACATAAACGGCTCGTGAAGCCGGTTGCGCAACTCATTGATGGTAGCGCTCAGTTCTTCATGGCCAATGGCCGTGCTGAAGGCGTGCAATTGCTTGATCAACTCATCGACCTTAGCTCTGCGAGCCAGCAGTTCACTGTTTAAAATCGGATTACTCATGGAAGCTGTTTGTCCATTTCTTTATCGCTTGGCTGCCTCCTCTCAGGGATTGGGGCTGAAGGCCAAAAGCAGGACAAATATGCAACAAATTGTCGGAATTCAAACCGGCTCATTTTGCCCGGGCGATCAATCGCTGTGCGAAACCCGTTCGGTTTGCGAAGGATTCCCTTGCAGAAATATTGAAAAAAAGGTTGCAATTTTGCCGCTAACTTTGACGCCCCTCGGGCAGCTTTCCCGAAAGGGACAAAATACAGCGACCTTTGAAAATACTCCACACTTCCGATTGGCATCTGGGACAGAAGTTCTCCCATTTTGATCGCAAAGAGGAGCATCGGTTGGCCCTGGATTGGCTGCTCGATCTCGTTGAGAACGAAAAAGTTGATGTGCTGTTGGTATCTGGAGATGTCTTTGACCTGGGCAGTCCGCCTTCCTATGCTGAAGAGCAGTACTACCGCTTTCTGGCCGAGTTGAGTCGAACCTCCTGTCGTCATGTAGTTATCACGGCGGGAAACCACGATTCACCGGCTCATCTCGAAGCCCCTCGGCGCCTCTTGCAAGCTTTGAATGTACACGTGAGGGTGCGCAGCGGAGAGGATGAACTTCTCGTCTTACAAGACAGACAAGGACGAGCGGAGGCTGTGGTCGCCGCCGTACCTTTTTTGCGCGATCGAGATTTGGGTGCCGGCCTGGCTGCCGAATCTCCTGAAGAACGCATCATGCGTTTGCGCCAGCGCATCAAAGAACATTATCAACACTTAGGTCAAAGGGCAGAGCTGTACGCGGAGCACAATTTGCCCATCATAGCGATGGGGCATCTGTATGCGCGAGGTAGTCAGGTGGCCGATCCCCGGCGTCAGCAAAACATCTATCTCGGCGATGAAAAAAACATAGCCGTTTCGGATTTTCCCGACATCTTTCAATACGTGGCCCTGGGGCATTTGCACAGGGCACAGGCCGTAGAGGGGAATTCCCGCGTGCAGTACAGCGGTTCGATCATTCCGCTGAGCTTTCGCGAAACCATTGATGAAAAGTCGGTTACCCTCACTTTTTGGAAAGGAGGCCACTTGTTAGAGAGCAAGCGCTTTAGACTACCCGTTTTCCGTCGTTTAAAAACGCTTAGAGGAGGAAGCCCTGCTATTTTGCTCGAAAAAATGGAGGCTTTCGCCAAACGCCATGAAAGCGACCGGCTCAGACCCTGGCTCGAACTGGTTTTGCAGGCTGATTACATGGAACCGGCGTTGCGCTTGCGTTTGCAAGAAGCGGCTCAACGACTCGAGATGGATGTGCTCAGTTTGCGCCTGGAACAAACGCAAAAGTCGGATTGGACGGCAGATAAACCGCAAAAATCTTTGGAGCAGTTGAGGCCGGAGGAGGTTTTTGAAGAGCGTTGCAGACAAGAGCATTTGCCGAAAGGCGAAATCGAAAAACTCCGCCAGACCTTTGAGGAGTTGTTGGAATGGATGCAGCAAAAAGGGGAAGAGCTATGAGGATTCGCAAGCTGACTTTCTGCAATTTGCATGCACTGAGGGGAGAATTCAAGCTGGATTTTGGCCGGCCGCCTTTGTCGGACACCGGGCTGTTTGCCATCACAGGCGATACCGGCTCGGGAAAAAGTACCCTGCTGGATGCCATAACCCTGGCTCTCTACGGGCGCATTCACCGCTACGAAAGCGGAAGTAAAATCGATGAAGTCATGACTCAGGGTACCGGCTTCTGCTGGGCTGAGGTGGAATTTGAAGTCGGTGAAAACATCTACCTGGCTCGTTATGAGCGTCGTCGTGCCCGCAACAAACCGGAGGGAAGACTCCAGCCGGCTGCGCGCAAGCTCTTTCAGCTCACTGCGGAGGGCAAAACTTTGGCCCTGACAGAGAAAATCCGAGAAATGGACCTCCAGGTAGAGGAACTCACCGGATTGGATTTTGACCGTTTTACTCGCTCCGTCCTCCTGGCTCAAGGGGGCTTTGCGGCTTTCCTCAAGGCTAAGAAAAACGAGCGCAGTGCCTTATTGGAGCAAATCACCGGAACGAAAATCTATTCCGAAATCTCCAAAAACTGTTATGAACGCTATACGCTGGAGGCCGGAGATTTGGACCAAGTGCGAAAAGAAATCGAAAAACTTCAGTTGCCTTCCGAGGCAGAGCGCCAGGCTTTGCGCGACCAAATGCTCCAACTGAATGAGCGACTTGCTCAGCTGCATGAGGAACGGGAAACCCTGGAAAAACACAAAAACCGTTTTGTTCAACTCCACAGCCTGGAGCAAGAGCAGGAACGCTGGCATGCGCGATGCAAAAAATTGGAAGAAGAAAAACGCGCTTTTGCCCCTGAGCAAAAGCGTTTGCAGGCCCATGAACGCGCCTTGCCTCTGCAACGGAAGCTGAATGCCTTGCAAACCCTGATTCAAGGCTTGCAGGAAGTGCGGCAACAGGAGCAAAAGCTCCTTGGGGAAATGGAAGAAACTGAAGAACTGTTTGTCGCGAAGAAAACAGCCTTACAAGAGGCCGAGAAAAAACTAGAAAACTTGCTGAACGATGAGGAACGCTACGAAAGCCTCTTCGCCAAAGCGGAAAAACTGGATGCTCAAATTCAAGTTGGCAAAGAGCAATTCCAGCAGTTGCAAAAGCTCTTTGACATTGCCCTCCGGGAAAAAGAAGAAGCTGAGCGAAGCTTGATGTACCTACAGACCCAACTTCGGGAACTCAATCGCCAAGCTGTAGCGCTCAACAATTTCTTTTCTAAGCATAGCGAGTTGGTGCAACTCATTGATAAAGAAGAACTTATAGCGCATAAGCAGAAAGAATACTTGAAGTTGAAATCTGCCTGTCAAAAGGCAGGAACGGACAGAGCTAAGTACCAAGAGGAGTTGGCAAGCCTGGGGGAAGCCTTGGCTGATTTGGGCCGTGAAACAAGTCAAAGAGAGCAGGCATTGAAAGAGCGAGAACGGGAGTTGGCAGTAGAATTTGGTGCCGGTTTTGTACACGATCCCTGGCTGTGGCTCAAAGAACTGGATGATCGCCTTTTGGCTGGAGAGCGCGAGGCCAGGGGGGCAGAGCTTGAGCCTTGGTACGAAAAACGAAGGCGAGCAGTGGCTCGGTGGGCTGTGTGGAAGACCGAACGGGAAGAACTACAAGAACTCCGCTGGCAACACAGCCCTTTGGAGGAAAAGCACGCACGAGCTTCCTGGGCGTTGCAACAGGCCGAAGAGAAAATGGCCTTGCTGCAGGAAGAATTGCAGGCCCTGGAAGAGGATTTGAGGGCTTGGCTTCCGCCAAATTTTTTAAAAGATTCCGGCTTGGAGGAGAGGCTACAAAAATTGCTCGAACAACTTCCGGCTTTCCAGCAAAAGCGAAAGGATTTGGAGCAACTTTCCCGACAAATAGAGCAGTTGGAAATCGATAGCACGCATGGGCAAAAAAACCTGCAAGCTAAAGCAGAGCAAGTCAGAGAACAAGAGCAAGACTTGCATCGCTTGGAAGCGGATTTGAAAAAGCGAGAAGCAGAACGCAGGGCCTTGTTCGGGGCACAAAGCGTAGAAGCAGCCCGCAGAAAGCGGGCAGAGGAAGTCGGCAGGGCACGCGATCGGCTCGCAAAGTTTAGAGAAGACTTGGCAGCCTTGAAGGCCAGGCAGGGCAGTCTGGAAAAGCAGCTTGCAGAAACGCGCAAAAACCGAGAGCATCGGGAGCTGGCCCTGGCACGACAGCGCGACCAACTGCAGGCAGCGGCTCATCAACGGGGCTTTGCAGAGGTCGAGGCATTGCAGGCAGCCTTGTTGTCCGAAGGCGAATTTTCTGCCTTGACTCATCGCCTTGCTGCCTTGGAGGAGGAGGGCATTCGCCTTCACGAGCATGGCCAACGCCTGACTACAGCCTTGGAAGAACTCCGGCTGCAGACCAAAGAGCTGGAGGAAGAAAAACTGCAGCTGGCTTTAGAAGCTTGCCGCAAAAGGCAGGAGGAAACACTGGAGCAGAAGGGGCGTTTGTTGGAGCAGGAAAAACAGTGGGATGCCCTGAGTGAAAGGCAAGAAGCTTTACTTAGGCAAAAGGAAGAAAAAGAAAAGACGTTTACCCGTTGGAAGCGGCTAAATGACCTCATCGGTTCCGCTGACGGCAAGAAATTTCGCACTTTTGCTCAGAGCCTGACCCTGCGCCGTTTGGTCGTTTTAGCTAACAGGCATTTGCAGCAGCTCAATCCGCGGTATTTTCTGGAGGTCAAAGTGGATAGCACGGATTTGGAACTGGATATCGTGGATACCCACCTGGCCAATCACCGCCGTTCGGTTTTTACGCTTTCCGGCGGCGAAAGTTTTTTGGCCAGCCTGGCTTTGGCTTTGGGCTTGTCTGATATGGTGGGGCAGCGGGCCCGTATTCGCTCGCTCTTTATCGACGAAGGATTTGGCAGTTTGGATGCCAACACCCTGGATCAGGCGTTATCCACGCTCGAGCAGTTGCAAGGTCGGGGAAAAACCATAGGTCTCATCTCACATGTGCGAGCTATGCAGGAACGCATACCCGTTCAAGTGGTCTTGAAGAAATTGGGTGGCGGCATCAGTACCCTGGAAGTGCGTTCCTAGGTAGAGCGCTACTATATTCATGGCGAAGTGGCTTGGGTACATATTGTCCCTTTTGCGTTTTTGCTTTTGGGGGGAAATGCTATCTTTGTGCAAATCTTTGGAAAGCCGGAACTTTTTTAATCGAAGCCATCATGCGAGAATACTTTGGAGATTTAAGTGGATTAGACGAGAAATCTTTGAACATGCTCTTTTCCGCTTTAGCGCAAAACAACTTGCCGGGCTTTGATTACCTGGAGTTCAAGGCTGCCGTTCATTCCCTCCAAGTGCAGATGAATATGGATGTTCCCACGGCTTTTCAATCGGCTTTTGCTACGGCATCTACCATGGGTTTGGACAAAGAAAAACTGTTGAAAACCGCCCGCCATTATCTGCAGATATTGGACAAAGAAAAGGCCAAGTTGCAAGCCGCAGCGCAGAAGAAATTGAAGGAGAAAGTGGCTGCCCGGAAGGCTGAGGAAGAACGCTTGCAACGGGAAGTTGCAGAAGTGGAAAACACTATCCGCAAACTGGAAGAAACCTTGGTTGCAAAAAAACAAGAACTTGCAAACAAACGCGAAACCTTGCAAACGCTGACCAATCAAGTGGACAAGACCAGCGATAAGATTGTGAAAGCCGAGCAAAATTTTATTCAGGCTTGTGATGTTTTGAAACAGCGCATCGCCGCCGATTTGAAACAGATGGAACAAGTGCTCTAAAAAACGTATTTCTATGGCAACGACTAACCCTTTTGAAAACACGGGCGTGAGCAAGCCCAAATCTTTTTGGCAGAGGCCCGAAGGCGTTACAGGAGCGATTTTTCTGACGGCCTTGATAGGTGGGGGTGGATATTTGCTGTACAAATTTCTTCCGGCAATCATCGGTCTGGTTGAAAACACCCTCTATCTGGGTGTGCTGTTGGTTATTCTGGCAGCGCTGGTGTACGTGGTGATTGATCCGCGCATGCGCAATCTCATTTGGTATGGCTATAAGAGTGTAATGCGCTGGATTACCGGTCTGTTTGTGCAGATAGACCCCATAGGTATCCTCAAAAGCTATGTAGAGAGCCTCCAAGACAATCTGCGCAAAATGAGCAAACAGATTGGCGTTATTCGAGGGCAGATGCGAAAGATGAAAACCCTAATGCAGGAAAACCAAAAAGAAATAGAAAAGAGCATGCAATTGGCCAGCATGGCCAAAAAGCAGGGAAAAGACGAGCACGTCATCCTCAATACCCGCAAGGCCGCCCGACTGAAAGAAACCAACGAGCGCTATGCCGTTTTGTACAAAAAGATGGAGGTCTTGTACCGGATTTTGGATAAGATGTACAAAAACTCTGAAATTCTTTTGGCCGATACGCAAGATCAGGTCAAGCTCAAAGAGCAGGAACGGAAAGCTATCCGGGCATCTCATTCAGCTATGCGTTCAGCCCGCAGTGTGCTTTCGGGCGACCCCGATAAACGGGCCATGTTTGATGCCGCTTTGGAACACATCGCCGATGATGTGGCCAACAAAATAGGCGAGATGGAGCGCTTCATGGAATTGTCCTCCAATGTCATGGAAAGCATCGACTTGCAAAACGGCGTCTTTGAAGAGCAGGGCATGAAAATGTTGGAAGAGTGGGAGCAAAAGAGCACCTTGCTGTTGTTGGGAGAGAACACGAGCTCAGACGATCAGTTGGATTTAAACAGCCCTACAGCTCAACCCGAAAAGCAAAAAGGCAGTTCTTCCGAAAATTACGATCAACTCTTTGATTGACCTATCCGTGGCAAAAAGGGGTTTACACCCTGAGCGCTTTAGAGCAGGCTCTTTGTTGTCCTAAAGCCCGCTTCAAAAGCAAGGTTTGCAGGCAAGTTGAGAACGGCTTTTCAGCTTGTCGATAAAACGGGATTTTTTGGCTTTCGCCAAATAAGAAAAAGCTCTTCGGAAGAACTCGTTTTGTTCGGAGCAAAACGCAGGGTGTACTCCATAAACATAACGAACTAAAAAAGAGCAGCAGGCAAGTTCATGATCCAAATTTTCGTTACCGGCGGTACTTTTGATAAAGAGTACAACTACATTTCAGGAGGGCTTTTTTTTCAGGAAACCCACGTCCCTAAAATGTTGGAGCGGGGGCGTTGTACTTTGCCCGTAGATGTGCGCACCCTCATGTTGGTGGACAGTTTGGATATGACGGATGCCGATAGAGAAATCATTGCGCACAGTTGCCTGCGTTCGGAACGCAAGCAAATCATCATCACTCACGGCACGGACAGAATGGTCGATACCGCCAGATTTTTAGCCCAAAAGGGCATTCCCGACAAGACCATTGTGCTTACGGGGGCTATGGTGCCGTATGCCTTTGGCACTTCTTCCGACGGGTTTTTTAATTTGGGGAGTGCCCTGGCCTTTGTTCAAATTCTTCCGCCCGGCGTATATGTCGCGATGAACGGGCGTTATTTCAATTGGGACAATGTCCGCAAGAACACGAAAACCGGCTACTTTGAAGAAGTAGGCACCTCACCAAACAGCTAAAGTGTGGAATACCTGGGTTTAGTCGTTGAACTGCTCTTTTTTGGCTTAGGGCTTTATCTGTATTTACTCGTCAGGGGATTTATTCGGCCAGGAAGTGAAGAGCAGCGCCAACAGTTGGATACATTTCGAAAGAAAAACGGCTGGTGGCTTCGCATTTTGTCTTTGGCCTTGATGGCTGTTATGGCAGCCAACATTTACTTGCATCTGATGGATCTAATGTCTTCTCAGTAGCCGCCGGCATATAGCTGAAGGCTTACTTGGCAGGGTTTCAAAACAAATGTAAAATGAGCTGCAAAGAGCGCTATCCGAAGTGCTGCAATCGGCTTTTATTTCTTAATATTGCGTGTCTTTTTTGATTCATTCACACCTCAGCTTTGGATATGAGAAAAATTATACTGTTGTTCACCGTTTGTTCGGTCGCTTTTTCGGCTTTAACGGCACAAGACAATTCGAATACGGGCTTTTACGCCATAGATTCCATTCAGGAAGTCAACATCCGCTTTGCCCAAGACAATTGGCAATATCTGTTGGATTCGCTGCGGCTCAACGGCGATGGCATGCTGTTGGCCGATTTGGAAGTCAATGGTCAAGTGTATGAATACGTGGGGGTTCGCTTTCGCAAATCAAAGGCTTTTAAGCCGGAATCCAAGCGCAATGGCTTGTACATCAAGCTGGATTACATCAACAAAAATCAAAACATTGAGGGGCACAGCCACATTGTTCTCTCTGATGCCTTGCGCGATCCCAGCATGGTCAGAGAAGTTTTGGGCTTTGAGATTGCCCGTCAATACATGCCGGCACCTAAAGCCAACTACGCCCAAGTCTCTATCAACGGCGGGCTTTACGGCTTGATGGTCAATCTGGAGCCTTTGGACGAAGGCTTCTTGAACCGAAATTACGGCTCATCCGATGGTGCTTTCTTTAGCGCACGTCCGCATGATTACTACGAAAGGGAGCCTAAGGGTTGTCTGCAGGGCATAGGCGGTTCGCTCCAATACGATCCCAATCCGGAGTGCAACATGTATCGCTTTGATTTGAAAGCCAGAGCCGGCTGGGATGATTTGCAAAGGTTGACCCGCATCCTCAAGGAAGAACCCGGAAAAATCGAACAGGTTTTGGATGTGGACAACACCCTCTGGATGTTGGCCTTTAACAACGTACTGGTCAATTTGTACAGTTATACCGGAAAATTCAGCGACAACTACCACTTGTATCAGTTGCCTTCAGGGCAGTTTACGCCCATCCTAGGCGATCTGAATTTCGCCTTCGGATCTTTTAAAAACACGGGTGTTGGCTCCGACCTCAAGTTGAAACAGCTGCAGGAATTGGACCCGATGCTGCACGAAGATAATATCCTAAAACCGCTCATCTCAACCCTTTTGCAAGAGCCTAAGTATCGCAAAATGTATCTTTCCCATTTGCGCAGAATTCTCTACGATCACTTGGTATCGGGTAAGTACAAGCAACGGGCGGAAGCTTTGCAAAAGCTTATCCAAACGGCGTTCATCAGTGACCCCAACAAGTACTACACCTTTGAACAATTTAACCGCAGCCTGACCGAGACTATAGGACAGCACAGCCGCATTCCGGGCTTGGTGCAACTCTTGGAAAAACGGGCCGACTTTTTGAAAAAACACAAACTCCTGATTGTTTATCCTCCGGAAATTCGGGAAGTTAAAGTCTTGGGGCGCCCCAAATACTCCAGTACACGGGTCGAAGTCTTTCAGGTTCAGGCTAAGGTGGATCGCTTGCCCAAACGAGTTTATTTGATGTACCGCTTCTCGGAAGATCAACCCTTCCGCTCTGTCAGAATGCGCGATGATGGTCACAACAATGACGGAGAAGCCGAAGACGGCATTTACGGAGCGACCATAGCTCCTCAAAGCGGAGAGAGCAGGTTCGAGTATTATCTGGTAGCAGAAGGGCAGGAGATGATCAGCTATGCTCCGGCCAATTATATGTGGGAGCGCTATCACACTACCTTGGAAGAATTGAACCATTGACATTCATGAGGCCTTTCCTTTCGTTTCTTTTAGTAGCTTTGTTTGTACTCGTACAAGGCCTGTATGAGAGCGGGCTGTTTGCTCAGCAAAATTCCTTGTACGACCCTGAGCACATCGTAGAAATTCGCATCGATTTTGATCGTTCGGATTGGGATTACATCTTGGATTCGCTCAAGAGAGCAGGACAAAAGGAGCGCATCCCTGCAGGGGTTACCATTGATGGTAAGCGCTTTGAACAAGTAGGCGTGCGCTATAAAGGCAACAGCAGTTATTTCAATGTGCGCAAATACCACCACAGAAAGCTACCCTTCAACCTGAAGGCCGATGCTTATATAGATGGCCAACGCTTTCCGGGCGGTTTTGAGACCATTAAACTGTCGAACGGTTTTCGCGACCCCAGCTTCATCAGAGAGGTGCTCTCTTACGAAATTGCTCGACAATATATGCCCGCTTCACGGGCCAATTTGGCCAAGCTCTACGTCAATGGAGAATACCTGGGCTTGTACACCAATACCGAATCCGTCAATGAAGATTTTTTGGAGCGTTATTTTGACGATCACAACAACGCTTTCTTCAAGTGCGACCCGGAGTGGCATGCCAAACAAAAAGAGGGCTGCCCCGAGAGCGATAAGGCTTCTTTGCAGTACATCGGCGATGAACCTGCTTGCTATAGCACCTACTACGAGCGCAAATCCCATCGCAAAAACGATTGGGAAAAACTCATCGAATTGTGTTACCTGCTCAATAGAGAACCGCAACGCATAGAAGAAGTGCTGGATGTGGATGCGGCCCTGTGGATGTTGGCTTTCAACAATCTCTTGGTCAACCTCGACAGCTATACCGGTAGGCTTTGTCACAACTATTACCTGTACCGCCTGCCCGACGGACGCTTTACGCCCATCGTCTGGGACATGAACCTCTCCTTCGGTGGATTTCGCTATGCGGGTTTGGGCAAGGGGCTTAGCGATGAGCAAATGCAGCAACTCAGCCCCTTTTTACACTACAAACAACAAAACGAAAAACGCCCCCTCATCACCAAGTTGCTGCGCAATAACCTCTATCGAAAAATTTATCTGGCTCATCTGAAAACCATGCTGGAAGAGCAAATCCTCAGTGGAAAGCTGGAAGAGCAAGCCAGAAGCTGGTACAAGCGCATCGATGAGGAAGTGCAAAAAGACCCCCACAAACTCTATTCTTACGAGGCTTTTCAAAACAGTTATGATCAGCTCACCCTGGCCGGCAAATCCAAAATCATCGGTATAGGACAACTCATGGAAGCTCGGCAGGCTTACCTGAGCAAACATCCCGTCTTTCAGGGCGAAGCACCCCAAATCGAGAAAGTCGAAGCCCTGCGCTTTGAGAATGAACTGGTGTTTCAAGCCAAAGCTTCAGGCGCCCAACGCGTTTGGCTGGCTTATCGAACAAAAGGCCCGGGCCATACGTTTAAACGTGTAGAAATGTTCGACGATAGCGGACACAGTGATGAAATGGCCGAGGACGGAATTTGGGGTATCGAAATGCCCTATCAGTCGAACGTGGAATATTACATCATAGCAGAAGGAAAGAAAATCGCCTGTTTGTTTCCCAAGCGCGCATCTTTTGAATACCTTCGCGTGGAATGAGCTTTGTAAAGCTCAATTTGAACGGAAAACCCTTTTCTCTCACCCAAATTTTTTTCTTATGAAAATCGCACACTTGTTTTTTGCCCTTTTCATGGCCTTTGGCCTGGCTTTCTCTTTCTCCGCCTGCGACAACGGAGCGGAATCTAACGCTACCGGTGAAGAAGCTACCGAACAAAGTACGGAAACGCAAGAAGAAAACACGGAAGCTACAGCTACTGAAACCTCTGAAAGCACTGAAACGGCTACAGAAGCGGATCAATCGGGCCCCGAATACACCTCTAAGTACGTATGCCCCATGCACTGCCCGGGAAGCGGTAGCGCAGAACCCGGCAAATGCCCCAAATGTGGCATGGATTACGTGATGAATGAAAATTACAAAGAAGAAGGTGCTATGGAAGAACAGCACGATCACAGCGAGCATCAGCACTAAAAAACACATTTTCTCTTTGAGATCGTCAAGAGCGATATCCTCTGAGGGTATCGCTCTTTTTTTCTGCTCGCTTGACGGATAATTTTTCTATCTTCGCTGCATGAAATTCAATGTGCATGGCAAATCAAAATCAGGAGAGGCTTACCTGCGTTATGCTCTGATATTCTTGGTGGCGGTGGTCATCGGTTTTTTGTTCCCCAGAGAGCAACAATTTAAATACGAATTTGAAGAGGGTGCCCTTTGGATGCATTCGGATTTATACGCACCTTATGATTTTCCCATACTCAAATCGGAAGAGGAAAGAGAGGCCGAGCGTCAAGCCCTTCGGGAAAAGACGGCCATTTACCGCTATGACGAAGCAGGGCCAAAGCGCGTAGAGGAGTCTTTCGACGAACATTTCGACCGCGCCCTTTCGTCTGTGCAGCAGAACAATCAGATGGAGAATGTCCGCCAAAAGCCGGAAATCTATAAGCGTTATGGAAAAAAACTGTTGCAGAGCCTCTATGAAACGGGTATCGTCGAGTTGTTGCCTGAGCATCGGGCCAAAGGCCCTGATTTTGTAATTACCATCCTCAGGGGCAATACCGCGTATCCAAAGACCATACAAGCTGTGTTGGATTTGGCGAAAGCCAAAGCCCGATTGAGCGACTCCCTACCTGCCAGCGGCTTGCTACAGCCCGAATTTTTACTCCCCCTCCTGGAAAAAGTCATCAAGCCCAATGTCTTTTACAGCGATTCGCTAACCCAAAAGTACATTGAAGAACATTTGATCAACAGCCAAATAGCTCGGGGCATCGTGCGCGAAGGCGAACCCATTGTCGCTCGAGGAGAGCGGATCACGCCTGAAATTTATCAAAAACTGCTTTCCTTCCGGCAGGCCGAGTTGAAAAACGGCAGACAGTGGTCTCCCTACATCATCCTTTTGGGCTATCTGTTGTTAACGTCCTTCATCATCGGGCTTTTGGCTGTCTTTTTGTACGTGCATGCACCGGAGGTCTATTTTGACCTTAAAAAGCTGTCGTTCTTTTTGATGTGGGTGATGTTGTACAGCTCCCTGGTTTATCTGGTAGAACAATCCCTTTCCTTGAGCGCTTACATCATTCCCTTTGCCGTGGCGCCCATCATCATCAAGACCTTTTTCTCCGAACGTCTGGCCTTATTCACACACATCATCATCATCATGATGGTGAGTATCCTTTCCGCTCAGGGATACGAGTTTACCATCTTACAACTCATGGCCGGGATTGTGGCCGTCATGACCAATCCGGATGGCCGGGATTGGGCTGCGTTTTTCAGGTCCATGCTGTTTATTTTCCTAGCCTATTTGGTGGGGCATTTGGGCATTACACTTTTGCAGGAAGGGCGCCTGGACACGGGCGATTTGCTCTTCCTCAGCCGCGTAGCCATCAGCGTTTTTCTGACCCTGCTGGCTTATCCTCTGGTTCCTCTTCTGGGGCGTTTGTTTGGCTACGTTTCTTCCATTTCCCTCATGGAACTCAGCGATATGCACCGTCCCCTGTTGCAGGAATTGGCGATCAAAGCACCGGGCACCCTGCAACATTCTCTCCAGGTGGGCAACATGGCCGAAACCGCAGCACGGGCTATCGGAGCCGATGCTCTGCTGGTTAAAGTTGGCGCCCTCTATCACGATGTGGGCAAAACGATACATCCCGAGTATTTCATAGAAAATCAATCGGGGAAAAACCCGCATGACGAACTGGATCAACTGGAATCGGCTCGCATCATCATCAGCCATGTACCCGATGGGGTTAAACTGGCACAAAAGTACGGCCTGCCCGGGGTCATCATCGACTTCATCAAAACGCATCACGGAACCACGAGGGTGGAGTACTTCTATCGCACTTACAAAAAGAAACACCCCGACGAAGAAATCGATGAACACTTATTTCGCTATCCGGGGCCACGCCCCACGACAAAAGAACAAACCATTCTGATGCTGGCCGATTCGCTGGAGGCCTCGTCCAAGAGTTTGAAGAATCCATCTGCTGCGGATATCGACGAGTTGACTGAAAAAATCATAGCCGGAAAAATGGCCACAGGCCAACTCGACCAATCTGCAATGAGCTTCAAAGAACTCAAAATATGTGCAGACAGCTTTCGCCAAACTTTGAAAAACATCCACCACATTCGGGTTGAGTATCCCAAGGAATGAAAAAGTATTTTTGGCCGATAGCTCTTTTGGTTTTGATAGCCTTTCGGCAAATGGCCGGAAGTACGGTACTCGAAACTTTTTACAGCAGGGGACTGTACCTCTTTTTACACCATGTGTTGAGCCTTGTTTCGGCTATATCGCCCATCCCCCTGATCTACTTACTAGGATTTGGTACGCTGGTGTTTTTGGCCATTCGCTTTCGCCAATGGAGAAGGGTTTCCGCCGGTAGAAGACGCAAAGTACTTCTGCTTTTGAGAGGTAGCTGCTCCTTCCTTTCCGCTGTAGCTTTTTTTTTCCTGTTGTTGTGGGGCCTGAATTACGGGCGCCAACCGGTAGAAAAGCGATTGAACTTGCAGGTAAGGCCTTTGGGCAAAGAGGAGCTACTCAGCGAATATAAGCGCTTGGTAGATTCGCTTGCTGTTGAACGGCAGGCCCTGCTGAAAAAATATCCGCCTTTATCCGATACTTCCACCTGGGTAGTACCTCCGGTTGCCGAAACGCTCATCAGAGAAGCCCTGGAAAAAGTGCTTAGCGAACAGGGGTATCCCGTAGGTTTGTACATTCGTTTGCGAGAGCTGTATCCCGGAACTTTGCTGCACATGGGTACGGCCGGGGTCTATCTGGCCTGGTCCGGAGAGGGCCATTATGACGGTGGACTGCACAGCCTGCAAAAGCCCTTTGTCATGGCTCATGAGATGGCACATGGTTACGGTTTTGGCGATGAGGGCATCTGCAATTTTTGGGCTTGGCTGGCTTGTACCCGTTCGGAAAATCTGCTCTTGCGCTATTCCGCCCGTTTGGCCTATTGGCGCTATGTGCGGGCTGCCCTGCAGCACTTAAGTCCAGAAACCTTTCGGCAGGCAGAAGAGCATTTGCCGAAAGGCCTCCAAAATGATTTGATGGCAATACAACGCCAAATGGCCAGATATCCCGACATTTTGCCCCAATGGAGAAACCTCGTGTACGAAACTTATCTCAAAAGCCAGGGGGTGAAAGAAGGCTTGAAATCCTATAGCCGCCTGCCTATGTTAATCAAAGCCTGGCAACTCAAAAAGCAAAAAGACTGAGGGGATATTAGGAACAAATCCTTGGTTTAGGTATATTTCAAAAAAAGTTGTATTTTTGTGGTGAAAAGTGAAGCGAGAAACCCGCTTCTGCTTCGAAAAACGGGAGAAATTCACCGCTTTGCGCAATCTCCCCGGCACAAGGGTCATTCTCCTTTGTGTAACAGCAAGTTATGATGGCGTTTATCTTCCCCTCGGGGGTAATGAGTATGCAGTGCATACTCCAACGGGTTGTTATGGCGTACTATATTCGTAGAAAAAAATAGTTTGACCAAACCAGCTTGTCAAATCCCGGGTTGGAAGTCCGGTTGCCCGTTTGGGTATGCTCCGGCTGCTTGGGTGAAGATCAAAGTGAAATGAGATGCAACCCTGCCTGTAAATTTGTCGCATTCCGGTGCTGTATCCGGATGTATTCACGTAATGCTGAACAATCATGAGAAAATTCAAATCGGCTTTTTTGTTGACCGTTCTGGCTTTTTTGTACATGGGAACACATGCCCTGCTCGGGCAGTCCACCTTGAACAAGGCCAACAAACAGTACGAGCTCTACGCCTTTAATTTGGCAGCAAAGACCTACAAAGCAGTGTTGGAGCGCCAGCCGAATAACGCCTTTGCGCTGGCTCGCCTGGCCGACTGTTATTACTACCTGAACCGCTTGCACGAAGCTTGTACTTACTATTCAAGGGCTATCGAAGCAGGCCAAACCACATCGGATATCTATTTTCGCTATGGACAGGCACTCAAGGGTATTGAAAAGTACGAAGAAGCCCGTCGGCAATTTGAACGCTACAGCATGGTCTATGCCGAAGCTGGCTCCCAATTTGCCAACAGTTGCAACTATGCCTTGACCCACAAAAACGATCCGCCTGCTTATCAGGTGAAGCGAGAATACCTCAATACCAATGCAGCAGATTTCGCCCCGAGTTTTTTCAAGGGCAAAGTCGTTTTTGCATCTTCTCGAGAAGATTTACTGCCCAAGGGAAAGAATGTCTCGCATTGGACCGGCTCTTCCCGCAACATGCTTTTCCTTACGGAACCGGACCCCAATGGCTTCCTCAAATCGCCTAAGCCCTTGCATTCCAGTTTGCGCACGAGTTGGAATGAAGGCCCCTTGTGCTATTCCTCAGATGGCAGATGGGTGGCTTTCACCAAAAACAACTTTACTGAAGGTACGCGGCAAATTCGAGGTACCGGTATAGAACTGAGCTTGTTTATCGCAGAAGTAAAGGGCGAAGGCGATTGGGAAAGTGCCACACCCTTTGAGCACAATGGCTCGGATTTCTCTACGGGTTACCCCTGTTTTTCAGCAGATGGGCAGGCCTTGTATTTCGCTTCCGATCGCCCGGGAGGTTTTGGAGGTTTTGACCTCTATGTTTCTTACAAAACACCTACGGGCTGGAGCGTGCCCGAAAACCTGGGCGATGGTGTCAATACGCCCGGCGATGAAATATCGCCTTTTGTCTTGGGCACTACGCTTTATTTTGCTTCGAATTGGCATCCGGGCTTTGGCGGATATGACCTGTTTAAAGCGAAAGTCATCGGCCGCTCTTTCGGCCAGGTGGAAAATTTGGGGCCGGGCGTCAACTCTTCCCGGGATGATTACGGCTTGGTCTTTGACGAAGAGCAGGGCAGGGGATACCTCTATTCCAATCGAATAGGCGGAGAAGGCTTTGAGGATATTTATCGTTTGTCGGAGGCTGCGGGCAACTTGGTCATTCGCGTGTACAATGCTTCCAGCGGAGAGGTCATTCCGGACGCAACCGTAGATCTTAGCGCCTGTGGCCTGGGCAGCTTTAGCACCAATCTTTCGGGCACCTACAGCATGCGCATTAAGCCGGGCTTTACCTGCAACATTACCGTCAAAAAAGACGGCTATGTGCCTTATTCCTTTAACCTGACCTCTCTGGTGCAAGGCCAGGGGCGCGAAGTTGAAGTGCAATTGCGCAAACTCGACGAGCAATACCTCGGAAGGGTTGTCGATGCCGAAAGCAAGGCTCCTTTGGATCAGGTTTACGTAACGGCTACCAACCAGGCTACAGGAGCTAAAATGGAGGCCAGCACGGATTACCGGGGTGAATACGCCCTGGCTCTGGCGCCCAATGCTTCTTACCTGATTCGCTATTCTCGTGCGGGTTATATGGATGTCAGCAGAGTGGTGCGCATTCGCGGAACCCAAGAGCGCGATGTGCTCGGCGAGGTTGCTTTAGTATCCAGTACTTCGGCTGCTGCCCGTCAACCGGATAGTTACAACAGCACGAGCAGCTGGAAGGCTCCAAATATTCAACACAAAACACCCGAGGAATATGCAGCAGAGGAAAGTGGCCCGAAAGTTTTGCCTGCAGGCTATGCCGTGCAGTTGGCAGCTTTTAAAAAAGGACAGAAATACAAGATGGAAACTTTCTCTGCGCTGGAAGAGGTGGGTACGATTTATACCTATGAGGAGAAGAACATGGAAAAGGTTCGCGTGGGTATTTTTTCGTCCATAGACGAAGCCAAATACGCTTTGCGAAAAGCTAAAGCTGCGGGCTTCAGCTCGGCCTTTGTCATCAGGCAAAAAGAACCCGTAAACCTGGGAGGGGAAAAAGCACAACAAGCTTCCGAGCTGCCGACGGAATACGACGCTGCTCAACAACAGCCCAAAACACCGCTGCCTTCCGGCAAAAAGGAGGAAAAGAAAAGTACAACAACGGCTTCTCCCTATTTGGTGCAGCTGGCAGCCTACCGCAATACCAAGTACTTCGACAAGAAAAAAGTGCTTGACATTGGCGTGCTTGAACAGCGGGAACGCGGCGACCTGACCATCATGCTGCTTTCGGGTTATGACAGCCTCAGCGATGCCAAAAAGGCCCTATACGAAGCCCGTAAAAGGGGCTTCAAAGGGGCTTACGTGGTCGTCGATCAGGATGGCAAACTCAAGCGCGTAAACTGACAAGCCGACAAAGTTAAACAAGCGCTGAGAAACAGCCGGAGGATTGCCCTCCGGCTGTTTTTTTGTATGACTTACCTCACGATGTGGAGCAACAAACTGCCTCTGCGTCCGTCTTCACTTTCCACAGATAAGAGATAAGTACCCGGGGGTAAATCCGTTTTGACGGAGACTTCCTTTGCCGAAAGGCTGCCTTCGGGCCGTTCCAGTAGGCGACCCTGCAAATCTTTTATGGTCCAGCTCCAGGCTTGCCCGGCCTGCAAGCGAAGTAGAAAATGGCCTGCATTCGGATTGGGGTAAACGGTAAAGGGCAGGACGTAAGCTTCTGTGGAAGCTGTGATGACGTCGATTTCCTCGGAAACTTCTGCACTGCCGCAAGGGCCGTCTATGCTCAGGCTTACGGTGTAGTTGCCTTCGGACTGGTATTGATGCAGAGGATTGGCCTCCGTGGAGCTGCTGCCGTCACCAAAATCCCAGAGGTAGGTGTCGGCACTGACGGAATTGGACGTGAACTGATACTGTCCGTAACCCTGATAGCTATACGAAAAGGCAGCTTGCGCCGGTGGGCTTACCGTGATGACTTGTTGATAAGTATCCTCACCAAAACCGTTGGTAACGGTCTGACTGATGACCTGAGGACCCGCTTGTGTAAAGAATACGGCATAGGGCCCCGGGCCGATAGCGGAGGAAGGCAATGCGCCCGTGCCGAAATCCCATTGATAGCTGAGGTCTTCTCCACTGGCTGTGCTGATGAAAAGCAAAGCACTGTTTTGACAAACCGTTGTGGCGGAGGAACTGAAGCCTGCTACGGGAGGCAAACCCTGAATCAAACTAATGTTGTCGAGGAAAAGCGAATTGCCGTATCCGGTGATGTTGACAAAGCGCAGCACAACAGACTCTCCTTTGAAGGCATCCAGATTGATAAACTCCCTACGCCAGGAATCTGCCCCGGAAGGTTCGTAAACAGCTGTGGAAGGTGGGTCGGTTTCCAGCTCACTGCCGGCTTTGTTGTAGAGGGTGCCGGCAAAAGTGCTGCCACAATCGGTGTAAATATCCACCCGCAAGGCGTCCTGGTAAATGTCGTTGTAACGTGCATAGGCCAGGTCAAAAGCCAGGGCAATGTGTTCATCGGGCCCCACTGCAGTCAGGTCAAAGGGCAGGGTGATGAGCGCATCTTCCTGTCCCTGATCGGAATAGGCATAATTGTTGACGTAATAACAGTGCGTAGGGTTGCCATTACTACCCAAAATGCCATCTCGCAGTTCCCAGCCAAGCCCCAAATCGGGATTGAAAATGTCCCAATACTGAGGCAATTCGCCGGCTTCAAAATCCTCGTTGTATTCGGCTTGTACGCCTTGGCCCGGGTAAATGCTCAGGGAAAAAGCATGGGAGAGGGTATCGTTGAAAAAAGCCTCGTCATCAGCGGTATAACCCCAGATTTTGAGTTGATAATCGCCATTGGCATCGATAAAAAGCGGCGTATCAAAGGTGTACTCCGCACTTTGTCCCGGCATAAGCGTCAGAGATGGGTTTTCTTCCACCACCGGTTCTTCGTTGAGCTGATAACTCAAAACGGGATTTTCTACGGGATTTTGCCCGTTGTTGGTGAGCAAAATGCTGACGTCGGAGAAGAAGGACTCACAACCCGTGGCCAGGTTTACGGTGGGAGCATTCAACTGGCTTAGTTCCAGGTCTTTGTTTAGCTGGCAATTGACCAGCCCTTCGTTGAAGAACTCTGCGATGGAGCGTTGCCCCGGCAGGCCCGTTTCGGTTACGGCACGCACGGCAAACCAATAGTCCAGAGAGGGATTGCCGTTGAGGGTGGGGATGCTGATGCTGTTGGCAGAGGTTGTAGCCACCGAATCCATGAAGCGATCGCCCAGTACGAAGAAATCATAAGCCACTGCTCCGGGTACGGAATCCCAGCTGAGCTGAATGGAATCCGGGCAGGCCACATCAACTTGTAAGTTTTCAGGTACGCCTATGATGGAAAAGACTTCACTGAGGTCGCTTTGGCCGTTGCGGCTGATGCGCAAAAGGACTTGTCCGCTGATTTCTTCGGGTACCAGCCAGTCGAACATGCGCTGATCGCCGTTTACGGTGGCCAGGGCATTCCAGACCTGCCCGCTGTCCAGGGAATACTCCAGTTCGAAGCTGCCGTCAGAGCCGTAGGCGTCCCAGTGGATGCGTTCCATGCTGCCGGGCACAAAGCCTTCTCCTCCGCTGGGGTAGGTGATTTCCGGGCCGGCAGTTAGAAAGTCCCAATTGAGGTAAAAGGTCTGTGGCCCCTGGGGTACGGCCGTGCCGTTGATGTGTATCGTCCAGCTTCCCGGCATGGGATTTTCTACGGCGACCTGTTCCATGTTGTTGAGGTGATCTTCACCCGTGGTAGCCGGCTGATCCAAGAGTGTCGGGTCGGGCGTGTGATCTAAGACATAGGGGTAGTGAATGGTTCCATCGGGAGCTTCGAGGGTGAGGTCCAGGTCATTGACTAAGGCCACCGCTGCATCGGGAAAAGCCGGCACATCTGCCCAATAGAGCATGATTTTGACCTGAGCCAAACCGGCGGGAATGCTCAACGGCATGCTGCTCTGTTCACCTTGATCCAGGCTTCCTTCCACATAACGACCTTCTTCCAAGGCGCGCAGGGCACGCAGAGCATGGGCCTGACCCCAGCCGTATTTGAAGTCGGGCCCGGGATTGCCCAAATCTGTAGCCGTGTTGAGCAAAAGGGTTTTGAGTAGGGCGGCGGGAGCGGTTTGACCTCCGTTCCAGCTTTGGTAAGCTTGATGCAGTTGTGCTGCAATGCCTGCTATGCAGGGTGCTGCACCGGAAGTTCCCCCGAACTCCTGATAGTCGTTGCCCTCCGTGGTGGAGTAATGACCTGCTCCGTTGGCAGCTATATCGGGCTTGATACGGCCGTCATAGGCAGGACCTCGACTGGAGCTGTTGACCAGGTTGCCGTTTTGGTAGAGGTTAGCCGTGGCTATGACGTTTTTGCCTTGCTTGTGCCCGCCGGTGATATTACCCCACTGGTTGCCAGCACCGTAATCACAGTCGGCATTGTTGGAGTTGCCGGCTGAAAAGACGTGCAGGAAGGTGGGGTAGTCGTACATCTGCTGATCCACTTCCTGTGTGATGGCCGTATAACCGACATTACAGCCATTGCTGTAGGAGGAATTGGTGACTAAAATACCTTCCTCGATGTGCAAATCCAAGGTGTTGTCCAGGAAATCAGCCTGATAAGGTATGGCATACACTTCAGCACCTGAAGCCATACCTTGCATGTAGGGGTCCAGATTTCCGGCACCGGCCAAGATGCCGCCTACGCCATCGCCATGGGTGCCGCCGAGAGAGAATCCCGGTGCATTGTGCAGGCGACCCTGAAAATCTATGTGAGGGCCCAGCGCGCCGTCATCGCGCACCAAAACCCCAATTCCACTTCCGTCAAAGTGATAGGAGGAGGGCAGCAAGCCGTTGATGGCATTGGATCGGAGCAGGGAACGACCTCGCGTATCTTCAGGCTCTCCGCGTGCCGGCACGGGTTCTATCCAGGCTATGTAGGGCAAATTGAGCAAGTCCGGTAAGCGGTTTGTCAATACGCGTACTCGCCACAGGCGATTGCTGTGACGCACGAGCTGCATTCCATCTTGGCGAAGGTATTTCTCCACTTGTTCTTCCGGAATATTTTTTTGCGTCAACAGCATGACTTCGGTGAGCTTTGGGCCGGAGCTTAGGTATGCATCCAGGCGCGGGTCCCATTTGGCGAAAGCCGGAATAGGTACTACAGAGCGCACGCCCCGGGCTTGCAACAGGCCAGCCTGTACGTCTTTGGACAGGGCCGCGATGTACGTTTTGGCGTGGAGATAATCCAGCAAGTGGATACCCTCCTCGGCCTGGCTTTGGCGCTGCTTTGCATCGGGTAGCGCAAAAAATTGCAACAGGACGTAGTATTGTTCGCCTAAGCGAGCTGAAGCAGGTAGGGCGGCAGGGTCGTATTGTCCGGCGTTTTCGGGCAAATCCACAGTGCCCGTTCTCAGTTGGAGGCTATGGCTTTGTGCATAGAGTTTTGGCCTTTCGGCAAATGAAATGAGGAGCAGGAAGATCAGGCTCCTTAGCAGTTGGATTTTAAGGGTGTTCATTTCAGGTGATTTTGTTAAATGAATTCCAAATGTACTCAAAAAAGAAGCAGATCGCATGAAGAATTTTATTCATTAGTCAGGAAGCAGACAAGTTCTCAACTCGTTGCCCGAAAGCTTGTTATCTTTGCCCAAAATGATCCAATGGAAGAAATGCTCAACACCCTGCCACAAAGGGGAAAGCTGGAATGGATAGGTTTGCGTCCGAAAAAGCGCGCCCCTTTGCAAGAAGTCGGCGAAGCCCTGCTTACTGTAGAGGAAGGTTTGGCGGGCGATCACTATGCCGGTGAAAGTGGTAAAAGACAGTTGACTTTGATTCAGGCCGAGCACTTGCAAACTGTAGCTCGCTTACTCGGCAGAGAAGAAGGTATTTCGCCTCAACTGACTCGCAGAAATTTGGTCGTCAGCGGCATCAATCTACTGGCCTTTGCCGAAAGGCAATTCCAAATAGGCGAGGAGGTCATCTTGGAAATGACCGGCAAATGTCATCCCTGTTCCCGCATGGAGAAAAACCTGGGGGCAGGTGGCTACAACGCCATGCGAGGTCATGGGGGAATCACTGCCCGCGTTATTCGCGGTGGAGTCATACGCCTGGGAGATGCAGTAAGCCTGGTTCTATGAACATGCCTTTTCCTTTTTTTTGCCCCGGCGATTCGCTGCCGGACTTTCAGTCCGGACTTGTCCTGTTGGTCGATAAGCCCGCAGGCTGGACCTCCTTTGATGTGGTCAATAAGATTCGAGTTTATCTACGCAGGATAACAGCTAATAGAAAAATAAAAGTAGGGCATGCCGGCACCTTAGACCCCATGGCCACCGGTTTGCTCATTTTGTGTACCGGCAGGGCTACCAAAAGCATCTCGGCCTTTCAGGATTTGCCGAAGCAGTATGAGGGAGTTTTGTTGTTAGGGGCAAGTACGCCCTCCTATGATGCGGAGACGGAACCGGATGCTTTTTTCTCTTGGGAGCACATTACTCCTGCTATGCTGGAAAATGCCCGCAAGCAGTTTTTGGGTCGCATTGAGCAGCTTCCACCCATGTATTCGGCGGTAAAAGTGAAGGGGCAGCCGCTGTACAAATTGGCTCGCAAGGGCAAAACGATAGAGCGAAAGGCCAGAGCGGTAGAGGTTTACGACTTTGCCTTTCGGCAAATAGAACTACCGGAGCTGCGCTTTGAGGTGCGCTGCAGCAAGGGCACTTACATCCGCTCTTTGGCACACGATTTCGGCAAAATTCTCCAAAGCGGTGCACACCTAACGGCCTTAAAGCGCACGGCCATTGGGGAGCACCGCCTTGAAGAGGCCTGGCCTTTGCAGGACTTGGTGGCTGTTTTGGAATCTTTCGGGCAGGGAAGTTGATCAGTATTTTTGAAATTTCAGCAGTTGTTTTTCTCCGGACGCAAATTCCACCTGCAAGAAGTACATGCCCGGTTTGAGCGCGGCAATTTGAATTGCTCTGTTTCGGGCTATCAGCTCCATGGGAATGCGTCTTCCCCTGAGGTCGAAGACTTGGCATGCTTTAATGGCTCCTTTGTCGCTGTTGATGTAAAGTGTTGTATGTGCGGGATTTGGGTATAGCATAGAAGGCACTGATGTCACGTATGTAAAAGAGCTGTGAACAGGGCCCGAGTATTCAAAAGCACCTAAATCCATAGCTGCACCGAGAGCTTCCCTGCTTATCGCAGAGGCATGCTTCAGGTACTGGTAATCAAGTGGATGGTTTTGTTCCAGCTCCGGGGGTAGAGGACCGGCAGCATCAATACAATTGGAGTTGCTCTGCAAGGTAAAATCTTCGGCGGTAGCATCCATGAACCCCGGGGCTATACCGACGAGGGGTTGTTCGAGCACATGTATCTGAGCTTCCGAACCAGGATAAGTATCCAGATAGTCCTGCTGGAGCCAATTGTTGGCGTACAAATACAAGCTGCCGTAAGAAGCCATAAGTCTCAACTCGGAAGGTGTTGTAGCTGTTGAAGTAGGAAGGGCGTGGACGATGTTGTTGTACATAGCGACGCTACAGGTATTGGAAGACAAATCGAAGAGATAGACGTACCAAAAGACGTCTTGGTCGGTCTCAAAATACACGGTATTGTTGAAGAAGTACAGGGTGCCTTCTTTGCCCAAATCCGGTGAGTTGTCGTAGCCGTAATGGATGTTACCAATGCCATGGGGTTCTATATCCAGATAATTGGTAAAGACATTGCCATAGACATAGATGTCGTGATAATCGGGCTGAGCTGTGGTGATTTCCCAACCATCTTCGGCCTCGACCAAATCGAGCGTTCGGGCAGAAGCTTCTATCCAGTTGTATCGGATAAGGGTACCTGAAGAGCGATCCTTGATCGAGGCTCCCCAAGAGCCTGCTTTAAGGCGACCTATTCTGTTGTATTGGATAGTGGTGCCCAAAGATTGTGCATAAATGTTGTGTTCATGGCCTGAATCCAAGTTGCCGTTATCCCAAATTTCGTTGTACTCGATAAGGAGGTTGGTGGACATTTGCGCCATACCACCACCGTAGCTGTTGGTAAATATACCTTGGGCATTGTCATGAATTTTGCAATGCCTGACCGTCAGACCGTGAACGATAAGTGCATGAATGGCCGAAGAGAAAGTGTTGTAGTTTCTGGTGTTTCCAAATTGATCCGTAAAGGTATTTTCCGGTTTCACACCCGTTAGTTCCAGGTTTTCAAAAATGATGTTGGACGGGGTATAGTTGTAGTAATCGTCATCCGGTCCTCTGTAGATGAGAAACAGCCCTAAGTCTTCTGTCCAGGTACTGTTGAAATAACCGACAAATTGCTCATCAGTTGTTGCATTTTCTCCTGTTATGACGGGCAGATTTCCATCTGAATCGGGTATTCCGGAGATGAGAACGGGATTGTCCGGACTGCCCTGAGCTCTGAGAAAAATTTTTGCAGCATACGGGGTGCTGCGCCAATGGATAAAAACCCGATCGCCGGCTTGTAGCGAGATCCAGGGCACATCACCCAATTCGGTATAGGGCTGGCCGGGGCCTATGTGGTAATCGGCAGCCTTGACAGAAGCTTGAAAAAACAAGCTGAAACCAGGCAAGAGAAGAAAAAGCAGAAATTTTTGCACGATTCGAGTTTTTAATGTTTGAAACATAGTCTTTGCTGCCTGTGGCGGAACGGCTTGGGATACGCCAGCTGCCTTGCAGAGGCAGGCCATACCGGGGTAGGCCATGCCATGCAGTTTAGGTCTATGTATGAGATGGGTATTGGAGAAGCTCTATCCGATATGAAGTAAATCTTGGCTTATTATGTTAGCGGCTTTAATACCTGGGAGGATACCAAGCCGTTTTAACTCATAGCTTTTGTAACAATTTCCATTTGCTCTTTGTCGTGTATTTTTTTGTGTCCGGTAGCCGGAGAAGCCGAAGCTTTTCGGGAGATCAGCTTGAGACGGTAATCTTCGTCGTAGAGCCGAGTGAGCAAATAAGACCAAGCTCCCATGTTAGCAGGTTCTTCCTGCACCCAAAAATACTCGGCTTGGTTGTATTTCCGCACGATAGCATCCCATTGCTTGCGGGGGAAGGGGTAGAGTTGTTCGAGTCGCACTATGGCGATGTCCGTGCGCCCGTTTTTGTCGCGTTCGGCCAGCAAGTCGTAGTAAATCTTGCCCGAGCAGAGGAGTAGGCGTTTGACTTTTTTAGCTGAATTTTTGTTTGAGAACAGCGGATCATCCAGCATTTCATTGAAACCCTTTTTCCCTTCAAAGGCTTCGAATGCTGAGACAACTGCCGGATGTCGGAGCAGGGATTTGGGCGTCATGACGATGAGCGGCTTGCGAAAAGGCCGGTGCATCTGGCGCCGTAGCAGGTGAAAGAAGTTGGCCGGGGTGCTGCAATTGGCCACGGTCATGTTGTATTCTGCACAGGCTTGCAGGAAGCGATTCATGCGGCCGTTGGAGTGCTCTGGTCCTTGTCCTTCATAGCCGTGGGGAAGAAACATAGTCAAACCGCTCATGCGGCGCCATTTGCTTTCCGCTGCAGCGATGTACTGGTCGATGATGGTCTGAGCACCATTGACAAAATCTCCGAACTGTGCCTCCCAGATGACCAGGGTGTTGGGCGTTGCCAGGGAATAGCCGTACTCAAAACCCAGGACGCCGAATTCCGAGAGCAGGGAGTTGTAAATGCTGAAGCGACCTTGTTTGGGGGCTAGCCTGGCAAACCGATTGTGAGCCTGGTAGGTTTTGGCATCGAAGAAGAAGGCATGACGATGCGAGAAGGTGCCCCGCTCCACGTCTTGTCCGCTGATGCGCACATCGTAACCCTCGAGCAGCAAGCTGGCATAGGCCAGCCATTCGGCCATGGCCCAGTCGAGTTTGCCGGAATGGAGAAGTTTTTGCTTTTGCTTCAGCAGCCTATTCACTTTTCCATGGGGGGCAAAGCCTTCCGGCAGCAAGAGCAGTTTTTCCATCAGCAGGGCAGTTTGGCCCTTGCGCAAACCCGTAGGAGGAGATTTTTCAAAATCGGAAGGAGTCGTGTTTTTTTTGAGGTTTCTCCAAGCCTGTTCATATTCCTGGTATTCGTAGGGGAGGGGCTTTTCCCTGACTTCGTCAAAGCGCTCTTGCAGCTCGGCCCAGAACTCCTTTTCCATTTGTTCGGCCAGGGCCTTGTCCACATCGCCGCGCTCGATGAGTTTTTGGACGTAAACCTGTCGCGGGTCGGGATGTTTTTCAATAATTTTGTACATCTCCGGCTGGGTGAAGCGGGGGTCGTCTCCTTCGTTGTGGCCGTGTTTTCGATAGCAGACCATGTCGATAAAGACGTCGCTTTTAAATTTTTGCCGAAAGGCAACAGCCATTTTGCAAACGAAGAGTACAGCCTCAGGGTCATCGCCGTTGACGTGAAATACGGGAGCTTGTACGACACCGGCAACGCCTGTGCTGTAAGTTGAGCTTCGGGCTTCTTCGAAGTTGGTGGTGAAGCCAATTTGGTTGTTGATGACGAAGTGAATAGTCCCTCCGGTGAAATAGCCGTCTAACTGGCTCATTTGAACGGTTTCATAGACGACGCCCTGACCGGCCAGAGCGGCATCTCCATGGACGAGTATGGGCAGTATTCTGCTGAATTGGCTGTCGTACAGCAATTCGCCTTTCGCCCGCGTAAAGCCTTCGACGACGGGGTCCACGCTCTCGAGATGGGAGGGGTTGGGCACGAGTTTGAGGTGTACTTTTTTGCCGGAAGGCGTATCAACCTGAGAAGAAAAGCCGAGGTGGTACTTGACATCTCCATCGCCAAAGCGCTGGTCTGGCACGGCTGTGCCTTCGAATTCGTTGAAAATCTGGGCGTAGGTTTTGCCCATGATGTTGGCCAAGACGTTAAGACGCCCGCGATGTGCCATGCCGATGACAATTTCTTCGGCACCCAGTGCGCTCACTTCGTTGATGAGGGCGTCTAAAGCGGGGATAGTGGTTTCACCGCCTTCCAGAGAGAAGCGCTTTTGGCCCACGTATTTGGTGTGCAAAAACTTTTCAAATTGGACGGCGCCATTGAGTTTTTCCAGGATGCGTTGTTTTTCTTCCAGGCTGAGGCCGTAATCATCGGGGCGAGATTTTTCAATTTGCTCTCTCAACCAGACGCGCTTTTCTCTATCCTGGATGAAGTAGTATTCAAAACCAATGTTGCCGCAGTAGATGTGCTTGAGTTGTTTAATGATGTTGCGCAGGCTGTCGGCAGCGGGCAGGCCTACCTCTTTAGCAGCAAGGAAAGTCGTATCCAGATCTGTCTCGCTAAGCTCGAAGTCGGCCAGGTCCAGGTGAGGCTTGCGGTCTTTGCGCTGTTTGATGGGGTTGGTGGTGGACAGCAAGTGTCCGCGAAGGCGATAGGCCATGATGAGGGAGAAAACCCGCAGCTCTTTGTACAGATGGGTCTCGTCTGAGGGCAGGGTAGGGGTTTGGCTTGCCTCCGGGCTTCTTTCGTTGTTTTGCGAAAGCGCATATTCAAACCCTTTAAAAAAGGAGGCCCAGGAAGGTTCGACAGCATGCGGGTTTTGCCGGTATTGCCGGTAGAGCGATTCGATGTAGCTCGGGTGAGCATTGGTGATGAACGAGTAGTCGGTCATGTTTTTTTTTTAACAGGTAGGCTTGGTTTTATCGTCCGCCGAGAATAAAAGCTCGCTGACCGCAGCCCGCCTTAGCTATACCTCCTATGGGCAGGTTGAATTCCAGATAGACCGAAGCGCTGAAGGGGTTGGTCGAGCTGAGCGCGTCATAGGGAGGAACGACATAAGGCGCCGGATAGTTCGCAGCCTTTCCGCTTTCGGTTACGAAATCAGTAAAGGCGTATTCTACCCGAAGGCCGATGCGCAGGCTAAAGTCGCTGGAGCCGGCCAGAAAGCCTCCCACACCCAGTACAGCCGCCGGATAGGCCTGTGCGTAGCTCTTGGCCACATCGGCAAGCGGCACTTCGTCGAGGCTTTGGGTGATGCCTCGCAGCATGACCCACTTGGGGCCG
>JALSKB010000209.1 GCA_026989035.1 Saprospiraceae bacterium | reverse complement strand
GGGCATGTACACCGGCGTTTATACCATTTCTTCGCCCAACCAGGACTTCGATGAAACGGACAACACCATTGCGTTTAACTTCATGGTTACGGAGGGCACTTTTGCCAAAGAGACAGGTCCTACGCGTGGCGTTTTCCCGGCGGCCGGTAATTGGGAAGGAGCAGGTGAGCCTCATTCCTGGGCCTACGGCAATGCCTTTTACATCAAGGAAAATACTGATGCTTCGGGTAATGCCATGGCGCTCATGTCAGGTTCTTTTTACATCCGCAATGCCGATGAAGTAGCCGGCCGCAACCTCACACTTGCCCTTTATCGCTGGGAAGACGATGGCGATGCTATAGCTCAGCCTGATGAGCGTACTCGTGAAGCTTTGGGCTTTTACACCATTACAGGTACGGAAGAGCCCACAGATGAAATCGTGGTCAACATGGAAGCTTTCCCTGCCGGCGGAACTTATTTCTTTGACTCCAACACGCATTACATTTTGATGTTGGAGTACGTAACTGAAGATGAGGTGGACTTCAACATGGGAGCCAGCGAGGCTTACGACTACAACGCCATGGCCTTTGTTACGGATACCCTGAATATGCCGCGTTATGCCGGTATGCTGGGCATCAATGGAGACCTGACTGTAGAGGACTACAGCAGTGCCGGTTTTGGCTTGGATATCGTTCCTTCCGTGCAGATGCATGTCAGCTTTTCAACGGATACGAAAGAGTTGCCCGCGAGCAATACGCTGGCCTTGTCGCCTAATCCTGCAAGGGAATACGTCAACTTGCAATTCGACTTGGACAGGGCTTACGAAAAAGCTGAAGTACAGATCTTTGATCTGAACGGTCGGTTGGTACTGCGTCACTTGACGGCTTTACAGCAAACAGGGGAGTTGTCGTTAGATTTGACTAAGCTGCAATCGGGTACTTACAGCCTGAAGCTGGTTACTGAAGACGGTTCTCTGACGCGTAAGCTGATTGTTCAGTAAGATCAATATAGTCGATTACCGAAAGGAAAAGGTTTGGGTGGCTTGGTCACCCAAACCTTTTTGCTTTTAGGTCGGGAACAGCTGAAAAATTTCATCTGCCATAAAGTGCACTACCTCTTCGTCGTGAGAGATGAATAGGCCGGCAAAGCCGTATTCTTCTTGCAGCTCCTTGAGGAGATTTAAAACCCGGGCTTGTGCCATGGTATCCAAAGCGGAGACGCATTCGTCGCAGATGAGCAATTCGGGTCGCATCAGCAAGGCTCTGGCCAGAGCAATGCGTTGCCTCTGCCCGCCGGAAAATTGATGAGGCAGGCGCCTCAGGTGTTTTTCTTCCAAGCCCACTTTCTCGAGCATTTTGACGGCTTGTCGTACGGCTTCTTCTCGAGTTTTTGCCAACCCGGCAAAGAGCAAGGGTTCTGTGAGAACTCGCTCTATGCGATGCCGGGGATTGAGCGAACTGTAAGGATCCTGAAAAATCATTTGGTATTTTCTACATTGCTTTCGCCAAATGTCGGGAGGTAGGGAGAAAAGGTCGGTTTTTCCGTGCAGGAAACTTCCACTTTCTGCAGGAATAAGTCGCAGTAAGGCGCGTGCAATGCTGCTTTTACCACTGCCCGAGGGGCCGGTCAGGCCGAGGGTCGTTCCCGATTTTATTGAAAAACAGATATTTTGCAGGATGGTTTTTTTCTCTTTTCCACGTCCGTAGGCTATGCTCAGGTCTTTTATGAGGAAGCTGGTTTCCCGCTCTGCTGCAGGGGAGGTATTTGGCGAAAGCTTTAAGCGGGCATATAGCTGTTTGCTGCCTTCTTCGGGCCATGTTCCGCCGTGCTTTTCAAAGATAGAGAGGATGTCGTTTTCTTCCGGTAAGCGGTGGAGTCGAATGTCTCGGGGCGGGCGTCCGAGGAGAAGTTGAGCGGTGTAGGAACTGGTAGGGCGAGCAAAGAGAGAAGCCGTGGGGCCGTATTCTGCGCACTGCCCTTGCTGTAAAACTAAGGTGTAGTCGGCGAGTTGTTGAACTAAACTCAGGTCGTGGGTGATAAACAGCAAAGACAAACCGAGTTCATTTTGCAGTTTTTTGAGCAAACCGATGATTTCTTTTTCCACGGCTTTGTCTAAAGAGCTGGTCGGTTCGTCGGCCAGCAAGAGGGAAGGCCGACCAGCCAGGGCCAAGGCCAGCATAAGTCGTTGTTGTTGTCCGCCGGAGAGTTGATGAGGGAAGGCTGCCCATAGCCGGTCCAGGTCGGATAGCTGTACTTGGGCCAATAACTCTTGCATGCGCTTTTTTAGCGCAGGGCCTTTCAGGCCTTCCAGTTGTTGCAGGGTTTCTGCCAATTGATCACCACAACGCAAAAGAGGGTTCAATGCTCGGGCGGGATTTTGAAAAATCATGGAGATTTCACGCCCCCGTAACAACTGCCAGGCTTTGGCATCCAATTGATGCAGGGGCAGTACATCACCTGCTTTGTTTTGAAAAAGGATGCTGCCTTTTACTTCCTGGCCGGCTTCCGTTTGGCGAAAGCCCAAGAGGCTTAATGCCGTGCTGGACTTGCCCGATCCGGATTCTCCCACCAGAGCGAGGGTTTCTCCGCGTTTTAGCTCGAAAGAGAGACCTGACACAGCTTCAACCCTTTCTGTTTCAGTGTGAAAGAATATATGTAAATCATTAACTGTGAGCAAGTTATCTTTTGTTGCTTTTATTTGCATTTGAGGTAGCTCTCTACGCTGCTATTGAGCGGGCCTTAGTGTACGCGGTCTCCTCGTAAGGCCAGCTGTTGCATGAGTTTAGCCTCGTATTGGAGATACTCTTTCCAGCGTTTGTCCACCTTTTCACCGGGAAAGTATTTTCGAGCCAAATCCAGAAAGAGGCGGTAGTGCCCGGCTTCGGAAACCATGAATTGATGGTAGAACTCGCGTAAATCTTTTTCGGAAAGATAGAGAGACAGCAAGCGAAATCGTTCACAGGAGCGAGCCTCGATTAAGGCACAGGTCAGCAGTTCGTCCAGGAGTTTTTCTTCTCGCCCCAAGCCCTTTCGGGCAAAAGCTTTGAGCCCATTGACGTATTCGTCCTTTCTCTGTCTTCCGAGCTTGATGTTGCGCTTTTCCATTTCGCGCAGAACCTGGCGAAAGTGCCCCCATTCTTCGGTAACGATGGGCGCTAATTCTTTGACCAACTCTTCTTTATCCGGATAGCGTTGAATGAGAGAAATGCAATAAGTAGCGGCTTTTTGTTCGCAAAAGGCGTGGTCAGTCAGTACTTCTTCCAATTCTTTTTCTGCCAGGTTAACCCAGCGCGGGTCGGTGGGAAGCTCCAGGCCCAGCATTTGTACGGAGGTAGGTTGTTCTTTTTTGTTCATGGGTAGAGGCAGTTGAGTTGATTTCTGAAAAAATCTACGCGAAAGATTTCGTAATCTTCATAACCGGCTTGCCAAAAGACGCGCATGCGGTCTATTTCGGATTTTTTAAGCAGGGCTTGCTGACCGGCACTGAGGGTACATTGAGCTCTGAAGGTGTAGCTGCCGTCGGAGGCTGTGTATGTGCCAGGATCACTGACGGTGTTGCGAAGGCGCACTTGCGTGCCATCCAGAGTTTGCAAGAGAATGAAGTTGCCTCGGGGGATGCCGCCAAAAGACTTGTGGGCATTGGGGGAGGCAATGTGAAAATTCAGCGTCAGATAAGCTAAGCCCCCGGATACATCGCTAATGGAAGCCGAGCAGCGAATGAAGGTTCGACCTTTCATGTAAGGTCGTAGAGGGGCAGGTGTAAAGGAAAAGAGCTCTTCATTGCGCATGTCTCGACGCCTTTTGCCGGTGAAGTCGTCCGTTTCATCCCGAACGATTTGGCAGAGATAGGGCGGGGGGTGAAGCAGGGGGTCTTGGAACGGATCGTAAACAGCGTATTTTTCAGCTGGTCCAAAATCCAGTTGAGTGAATTGTGGCTTAGGAGAATCCGTTGGAGCATATTTTTCTTCATCTATTTGTGCCAGCCATTTTTTCTTCTTTTTGTAGGGAGCATCAATCATTTGCTCGGCACGATGGGCAAACTTCAAAGCTTTTTGCCAGTTTTTGAAAGCTGTTTTCTCGGCTTTTTTTGCTTCTTTGAGCTGCTTTTCAGTCTGTTGGCGTGCTTTTTTATCGGTAACCTGATCGAGTTTTTTCATGTTTTGCAACTCTTGTTCCAGGGCGAGATGCCGTTGACGTGCCAGACGGTATTGCTGCTGAAGTTGATGAGCTCGGGCAGTTGCTCGATCGGCTATCCAAATGGCCCGTTCCTGATTTTTGCGGTCTTCGTACTTTTTGCGCTCTTCGGGATCGGTGGGAATCAATTCACCATGAGGTTCGCCTTGTTTTTGACCGAAGGGATCTTGGGTAGCTTCATCGAAATATCTCCAACTACCGTCGGGATAGACGATGATTTTTTCGCCTTTTTCATTGGTCCGTATTTCCTGGGCAAAAAGTGTGGCGAGGCCTGTGCCGACCATTAGAGAAAATAAAATGAGTATCCGTAGTCGCATGCAGGCAAAGGTACGGGTTTTGTCCGGCTTGATCAAGCTTTTCCCCGAGGCTTTTGGGGTTGGCCCTTGCTGCAGCAATCGCTTTTTTTGTCGCCAAATGAGTAAATCGCTAAAAAAAGTTTTTGTGTTTTTCTGAATCCATGTATCTATGGCTTGCAAGCCTGCTTGGTGAGTTCTTTAGCTTTGAGTTGTCAAAGTGTTTTGGCACCTCAATGGATGGCCATGGAAACCACATGATAAACTTCAGGTGCCTTTTCTTGCGATGAGTTTTGTCTATATGACTATTGTGCTTTAATTTTTTTGTTTCACTCTGTTTTTTTGAACCCCAAACACCCTGAAAATGAACTTTTCTTCTTTTTTCTGTTCGAGAAAACTCTCTTTCTTCCTGATTCTGCTTTTTTCTTCTTCTTTGTTGTCTCAGCCGGCTGATTTACCTTGGGATCCCGATCCCGATTGTGGCAGCATCGTTACCACCGGTATAGTTGCAGTAACTTGTGGTACTACGGATGAATTGTTACCCGCTGACCGCTATACTTTCGGTTTGATAGACTTAAATGGCGCCTTACCGGCAGCGGGTCGCGTGGATGTAACGGCTCAACAGGCCATGTATCACCATCCGAGTTGGCGCATAGATTCCATTGGAAACGTCTTTGGCATCACCATGGATGCTGAGGGGAATATCTATGTGGCAGCCAGTGCCAATTACTCCACTTATTTTTACCTGTACAACTCCCTGATTCGCTACGGAGAAATCGGAGGAGGAGCCGAAGACCTCAATGCTGCCGGAACGATCTATAAAATTGATGGCACAACTGGCCAGGCCGAGGTCTTTGCCGTTCTGCCTCAGCAGGATTTTGTTTTTACCCAAATCACTTGTGAGGGTTTCGGCGAAACCTATCGGCATACTGGGCCGGCTTTGGGCAACCTGGTCTATCATCCCGATGCTCAGGTCTTTTACGTGTCTAATTTTGAAGACGGCCGTATCTATCGCCTGGACATGAACGGCAACATCCTGGATTCCTATGATCCGTTTCTATACGATTCGGGAGCACCAGGCCCTCCGGACATGTTGCGGGAAATTGTCTATGGCATGGATGTTTCCAATGACGGCACTCAACTGTTTTTTGGTACGGCCGGTGAGGTCATGTTTGATGCAAATGGAGACTACGATTTGGATTTTATGCCGGCCCTCTATTCCATGGCTATTAATCCCGATGGCAGCTTTGTAGGTAGTATAGATAACAGCAACTTGCCTACAGGAGCCAATTGGGACAATTACGTGGGAACGGAAACGCTGCATCACGTCTTTGTTCCAATTTCTGGTTACTATCCGGCCGTATCGACAGATGTTTTTGCTTTCTCGGATTTGGAATTTGATCCCGCGGGAAACTTACTGGTGGGTGTGCGCAGAGGATGTGAATCCAGTATCTTTACTTCCTACAACCACAATGGTTCGGCCATTGTTCTGGCTGAAGATGCCGGAGGTCTTTACGACGACTTGCTGGGCCATGTGTACACCGCTAACGGTGCTATCAGCGACGAAAATGCCTATGGCGGGGTATCTGTTTTTGAAAACCCGAATGGCGGTACGGAGTATATCTTCTCCAGTGCCGATATGCTTTCGGAAGATGGGCCCCATGGCATCCAAACCGTTCCTGCCCTAACTTTTGGAGCGCCTTTTGATCCGGCTTCTCCGGCCGGCCTCATAGGCTATATCCCGGGAGGAGCTAACTGGGATGTTAAAGGTCTGGGCGGCGATGTCTTTGTCTTCAAAGGCTGTGAAACGTCTGCTTGCCCCACGGCGATAAACCTGACGGATTTCTCCGTCTGCAGTGGTGAGAGCTTTGACCTGAACTACGAAACCTCGGGCGGCAACGATTCCCTGCTTGTCAGCTGGACGGATGCCTCGGGTAATCCCGTTAACCCCTCGGGCCTGATCCTGGAAAACGACAACTGCGCCCCCTCGGAACACACTTTTTACTTTTCTGCCATTTGCTACACGGATACCAGCCAGACGTACAGCGATTCGCTGCAGGTTACGGTGGTAGCTTCCGATTTGACGCCCTTTTATACCGTAGTGGAAGAGCCTTGTTATGTAAATGTACTGTTGGATTCTGTCTGTTCGGATTACCTGGTCTTGGTGGGGGATATACCCGTTGTGAATCCGGGAGATTCGGGCAGCGTTACGGTGAATTTGGTTCAAACCAGCAAGATCAGCTGTGCCAGCGAGGAGATTACGCTGAACTACAATTGCAGCTGTTCGATAGACAGCCTTTCGGCAAATGTGGGAGCTTGCACGGATGGTCTTTTTGTGGTGGATTTGGACTTTGTGCACAGCAATACCACGGGAGCATTTGAGGTAAAGGACCAGGACGACAACAGCCTTGGGGTGTTTTCCTATGCGGATTTGCCGGTGGAGCTGGGGCCTTTTGCAGGTGATGGCAGCACGGTGTACACCCTTACGGTGATGGATGTGGATTTACCGGATTGTGGGGCTTCGATTGAAGTGGGGCCGGTGAGTTGTGAGATTGTTTGTTCTGCGAGTACGGGCGGTGCGATATGTGCCGGTGAGGTGTTGGAGCTGTTCGAGACGGGCGGCGATGCGGTGAGTTGGTCTTGGAGCAGCGATGGCGCAGCGACTTTCGATGACCCGACGGCTCAAAATCCGGTGGCTTTCAACGTTTCTGATGGAGAAGTCTTTACGGTAAGCATCACCAATGCAAATGGCCTGACGGAGACCTGTGAGGTGGTAGCGGAGGTGAACGCCCTGCCGGTCTGCCAGGCGGAGACGGGCGGTGCGATTTGCGCGGGTGAGGTGCTGGAGCTGTTCGAGACGGGGGGCGAAGGGGTGAGCTGGCAGTGGAGCAGCGACGGCGCAGCGGTGCTGAGCGATCCCACGGCGCAGAATCCGACGGCCACGGGTGTGTCGGATGGTGAGGTATTCACGGTGGAGGTTACGGATGCCAACGGCTGTGTGAGCAGTTGCACGGTAACGGCGGAGGTGAACGCCTTGCCGGTCTGCCAGGCGGAGACGGGCGGCGCGATTTGCGCGGGCGAGGTACTGGAGCTGTTCG
>JALSKB010000208.1 GCA_026989035.1 Saprospiraceae bacterium | reverse complement strand
CTTTCACCTTCCTTTTGCACTGGAAGAAAGGCGGCTACAACATCAACTTGTCCACGCTCTTGTTCGATTTGAACGAGACGACGCACGATTTTGATGATGAGACCTTGAATCCGGGTGGAAATTTGCCTAACGGCCCTTATCGCCTTAGCTTGTTGGGTGTGAATACCCAACCCTATATTGAAGATGCCAGTTATCTGGCCCTGCGTGAAATAGGTTTGTACTATGCCCTGCCGAAAAATCTCTTTGGAGGCGTTGCACGTGTGACAGTTGGTATTTCGGGCAACAACCTGATTAAGATCTTCGATTACAACAGCTACGATCCGGAGGTTTCCAACTTTGGTTCCAACGGTTTGTCGCGCGGGGTGGAAGTCTTGCCTTTCCCCTCCTCTAAGCGCTGGGATTTTCACTTGTCCGTGGACTTCTAAGTTCATTTGACCCAACAACCTAATTGTTTAACCTGAAATCAAACTCATCATGATAAAATCTTTCAAATTGCTCCTCTTGGGCTGTTGCGTGGCACTTTTTGCCGTTTCAGCCTGTAAGCTGGAGGAAATTCCCGATCCCAACGGGCCTAGTTTGGATCCTATTCTCCAGGACGCTACCATTGGAGAGCTTCAAAACCTGGTTACGGGCACCGAATCTCTACTTCGTCAGGAAATCGGCTTTTACTACGATGTGGTTTCCATCGTTGGCCGCGAGTACTGGTATTTTACCGGTTCCGACCCGCGTTATACGGGAGAATTGCTCGGCAAAGGCTCTTCGGTCTTGGACAATGCCGGATTTTACGGCACGCGTCCTTATGCCGGCCGTTATCGCACGGTAAAGAACGCCAACATTCTGATTGAGGCTGTAACCAATACCACGGCAGCGCTCAGCGATGCCGATCGCAAGGGGTACATAGGCTTTGCCAAAACCATGCAGGCTTATGAGCTGCATCTGGCGTTGAATCTGCAATATCAAAACGGCATTCGCCTGGATGTGTCGGACCCGGATAATCTGGGGCCTTTCGTCAGCTACGACGAAGCTCTGGCAGGTATCAAAGCGCTGCTGGACGAGGCTGCCGATGACCTGGATGCTGCCGGAAGTGAATTTGTCTTTTCGCTTTCGGAAGGTTTTGCCGGTTTTGATTCTCCGGCTACCTTCAAGCAGTTCAACCGCGCCCTGGCTGCTCGTATAGCTATGTACCAGAACGACAAAGCCGAGGTCAATAAGGATTTGGGCGACTCCTTCATGGATATGAGCGGCGATTTCTATATGGGGCCGTACCGCCCGTTCTCTACGGCAGGTGGTGAATTGACCAATCCGCTGTTCCGCGTGCCGGGTCAATCGGAAGGCATCATCGCACATCCTACTTTTGTAGAAGCCGTCCAGGCTAATCCCAACGACGATCGCAACAGCAAAATCGCTATGCGTTCCGACACCTTGGCCTTGGATGACTTGGCTGGAAATTACGATGTGGTGGTGTACAACAGCTTGGAATCACCGATTTACTTCATCCGCAACGAAGAGCTCATTCTGCTGGCTGCAGAGGCGCAAATCGGCATCGACAACAGCGCTGCTGTGGCAGCCATTGACGTCATCCGTACGGGCCATGGCCTGGATCCCTATGCAGGGGATATGACGGATGAGGCTTTGCTCGACGAAGTGCTTAATCAGCGCAGGCTGTCGCTCTTTGCCGAAGGCCATCGCTGGATAGACATGCGCAGGTATGATCGCCTGGACGAACTGCCCATAGATCGCCCCGACGACGACATCTGGGTGCAATTCCCAAGGCCTGTGTCTGAAACAGGTGGTTAAAGACAGAAGGGGGAGCTTAGCTCCCCCTTTGTTTTTTGCTCGAAAGCTTGCAGAAATGAAAAAGAGTCATTACCTTTGCGGCCAATTTCTTAACCAACAAAGGAAAGTCCATGTTCGCAATCGTAACCATAGCCGGTCAGCAGTTCAAAGTTGAGGAAGGGCAGGAGCTCTTCGTCCACCGGTTAGAAGCCGAAGAAGGTGCGCGCGTAACTTTCGACGAGGTGCTCCTCATCGAAAAGGACGGTGCCGTTCAAATCGGCAAGCCGAAGCTGAACGCTCAGGTGGAAGCCACCGTGCTGGCTCATGTCAAAGGAGATAAGGTCATCGTCTTCAAAAAGAAGCGCCGTAAGGGCTATAAAGTCAAAAAGGGCCATCGTCAGCACTTCAGCAAAATTAAAGTAGAGGGCATCAAAGCCTGAGTTTTTTCCAAACCGCAAAAAGAAATTTAACCATGGCACATAAGAAAGGTGTAGGTAGTACCGATAACGGACGCGACAGCCACAGTAAACGACTGGGTGTCAAGCTCTTTGGCGGCCAGGCTTGCCGTGCCGGCAACATCATCATCCGCCAGCGCGGAACTAAATTCCACCCGGGCCGCAATGTCTATATGGGCAAAGATTATACCCTGCATGCTGCTGTTGATGGCGTCGTGATGTTTAAGAAAGGCCGTCGCGATCGCACTTTTGTGCATGTTATGGCTTTCGAAGAAGTTTTGGCGACACCGGCCAAAGAAGCTGCTCCGGCACCTAAACCTGCAGCTAAGCCCAAACCGAAGCCCAAAACGGAACCCGTAGCGGCTAAGGCTCCGGTGCAAGAGAAAGCGCCTCAAAAGGCCGAAACGCCTAAAGAAGAAGCTGCTGAGAAAGAAGCTCCTAAACCGAAAAAGGCAGCAGCGGAAAAAGTTACCTTGCCTTCCGGCAAAAAAATTAAGGTGGATGACCTGAAAATGGTCGAGGGTATAGGCCCGAAGATCGAAGGTCTTTTGCACGCCGCCGGTATCAAGACCTGGAAGGATTTGGCGGAAGCCAAACTGGAAGACGTTCAAAAAATTCTGGACGAGGCCGGCCCGCGTTATCGCATGCACGATCCGGCAACCTGGTCTAAACAGGCCGCTTTGGCCGCCGAAGGCAAGTGGGAAGAACTGGAAGCTTATCAGGATCACCTGAAAGGCGGAAGGGAACCCAAGTAAGTGATGTTTGATCTCGTGAGGCCGACCAAGCATGTCTGGCTTCGCGCGCATAAAAAAGCCCCTGCAAGCAAGTGCCTGCAGGGGCTTTGGTTTTCTTCAAGACTTTTAAGCCATCTCCGTAGGCGGAATGACCAAGACCTGTCCCGGGTGGATCACATCGGGATTGCTCAACAGAGGCTGGTTGGCTTCAAAAATGATGGTGTATTTCATCGGGTCGCCGTAAAAGGCTTTGGCAATTTTAGATAGGGTGTCGCCCTTTTGCACTTCGTAGTAGCGCATTTCACTTTCCACGGCTTCGAGATTGGGAATGCGAAGTACCTGCCCCGGATAAATCTTGTCTGGGTGGGTTAACATGGGGCGGTTAGCGGCAAAGATGATGGGGTACTTCATCGGGTCGCCGTAGTGTTCTTTGGCGATCTTGGAAAGGGTATCGCCTTTGACAACCTCGTAAAAAACTGCTTCCGGTGCAGGTTCTACCACCTGCATGCGATCGTCCACGTAAGCAATGCCCTCGACATTGCCCAAAGCCAGAACAATTTTTTCTTTGTCGGCTTGAGATTTACAAGTGCCTTCGACAACGACGGTTTCGTCATTCAGGTCAATGTACAGGTTTTCCACCTCAAAGCCCAGATCGTTCACAGCCTTGTACAGCGCATCGATTTGCTCTCTGCGGATTTTCTCCTGATCTTCCGGAGTAGGTGCCGATTCTTTTTTGCGGTTGAAGAGTTTGGCGCCGGCATTGCGCAAAAATGAAAAAAGTCCCATATCGTTTTTTGTGTTGGTTAAAAGGTCGAATTTTGAAAATCAGGGAAGAGTGTCTGTGTAGTTTGTTGTGTGTGAAGCCTTCCCTTTGGGCACAAGATAGGCATTTTTGATGATATGGTTTTGCTTGTGAGCTGTGATGTAGCACCTCTCCGCCTGTGTTTTTTACAAGCTCAGGCTGGTGCTTAGAAACAATCCCCAGTCGGGTTTTTGCAGGCGACTAAAGCCCGCGACCACATCGATGCGCCAGAAGCGAAAGGCGCTGAATCCGAGGTTTTCCCAGCCCAGAGCCAATTCTGCATAGGGAACGCGTCCTTGTACAGCTAAAGCCCGGGCGGAAAATACGGTGGCAATGTCCCATTTTTTGATCAAGGGGATGTGGTCGGTGATGTAGCCACTAAAGTGATGTTGCCCGTGCCATTCTACATAAGGTCGTCGGGTGCTGTAAGCGAAATAGGGGAGGCGTAAAAATTGCTTATAGAGGTATTCTTGGCGCCCTGCGAGCCAAATGCGGTTACCCCAAAAGTGTTTTAAATCGGGGAAGTAGAGCGTTTGAGCCAGGGGGAAAAAGCCCGCCTCAAAGAAGTATTCCGATTGTCCGAAAGGCCCTAAAGCCAGCTTCCTTTGCCTGATTTGCAGTTTGAGGTGAAGGTAGCTTGTTGGTGGAGTGTTTGCGTCCACCCATTTGCCGAAAGGCAAAATAGCTGATTTTACGGGGGGCGCCCATCGGCCGGCTAAAGTCAGGGAGGGCAGTTTGTTGTCCAAGAGAATTTTTCGACGGGGCAGAAGCATGTAGCGTTGGCCGGGTTGCCAGCGCAATACAAATTTGATGACAGCTCCCCGATGGTTGGGAAAAACTTCCGTGGCGGGCGAACGGCCGTCGGGGTGGTTGGTGAAATACGCTTTGTCTCTGTTTAAGATGCTGTAGTTGCTGTGGTTTTGCAGGGCTTTGCGAAACAAAACAGATAAGTCGGTTTTTATCCAAAAGCCGTTCCACAGTTCCTGTTGCCAAGAGCCGGTTATTTCCGTTTTTTCGTACAGGCGGAGCAGGTTGTTTTTGTTGTACAGCGAGGCCAATTCGTTTTGCCCCGCTGTGGGGACGGGCAACTCATTGAGTGATTGCAGCTTGGTGCCGAGGTCGAGTCGTATCTCGGCTCGGTTGAGTTCATTGAAATGAAAGCGTAGGGAGCTACGTGGTCTAAACAGGTGTTCTTCGTGTCCCCAGTTGAGATTTGCTTCCAAATGCAGATAGCGATAGCCTTTCTTGTCGTATGCTTGTTTAAAGAATCCGCCAAATTCGTAAAAGACTCCTTGAACGGCATTAAAACCCGTCTTTTGCAGAGGGGAGAACAAGCCCCAGCTTCTCCATTTTCTGCTGTTTCGATGGGTGTAGCCGAGCAAGAGTACATGGGGTGTTAATCGGTTGGCTTCTCTGTCGAGGGAGTCCAGGTAAGCAGGGCTTTCCCAAATAGCGCGGAGGCTGTCTTTTCTTCGGTAGTCGAGGGCTTCTTCTTCGGTCAAGGGTAGGGGGCGCAGGCTGTCGAAAGCTGTTTTTCCCTTTTCCAAAGCATCGGGAAGAACGGTGAACAATTCTTTTTTATTAATGTTGTTTTCGAGTTTTTCTTTGGGGGGGAAGGCGTATTCACCATATCTGTTGATGAAATATCCGCCAAAGACAAATCCCATGAGTTGTCCGGTGAAGCGCAGGTTTTGCGTAAGGGGCAACCAGCAGGCTCGATTTTGCACCTGAAAGGGCGCCCAGTTGAATTGCCAGGTGAGACTGTCCAAGGCAGGCTCGTTGAGCGAGGCTCCCGAGATAGAGAGTTCGGCTGCCGTGAGGAGCCAGGCGTCTTCGAGTACGTAAAGGGTACCTTGGAAAGCAGGGCCGTCTTTGGTGCGTGGTCGGCAGCTTATTCGATTGATTTCCCGACCTGCTTCGTCGAAATAACTGCCCTGTAGCTGATAGCGATAAAAGCGGAAAGCCTGGTCTGCCAAGGGAGAGACGATGGGGCGCTGGAAGGGCAGGGTGTTTTCGTACAGATCTAAGTTGGCGTTCAAAGAACTGTTGAATCCGAATTCATCGCTACCGCTGACTTTGGAGGCCAGGATTTGCTCGTGAAATTCATCGGGGGGGAGAAAATACAATTTGGAGAGCGATTCGGAGAAGTAAAGCACGCCTTGGCCGGTGGTGTCGAGGATGCCACCCAGGTCGCCGATTTCTTCTCCAAAGATTTGCTCGGGGGTTTCCAGCAGGCGTATCAAGCCTTTTACATAAACTTTGCTGCGGTGGGCAGGGCGGCTGTTTTTGACTTCTTTGCGTCGGGCGATGACTTTGCGCATGATGGCATAGGCGGGGTCTTCGGCATTGGCATGAACTTCTACTTCCTGCAAGGGCAGGGCTACTTGTTTCAGCTCAATATCTTGCCTAATGCTTGCTGTGCCTTTTGGCAAGATTTGGATAGTAGCGGTTTGGTAGCCCACATAACTGAAAACCACTTCCAGGGAGTCTTTTGTTGAAGGTAGCTGCAATTGGTAGTATCCCTCCAAGTTGCTTACGGCACCCAGTTCGTTGTGTTGCCTGACATAGATGGATACGAAGGGAAGGGCTTCGCCTGTGGCGTGGTCAACGATTTGCCCTTCGAGAAGAGCTTGAGCTTGCAAGGGGATGTACCAAAGGAAGGCAAGCCAAAAGGGGAAAATAGTGCGCATGGGAAAGAACGATGGGGCAGAGAGCAGATCTCTGCCCCATGCTGGGTGGTTTATTTTACTTGAAAGAGGGTTTCGTCCGGTTTCCCGTTCAAGCTGATGTTGAGTATTTTGAGTTGCATGGGTTGTGGCCCCATGCCGGAAACCTCTATTTGGAAAGGCATTTTGACGCCCTGCTTAGTTTCCCGATAATCGCTGTAGTTTTCAACGATAGGTACGGGTTCTCCGGTACCGACATTTTGGAAGTTGACCTTGCGCAGTTTCAAGCCGGAGGTTTGGTCGTAATAGACGATGAATTTTTTGCCATCAGGCTCAGTAACACTGACTTGATAGGCCGGTTTGCCATCGATCATTTCCAGCCCGTCCAGAGAAAGTTGGTATCCTTCTTGCAGGAAGTTCAACTCTTCGGAAATGTAGATTTCTTTTTTCAAATCTTTGAGCTCTTCGCCTTCTATGGGCTGTACTGCTCCCATGCCGTTTTTCATCATGCCCTGGTCGCCGTTGACTATTTGTTGCTGCATGGTTTGGCCTCCGCTTGAGACTTCGAAATAGTACTTGTCGGGTAGGGCTACTACTTTGCGCATTTCGATAGACATGCCACCCATGTTGGTGTTTATGTTCATGTCCAAGGTTTTGAGGCTTTCCAGTTTTTCTTTACCTCCAACTACTTTGATGTAATTGAGGATAACCTGTTTGGCCGTCATACCTTCGGGCACTTTTCCGGCAGAAGCTCGAACGGGGTTGCCGAAGGCATCGTAGAATTCAATTTGTCCGTCGGCGTCGAAGGCAGAGAGCTTGTCAGCTACTTCGCCTTTGTTGCCTACGACGAGCAGGTAGGCTGCATCGGGATGGAGATATTTTTGGGCCATAGCCATGACGTCTTCAGCTGTAACGGCTTCTAAGCGTTCCAGGTAGGTCTCGTAATAGTTTTGCGGAAGCTGGAAACGCGCAATATTGAGCGCAAATCGCGCAATGGTTTGAGGACGCTCCAGGGAGCGGCCGAAGCTTCCTGCCAGATAATTTTTGACGAGGCGCAATTCTTCTTCCCCGACTTTTTCCGTGCGCAGGCGATTCATCTCGTAGAGGAATTGTGTGATTGAAGAGTCCGTTACTTCATTGCGCACGCTGGCATAGGCGCGGAACACTCCTATGAGGGGATCGCTGGAGAGG
>JALSKB010000207.1 GCA_026989035.1 Saprospiraceae bacterium | reverse complement strand
CGACCATCTCCTCCCTGCTGATGCCTAAAGTCTCCGCCGCACTGTACAAGTACAAACCATGTCCTGCCTCGTCCTGCACCTTAGCCAGCAAAATCAACTTGCGCCTCAGAGTCGGAGCACGCAAAATCCAGTTGCCCTCCGGCAACATGCCCACGACTTCAGAATGCGCATGTTGAGAAATTTGCCGAATCAAGGTCCGACGATACTCCTCCGGCATCCAGTCCTTGGGCTCAATCTTGATCTCCCGATCAATCTTTTCGAGAAACCTGCGTTCCAATGCCTTGTCGTCCATCATCTAAAGTTTGTACTCTGAAATAAAAACCTCTACCCTTTGTCCCTCCAACTCTTGTCTCTGCAAAGATACGCGCTTTTTTGAAAAAAGCGAACGTTCGTTCGTTTTTTTTGTTGGTCGAGAAAAAAGCCTCCTTGGGCGATTTTTTGAGAAAAATCTGCAAGCCAAAGCATTTATATGGAAAAAAAAGACTACTTTTACAATCCATCACCAAAAGACAAAGTTCTATGCCAACCGGACTTCTCATTTTACTGATTGTCACTTTTCTCATTCTCTTCTCGGGCATTTTCACCGTCAAGCAACAAACGGTAGCCATTATAGAGCGCCTGGGGCGCTTTGAAAGCATTCGACGACCGGGTTTGCAATTCAAAATCCCCCTTATCGACCGCATTGCCGGTCGTTTGAGCATGAAAATCCAGCAACTGGACGTCATAGTCGAAACCAAGACTTTAGACGACGTCTTTGTGCATTTAAAGGTTTCCGTACAGTTTTTGATTTTGCCGGAAAAGGCCTACGAAGCTTTCTACAAGCTGCAAAACCCCTACGAACAGATCAATGCTTACGTGTTTGACGTAGTGCGTGCCGAGGTGCCCAAGATGAAGCTGGACGATGTCTTTGTTCGCAAAGACGACATCGCCATAGCCATCAAGCACGAGCTGGAAGAAGCCATGAACACCTATGGCTACGGCATCATCAAGGCATTGGTTACGGATATCGACCCGGATGCCAAGGTCAAAGCCGCCATGAACCACATCAACGCAGCCGAACGCCAGAAAGTAGCAGCTGAGTACGAGGCCGAAGCCGAGCGCATTCGCATTGTAGCCCGGGCCAAAGCCGAGGCGGAAAGCAAGCGCCTTCAGGGCCAGGGCATTGCCGATCAAAGACGAGAGATAGCCAAAGGCCTGGAAGAGTCCGTAGATGTGCTCAACAGGGTGGGCATCAACTCCATTGAGGCCTCTTCGCTTATCCTGGTTACCCAGCACTACGACACCCTGCAAGCTATAGGAGAGCGCACGGCTTCCAATCTCATCCTCATGCCCAACTCGCCTTCGGCAGCTTCGGACATGCTTTCGCAAATGATTACTTCCTTTGCCGCTTCGCAAAAGCTGGGTGAAGAAATGTCTAGCGAACAGCCCATAAAAATCAACGGATAGCTTCTGATAAGCCCGTCGGAAACAAAGGCTCTGACGGGCTTTATCCCTCCTCTTTGCCTCTATAGTTCCTCAAGCCAGGCACTCATGAGTTCAACCACCTTTTCACTTTGAGGTTCGAGCATCAGGTTGTGCCCCATTTGGGGAAAAATGACAGGCTCTACGCCATATCGTTCAGCCGTTTTACGCACTTCTTCAACGGAAACAGCTCGGTCTTCGGCTCCGCCAATCACCAAAAGAGGGGTGTCGGTTTTTCGGGCTTTCGCCAAATCCAGACCCAGCATATCCACATAGGCTAAAAAAGACTCACTTTGAGCTTTTTGCATATAAGCCAACAAATCGGCTTCGGAAAAGCCCGGAGACGAAAACAAATATCGATATCGAGGCAGGGTATTGACCACATGGGCCAGGTTTAAGCTGAGATTGGCTTTCAAAAAGGCCAAAGGGAATTTTTTGACATAACGCCAGGTAGCCTTCAGCAAGCCGAAAGGCGGTACTGAGGCCAAGAGCACTGCCGCCGGGGCCCGATACTTTTCCAAATATTTTTGCACGACAAAACCTCCCATGGAATGCCCCACCAGGACCGGCTCTTCGTGTAGAGCCTCTATGATCTGACGCAAGCAGTTCACATAGTCCCGTATGCGCAGCCTGTTTAAAGACTTCGGCCCACTGCTTTTTCCATGATGTGGAAGACTCAGCGCATAGGTGCGATAGCCCCGCTCTGCAAAAAGCGAAAAAAAACGAGATTCCCAAATCCAGGCAGCATGCCACATACCATGAATAAAGAGCAAAGGCGGCCGGCCGGATTCAACCTGTACTTTGTTTGAAAGCAACTCCAAAGGCATAGCTTGCGTTTTACCGGAAGGCAAGATACAAAAAAGGAACGGTGGATCCTTCCATCGTTCCTTTTGCAAGCAATCAGCAGCCAATGCCACAGAGCCTTACTGCCCGTTTGCAGCGCTCCAGGCGTTGTATCCGCCTTGAAGGTTATAAATCTTGCTAAAACCTTTTTTCAGCATTTTGCCGGCGGCAATGCTGCTGCGATGGCCACTGCGACAATAAACCAAATAGGTCTTGTCTTTGTCCAATTGATCGAGTTTGGCTTCAAAATCAGGATCATAGAGGTTGATGTTCATCGCTCCCTGAATCGCTCCCTGAGCAACTTCCTGGGGTGTGCGCACGTCCAAAACGACCACATCTTTTTGCTGCATCAGCTTTTTAAAACCCTCTACATCCACATTTTGAAAGCTCGTTGCGGCTTCAGGCGCATTGTCGGTTCGCGATTGGGCCTCCGACACATGCTGCGAGCTTTTTTCCTCGACTTGAGGAGCTTTAGACGTGCAGGCGCTCAGCGCCAAGATCAATAAGACAGAAAGAAAAATCGATTTTTCCATGGTTTGAGTTTTTTAGGCTTTCGCCAGATGGGTTGACAATCGGATTACAAAATGCCCGTCAGGGCAATCAGCCGGCTAAAACGCCCCTTGGAAGACCGAAGCTTTTTTGCGATTCCCTTATGGCCACTAGCCCAAAAGGTCGCTCACTAACGCACAAAGCGAATGCTCCACAGGCCCCTCCAGTCTCCTTCTTGATAGCCTATAGCTTCATCTTCCGGATAGAGCTTTTTGATGAGGTCATAGTCTTCTGAAGAAATCGTCTTTCCGGGTGTTCCGTGGCATTTCAAGCAAAGGTCCCGAACATAGATAGGGGCATAATAGGCCGTTTCTTCCGGATAGTGCTCCACCCAAGGCTCAATGGTTTTGCCCTCGGCCAGCATTTTTTGAGCCCTGTTCAAAGCCCGTTCCTCAAAGCGATCGGGCAAATCTTCGGGATTGCGCACCTTCAAAGAAATACGCCGGATCGAAGCCCTATGCACTCGGGAAAGGCTATCCACCAGCGGATAAGCATTCAAGTGGCAATATTGCACGGCTTCCTGTACACCTCCTCTTTGCAAGGCAGATTTGAGGTGAGAAGACAGCGTGGCAAAGGTATTAGAGACGATTTGGTCTCCTTCATCCAGCCAATCCGAAGGGGTATAGATCGCTCTGTTTTTTTCTACCGTTTGATTCTCTGCAGCTTCTTTCTCTGCCGGAGCAGCTGTGGGCTCGGCATTTTGTCCCTCCATCTGCTTTTCTTCTCCACAAGCAGAAATAGAAAAAACACCTATGGCAAGCAGCAAGAGGAGGAAGTTCTTCTTCAAATACTTCATAAGACTAAGTTTGACAGGAGTTCAACACGGGGAAAGATACGGCAAAAAAAAGGGCCGGCAAAACCGGCACTACAGACAGGGCAATAAGAGGGCCACCTTGCGGCAGCCCTCCGGGTTCGTGTATTTAGCTGACAGAAGCCACCAAGGCTTCCAATTCTTCGGGCGAAATTGTCGTCGGACAGGTGTATTCCGTTACCGGTACGCGATCGGCTACTTCAGCCAAAATGCCCTTCCAACCCTCTGCCATGTCCACCACAGCCTGATAGCCATGAGCCTTCATGATGGAAGAAGCAATGATGGAGCGATAACCGGAAGCGCAGTGAATGTAGTACTTCTTGCTCTTGTCCAGCTTATCCAGGTTTTCCCAGATGAAATCCAGCGGGTAGTTCTCGGCATTTTTGATGTGCTGGGCCAGGTATTCCGTCGGTTTGCGCACATCGAGGATGTTTTCCACTTCTCCGGCTTCAAAGCGCTTGGCAAACTCTTCGGGCATGATGGATTCCAAAGTATCGATATCCTTACCGGCCTCTTTCCAGGAGCGGAAACCTCCTTCCAGATAACCGAGGATATTGTCAAAGCCCACCCGCGCCAGGCGCGTAACCACATCTTCTTCGGTACCTTCATCGGCTACAAAGAGAACAGGTCTGTGCAGGTCAGGGAAAAGAGCACCTGCCCAGGGTGCAAAGCTGCCATCCAGGCCGATATAAACGGAGCCGGGGATAAAGCCGCTTTTAAATCCGGCTTTCGTACGGGTATCGATAACCACTACATCCGGCGTTTCCATAGCACCTTCAAAAGCAGATACGCTCAGAGGAGTCATGCCCTTTTTGAGGATATCGTCAATGCTGGTATAGCCCTTCTTGTTGAGCATGGCGTTTTTGGGGAAGTATTTGGGCGGAGGCATCAGGCCTGCCGTAAGTTCTTTGACAAATTCCTCTTTCGTCATGTTCGGATCGAGGGCATAGTTGGTCTTCTTTTGATTGCCCAAAGTATCTACGGTTTCCTCGCTGAGGTTTTTGCCACAAGCAGAACCTGCACCGTGCCCGGGATAGACGATGACATCATCGGCCAGGGGCATAATTTTGTTGCGCAGGGAATCGTACAACATGCCGGCCAGGTCTTCTTTGGTGATTTTACCTTGTTTGATCGCCAGGTCGGGGCGCCCTACATCGCCCAGGAAAAGCGTATCACCGGTAAAGATGGCCGTATCTCTACCCTGCTCATCGCGCAGCAGGAAGGTGCTGCTCTCCATGGTATGGCCCGGGGTGTGCAAAACGACGATGCTTACATCTCCGATTTTGAACTCTTCACCATCCTTGGCCTCATAAAAATCAAAGCCGGCATTGGCGTTAGGCCCATAGACAATAGTAGCACCCGTTTCACGGGCCAAATCCAGGTGACCGGAAACAAAGTCGGCGTGGAAATGCGTTTCAAAAATGTATTTCAATTTTGCTCCGGACTGCTTGAGCATAGCCAGATAAGGAGCTGTTTCACGCAGGGGGTCGATAATGGCTGCCTCTCCGTTACTTTCGATGTAATAAGCTGCTTCGGCCAAGCAACCCGTATAAAGCTGTTCAACTTTCATGGTTTTCAAAATTTTGTGCACATGGCAAGTTAAGGTAGGTTGAGTTTCGTTTCACATTGTCTTTGCTGCTTTGCAAGCATCAAAAGCGATACAAAAATAACAGCTAAAAAAAGCTTCGGTTGGTAACTTTTATCACAAAACAAGCGAAACCGCAGTTCACCCCATACGATTTGGGTTCGTCACGGAAAACCGGCAAAACGCAAAGCAGTACAAAATATCAACTTAGCCCTACCTTTGAGCCGTCATACGTGCAAAAAGAATGAAAATCTTTACCTCTTTTGCGAAGCGGCTGAAGTCCTTGATCTCATGCAAGCCCCTTGCCTCAAGCAGGTATAGGGAGGGCTTTACAACCAAGCCGGACTGGCTTAGGTACGCTTTGATCATTTCAACTGCTTGTCTTTTTGCCGGCCCGGGCATGGCCCAACGCGTCCAAGTCGATACAGAACCCTCAGACAGCACAAAGACCGACAGTTTACAACACTCCCCTTTTGATACCCTGCCCGTCTTTTTATTTGCCGAAAGGCAAATGCCATCCGAAAGGCAAGTTCAAGACAGTTCACTTTCCGTACTGGAAATGCAGTACGACCCTACCCGCAGACAAAACATCCCCCTTGCTCAAACCGGAAATCTGGGCTCGCCGGCAGGCACAATCAGCTCTGCACCCACTTTCTCCTTTGCCGAAAGGCAAAACCCCTTGAGCCATGCCGGGCTCAATATCGGGCTGCATGCCTTTGACAGCTATCACTTCTACCCCGATTCCCTGTACTTCTATCGAAGAAACAGAGCTTTCACTCAAGCATCCTTTTCACAAGGGCCCACCCAAGAAGACCTTATGATCGGCCTGCATTTTGGTCGGAGTTTTGGCGATGCCATGCACTTTGGCGTCCGCTTTCGACGCATCAACAACAGCGGTTATTTCACCCACCTGAAGTCTTTTAGCGACGCCCTGCTTGCCGGACTGTTGTACCACAAAGCCGGTGGCCGTTACTATGGCCTCGCTTATTTTGCTCACAACGAAAACCGACAAGAAGACAATGGGGGTATCAGTGCCGAAGCCACGGATGTTTTCGGCAATACTGTAGTAGCTCCCCCTCAACAGCTGGAAATCAACACGCCCCAGGCCAATACGCGACTGGCAAAAAACAGTTATACCTACAGCCAGTACTTGCAGCTGTTTAAAGGGGTTGATTCTACCGGAGGAAAGCCCTTGCGCCCCGCTCCTTCCTTCTCAAACGGTTGGTACCTGAACAGCCGCTCGGCCGTGGAAAGTTTTGAGTACAAGTTTTACGACGATGCCCCGAGTCCCAATCAGAGCGTTTACGGTTCGCTGAGCAACGAGCGCGGCATGCGCCTCTTTCTGCGCAATTTGCGTTTGAGCCAGGAACTCGACTTGCTGTATCACACAGCTGCGGACAGCAGTTCTCGGGCTTTCCGGGCCGGCCTGCGCTACGAAGCCAACCGGCTGCAAATCGAGCCCAAAGACACCAGTCTGGCCCTGCTGTATGCAACCACAAAAGGGCTTTGGGCCGGTCAAAAACTCAAGTTCGAGTGGAAGGGGTTTTACGCCTTAGCAGGCGAAAGGAGCGCCTATTTCGGCAGCTTGTCTTTGCGATGGGCTTGCTGGCAAGTAAAACTAATCGGGTTGGAGCGGCAGGCCGCACAGACCAGCCAGCGCATGTTCATTACCCAAAAGCCCGTTTGGGAGCAAAAGTTGCAACACGAAAAGCTCTTTCTCCTGGGCTTTTCCTCCGAATTAGCCGACCAAAAGCTCCGACTGGGGTTGTCTTTTTCCCGCCTGCAAAACTTCGTCTATCTGGACACTTCTTTTTATCCGGTACAACGGCTCAAGCCCATTCAAACGGCACAAGTAAGCCTGCAGAGCAGATTGCAATGGGGCATACTCCACTACGAACAAGAAACCCTGCTGGGGCTTAGCAGCAGCTATGAACTACCCGTGCCGGGCTTGTACAGCCGCCAGAGGCTCTACCTTCGGGGCCTGCTCTTCCGAGGAGCTCTCGAGTTTCTTTTAGGCTCCGAATTGAGCCTGTTAAGCCCTTACCGTTTAAAAGGCTATCAACAGGCCTTGGGTACTTTTTACCAAAGCTACGAGCAAAAAGGTTGGCAGCCCTTTCTCAGCGGCTTCGTAGCCGGAAGGATAAAAAACATTCATTTTTACTTCATCCTGGAAAACCTACTACCTCCTCTGACGGGACAATACTATTATCTGCTGGCCAAATACCCCCAACCCCAATTGGGATTGCGCTTTGGGCTATCGGCCTCTTTTAGAGGGTAAAACTTTAACGCAAGACCAAAATCGGAACTTTGGCCTGCAAAACCATGGCTCTGCTGCGGCTTTCATAGAAAAGCCGTTCCCAGAAACTGCGCCGCACACTGGACATGACCAGCAAATCGACTTCATACTCTTCGGCAAAGGCATTGAG
>JALSKB010000206.1 GCA_026989035.1 Saprospiraceae bacterium | reverse complement strand
CAAGTATGGAAGCTGGATAAAGTCCTCGGTTTGTTTTCATGTCCACTGATTTTCAACTAAAAGATTGCATCCCCGCATTTCGCTGTTGTCGCTGCGTCCCAGGACTTCAAAGGTGCCGTCGGTTTGCATGCGGCCAATGTCTTGGGTAGCGATGAAGCTACAGCTGTCGATGTTGGCCAAGTCAATGATGTCAATGCCACCGCTATGTCCTGTTTGCCTTTCGGCAAAGGGATCCCGCAAATCTCGTATGCGAATGCGCATGCCGGGGCCCGGTCGGAATAGACCTTGCCCTTGCGAGTAAGCTTGGGAAAGCAGTTCTGTCATGCCGTATTCGGAGTGAATTTGGCGCAAGCCAAAAGCTTTTTGCAATTTGTCGTGCACCTCTGAGCGAGTGAATTCAGGCCCACGGCCTTTCATGCCGCCTGTCTCCATGAGGATGAACTGTTCTTCCTGTAGGGGCAGGGTCTGCCTTTCGGCAAATTCCAAGAGGGCGAAGGTGACGCCTAACAGCAAAACCCGGGTCTGTTTTTTTTGAAGGTCTTGTAGTGTTTGGCGCAAGCCGGCATAATCGTAGAGATAGAAGCCACTCTCCTCCTGCCTGGATAAGCCGATGAAATGCCTGGCCATGTAAACCAGAGAAGAGCCCGGTCGTTCCAGGTAAGATGGGAGTAAAGCCAGGACAGCCAAGTCCTCTATGGGGCCGTAGAAATATTCAAAACAACGTTTTGTCTGTTTGAGGTAGAAATCTAGGCTTCGAATAAAGTGCCGTGAAGGCGTACTTCCGGTTGTTCCGCTGCTGGTGAACACGGCTTCTTCTTTCCACTTTCCTGTTTTAATGGTTTGAGACTTGAAGAGTTCTATGGGGAGAAAGGGGATGTCTTGTAATGTTTGAACTGACTTGGTTTGTTTTCCGAGCAAGTCGAGGAATTTTCGATAGACGGGGTTGTTTTCTTTTTGGTAGGCAAAAACTTCCAAGGCCAAAGCTTCGAAGTCGTTTGGATCATTGGCTTGGAGTTTTTCCAGCTTTTTTATGAGTTCTGTTCTGTTTTTGTTTTTCACGTTTTGAGGCGGAGGGATAGTTCCGCATTTAGCCGGTGCTTTCGAGCAGAGCTTTGTGCTCGTAGTTGCGGAAGTCCACGGGGGTGACGCCGGATACGCCTTGTTCGTGCATATAAACGCCGTAGATGGTGTCCACGGCTGCCATGGTTTGTTTGTTGTGGGTTACGATGATAAATTGGGAGTCTTTGGAGAACTTTTTGATGATTTTGTTAAATTTTTCGATGTTGGCGTCATCCAAGGGGGCATCGACTTCATCGAAGATACAGAAGGGGGCCGGTTTGAGCAGATAGAGTGCGAAAAGCAAAGCCGTGGCAGTGAGCGTTTTTTCTCCGCCGGACAGTTGGCTGATGGTTTGGGGGCGTTTGCCTTTGGGTTTAGCGATGATTTCGATTTTTGAGTCTAAGGGGTTTTCCGGATCGAGCAAAATCAAATCGCAAGTATCGTTTTCAGTGAAGAGGCTGCGGAAGACATCCTGAAAATAGACACGCACTTTTTCAAAGGCTTCCATGAATTGTTCTGTAGCGGTCTCTTCGATTTCGCGTATGGTTTCCAGCAGATCTTCTTTGGCCTGGAGGATGTCATCGCGCTGGCTGGTGATGTTGTCGTAGCGCTCTTTCATTTCGTCATAGGCTTCGACGGCCAAGGGGTTGATTTCTCCGTAGTTTTCGAGTCGGTTGCGCAGGCGATCGACTTTGAGCTGGAGTTCTTCCAGTGGCAGATTTTCGGGGATTTCCAGCTCTTTAAGTTCTTCGAGCCGGCTGCCGAATTCTATGTGGAGGCGTTCGCTGATGGTGCTGATTTGGTATTTGAGTTCGTTGAGTTTGTCTTTGAGGCTGTTGATGAGAATCTGGCTGTCTTGTTGGCGTTTGGCTTTTTTGCGCAGGGCATCCTCCAGTTCGTTGATTTGCCCGCGGGCCTGGAAGTAGTTTTGTTCGGCATCGGAGAGTAGGGCTTCTTTTTGTTGTTTGTGTTCGTAGGCCGTTTTTAGTTCTTCGCTCAGTTGTTGGATGCGCTCTTGCAGCAGGTTTTCTTCTTCGGAAGAATTTTTGAGGGTTTCTTTGTTTTGGGTATCTCTGTTTTGAATTTCCCGGATTTGTTGTTCGGCAAAGTTCAGTTCTGTTTCCAGGCTTTGGACTTTGTTTTGTTGCCGGATATACTGGATGTGATTTTCGTTGTACACGGCCGCCGCTTTGCTCAGAGCATCGGCTATTTGGCGGTAAGAGCTATCGGCTTCGCGAATGCTTTCCTTGAGTTTTTGCAGGGCTTGTTGTTCGTTTTGCAGGGCCTGTTCTATTTGCTTGTCTTCGGTTTGTATGCGGAGGATTTCCCGTTGAAGTTCTTCGCTTTTGGTATTGGCCTCGGAGCTTTGTTCGCGATGGTTGTCCAAGCGGGTTTGGAGTGAGACGCGCTGTTGGTTGAGTTCATTGATTTCTTTGCCCAGGCGGTGGAGTTTTTGCTCTTCGGCCGCAGATTTGAGCACCTCGAGTCGGGCCTTGAGTTCTTGATAGCGCGTGTTGAGTTGATGGCTTTCGCTTTCCGCTTTTTTGATAGCCTTTTCCAGCAGTTCGAGGTTTTTTTTGCGTCCGATTTTCTTTCCTTCGAATAAGCCCACCGAACCTCCGGATACGCTGTGGGTCCTGCGGATAAAGGTGCCGGATTGGGACAGCAAGGTGATGTCTTCTTCTACGCTGATGTTGGGGTTGTCTTGTCGGGTGATGAGCACATTGCGGAGCAAGTGAGCTACGAGCGGTCGGTATTTTTCATCGGTTTGAACGAAGTCGGTGGCCTGCTGCATGTCGGGCAGCAGTTTGATTTGGGGTACTTGCTTTTGGAAGGCATCGAGGAGGAAGAAGTTGGCCTTGCCCTTTTGGGTTTTGTGCAGCAGTTTAATGGCTTCGAGGGCTTCATCGAGGTTTTCTACGACGTAGTGATTCAGGTAAGGTTCGAGATAGTTTTCTATGGCTACGCGATAGGTCTCCTCGACGTAGAGGATATCGGAGAGCAGGGGAGCTTTTTTGGTCCAGGCTTTGGTTTGGCTGAGGAATTTGATGGATTCGGGGAAGCCCTCCAATTTGTCAATCATACTTTTGGTGAGCTGATACTCATTGCGTTTGGCATCCAGTTTTCTGTTGACGTTTTGGATTTTTTTGAGCAGCTCATCCAGTTGAGTTTCGAGGCGGTGGATTTCCCGTTTGCGTTCTTCTTCGGCTTGTTGCAGCAGTTGAAGTTCTTCTTGTTTGCTTTGTTCCTCTCTGCTTATGGAAGCCAATTGCTTTTGGAGTTCTTGGGCATCGTTTTGTCGGGACTTGTTGCGCTCGTTCAGGCGGGCTATTTCCAATTCGGCATTTTCGATTTGGTTGGCATGGATGGCCTTGTTTTTTTCGAGTTCGAAGATGCGTTTTTCCAAGGCTTGCTGGCGATTGACAATTTCATCCAGACCACTTTTCAGGTGGCTGTGTTGCTCTTCGACCTCTTTTTTCTCTTTTGCAGCTTTTTCCAACTGTTGTTGGAGGCGTTGTTCTTCTTCTTTTTCTTCGTTGATGCGGTTTTGCAGGGAAGCTTTTTTTTGTTGGAGTTTTTCGAGCTGTAGGGCAGCTTCTTTTTGGAGATTTTGGAGTCGTTGAGCGTTTTGCCGGATGAAGCTGAGTCGTTGCTCGGCTACTTTGCGATCGCTTTCAATGTTGCGCAGTTGGTTGACCAGCTCGTTGAGTTCGCGTTGGCTTTGAGAGAGGTTTTTTTCCTTGTCGAGGTTGTTTTTCTTTTCCTGCTCGAGTTGAGCTTCGAGTTGTCTGGCTTCGACTTCCAATTGGCGGTAAGCGTCTTGTTCTTCCTGGAGTTGCTTTTCGACTTGTCCTTTGCGCTGGGTCAGCTCGGTGGATTTGAGTTTGGCCAGTTGGAGGCTAAGATCTTTGTATTTTTCTTTGAGGTCAAAGAACCTTTGCGTACGTCGTGCCTGTTTTTCCAGGCTTTTGAGGTTGTTTTCGATTTCGAAGAGCAGGTCTTCGATGCGGTCCAGGTCGTTGGTGGTGTTTTTGAGCTTGTTGAGGGTTTCGCGCTTGCGCATTTTGTATTTGGAAATGCCGGCGGCTTGTTCAAACATGCGGCGTCGGGCATTGTCCTTATCGGCCAGGATGTCATCGACCATGTTGAGGGCGATGATGGCATAGGAGTTAGAGCCGATGCCGGTATCCATAAAAAGCGCGGTGATGTCTTTGAGGCGGCAGGGCACATTGTTGAGGCGATACTCGCTCTCGCCGCTGCGGTAGAGCATGCGGGTGATGGTTACGGTGCTGTAATCTGTCGGCAGGAGGTTTTTGGTGTTGTCGAAGGTGAGAGAGACTTTGGCCAGGCCTGCCGGCTTGCGTTTTTTGGTGCCGTTGAAGATGACGCTGGACATTTGGTCCAAGCGCAACTCTCTGCTTTTTTGTTCGCCCAAAACCCAGCGGATAGCATCTACAATATTCGATTTTCCAGAGCCGTTGGGACCTACTACGCCAATGACATCTTGGTCGAAGTGCAGTACGGTTTCGTTGGCGAAACTCTTGAATCCCTTGATTTCCAATGTCTTTAACCTCATAGCCCGCAAAAATACGGCCTTTTTGCGAATTGGCAAGCTTTTGCCATGGCTATTCAACTACTTTTCTCAGGGATTCTCGTGATGGCTTTACTCGATGGGTTATAGCTTTTTTCTATGAAGCGCGCAAGGAACCCTTTTCGGATCTAGGTGTTTTCTTTATAGCAGCCGTATGGTAAGTTTTCAAGCGGGTATGCCCCTTGTCTTGTCAGCAGGCTGAACTTTAATCAATAAAACCGAATGATCATGGATCAATTGATTGTAAACCGAATCGGTTTGCCCGTGGAGCAAACCGAGCAGTTGGCTGCCGGCCTCAATGAGCTTTTGGCCAATTACCAAGTCTTTTACATGAATGTAAGGGGCTTTCACTGGAACATCCGGGGCGAGAAGTTCTTTGAATTGCATCTCAAGTTTGAGGAGTTGTACAACGATTTGCTTTTAAAAATCGATGAGGTTGCAGAGCGCATTTTGACTTTGGGCTTTAGGCCGCTTCACGCTTATTCGGATTATTTGGCGAAAGCCGAACTACATGAGGTTAAGGATTTGAGTGAAGGCAGAGCCTGTGTGGAAGCCATCGTGGAAGCTTTGCAGTTGCTCGTTGCCAAGCAGCGAAAATTACTGGAGCAATCCGAAGAAGCCGGCGATGAAGCGACCAATTCTTTGATGAGTGATTACGTCAGAGAGCAGGAAAAACTCCTGTGGATGTACTCGGCCTACCTGGGGTGAGCATTACGGGGTCATGCAAGTATACCCGTTGCGAATGAGTTTGGGGATGGTTCTCTTGCCGTTGTGGCCTCTAGCTGTCTTACAAAGCTTGGTCGCAGCTCAGGGTGTGCCTATGTTTTGCGCCTTGGTGGAAGTCTCAACGGGGGACTGCTCATTTCTAACCACTTTGCTCCGGGTATGAAAGGATATTGGGCCTGCCCGAGTACAGGCAGGCCCAGCGGGCTTGTCCTTTGGCTCAAGAACTTGGAAATCTCAGTGTATTGAAGAGGCTTTCTTGTTCTTTGAACCGCCAAAACGAGCTGTTAGTCCCAAGCCTACACTCAGGTAAAAAGCTTTGTACTCGACAGGTGAATGTAGGAAAATATTCTTTCTCGTATTGTAACCCAGTACGGTTGAGATGTTAAAGTACATTCGTGGGCTTATTTGGTATTGAACTCCGGTATTCAGGTTAAAGTCAAAAAATGAGCTTCGCTGGTTGGAGCTTTTTGAGTCGCGGGTTTGGAAAAGAGTGAGTCGGGGATTAAAAAACCATTCTGAATGTTCGGAGGCTTTGACAGAATAAAACAGAGGTACCTGGAGCATGGAAAAAGTATTCCCGTACATGTTTGCGCCGAACCCCCCTGCACCTATTGATAGAGCTGTTTTGCTCTCCATGTCTCCGAGCAACTGAATGCGACCAAAAAGCAAGGGGTAGAAATAATTTAGCGACAGTCCTACATCGACTCGATCTGAGAGGCCGATTTTTCCTGTGAAAACTTCGTTTAAGGGTGTTATGAAGATGTCGCCGGATTTGCCCTGTATGGCCCAATAAGCGGGAACAGTAAAGCTGGCTTCAACCTTTCCCTTTCCCAGGGCTCTTCCCATTTGAGCAGATTGAACATTACAGCCTACCGGTAGCAGCATCAGGATGAGCGCAGAAGTGAGCAGCAAACAAAATTGGTAACGTGGATTTTTCATGATGAGTTGTGTTTGAATGATCGATTCCAGTGTATTGCAAAATTGCTGCTGTTTTAGGCTTTGGGGGCAATTGTCGTATATCTATTTTGTGGATATTTGTTTTTTAAATTTGTCCTGAGGTGAACAAAGTGCTTTGCTTTTTGCTCTTTTGTACATGTTGTATTGTTTTTTTTTTCTTTTGTCCACTGTTTTTGTACTTTTGGTTTTATACTCATGGCGGAGCAATTTGGGAGGCGACAGCCTCCCAAACTCCCTATCTTTTGTTCTTTTACAAGTTCTTTACAAGTCGTAAATATCCCAACCCACTTTGATTTGGGTATAGATAGTCTTAAGAGACGAAAGTACAGATCAACTCTGTTCCGCGGCAGACTTTGGGGCAATATTTTTCGAGAAAGGCATCGTTGACTTCTAAGTGGCGGGCAGCTTCCAGGGCCCGTTCTCCGTCAAAATCGACGTAGGAGAGGCGTGCCGTAAGTTCATCTTGCGGGCGGCCGAAATCGGAACCCGGGAGCAAGGCCACTCCGGTTTTTTCGAGCAGGAAGCGGCAGAAATCAGCTGAGGTAGCAAGCTGGGGTGCTTGGCCGTTGAGCTGGTTGTGCCAGGGCGTAAAATCGGGAAACAGGTAGAAACCTCCTTCAGGCTCAGCTGTGGGGATGCCGGCTTCTTCGAGTTTCCGGTGCACATAGCGGGCAGCGGTTTTCAGGATGCGGCGTGAAGTTTTGACGTATTCGGAAATGTCGTCATTGCCTTCAAAAGCCGTTACGGCTGCATACTGAATGGGAGAGCTTACGGAGGTAAAGGATTCGCTGGCAATGACTGCCATGATGTCGAGCATTTTGCGCCAGCGCGGTGGGAAGGCAAAGGCCCCTAGGCGCCAGCCACCGGCTCCACACCATTTGCTCAGGCCAGTGCTGATGATGGTGCCTTCCGGGTAGTATTGAGCGATGCTGAGGTGGCGCCCTTCGTGGTGCATGTCGCCATAGATCTCATCGGCGAGGATAAGCAGGTTGTGGCGTTTGGCTACTTCGGCCAAAGCGACTAAATCTGCCGCCGAATAGGTGGTGCCGGTGGGGTTGTTGGGATAATTGAGTATGAGGAGTTTGTTGATGTCGGTGTGCTTTAAACAAGCTTTTTCGAGCTCTGCTGCTTGTAGTCTCCATTGGTTTTCTGCTCGCGTTTCTATCCAATGTACGGGTTTGCCCAGCAGAGCTGCCTGGGGTTCGTAGGAAACCCAGGAGGGAGAGGGTAGCAACAGTACACTTTCGTGAGCCATTTGCAGGTGGAAGATGAGTTCTTTGCTGCCGGGGCCGATGAGCATGTCTTCGGGATCGACTTCCATGCCGGTTTTGCGCTGGATGTATTTGGCGAAAGCCCGACGCAATTCCGGTAAACCTTTTACGGGTAGATAGGCTTTTTTTGCGGCCCCTTCTTGCAGGCTTTTAACGACGCTTTGCGGAACGGGAAAGGGAGATTGCCC
>JALSKB010000205.1 GCA_026989035.1 Saprospiraceae bacterium | reverse complement strand
AGGCCTGGCCAAGGCTACCAGCATAAACCAGCGGGTTGACACCCGCTGCAACTAGGGGCCTCCCGCCAGCCCGAGGATTTTATACTCAAGGCTAAAGCAGACAATGACATCAAAACAAAACGCAGGACTAAATGGGAGCAGCAGGTTCACACCTGCTGCAACCAGGGGCCTCCCGCCAGCCTGAGGATTTTTACTCAAGGCTAAAGCAGACAATGACATCAAAACAAAACGCAGGGCCAAATGGGAGCAGCAGGTTCACACCTGCTGCGATTAGGGCCTGCTCTATGGAAATTTGCCCTCCGGTAAACCTACGGGCAAATCCCCAAGCCGCGACGGCCTCTGTCTCTGCGGCCGCTGGGGCCAGGCCAGGGGCGTGGGGCATGCGCAGGCTTTGCTTGGAAAGGGGATTTTGAAGCGGAGGAAATAGGTAAACCCATTTCTCCGGTTAACCGGTTCCACCGATTAAACGTACATCTTTATTTCAAACCGACTGTCCGGGCAAAAAAAGGAAAGCATTTCTTAATCGGTTTGGTTTGGGTGGTAAAAGCGGTTATGTAGGTAAGATTCGGTCGTTTAGGTGCTCTAAAGCATTTGCCGAAAGGCCGTAAAAAAGTAACCTGCAAGACAAACTTGCGTCTAAACGACATCTCACGGGATTTGTGCTTCGACAGACAGGTTTTTAGCCCCATTAAGGCAGCAGGAATTAAGAGGCTCTCCAGTTGGAAAAGGCCTTTGCGAGCAGAGGTGAACTGCTAAGTCGCAAGAATGCCTATCTTTGCAAGGCGACAAAGACTTACAAAGGGCATTTGAAGTGACTTCTGAACCAAAGGGCACGGCGACCAAGCAGCTAAGCGACATGGAGCTGATCCGGTGTTATCTGGATCGACGTAGGCCCGATTGTTTCAGTAAGCTTTACGATCGCTATGCACCGAAGGTCTTTGGTAAATGCCTGGCCCTTCTGAAAGACAGGGCCGAAGCGGAAGATGCTACCCAGGAGATCTTCGTGAAAATTTTTTCCAAGCTGGCAACTTTTGACGAGCGGTCGAAATTTTCTACCTGGCTCTATTCCATCACTTACAACCTCTGTATAGACCGGTTGCGAAAGCGGAAAAAGGAGCGCGAGCTTTTCTCAGACGAACTGGAACAAGCCGGTGAAAAAATAGATGAAGTGGATGACAGGGAGTTGCTGGAAATGGAATTTGAGCGTTTGAAAGAGGTGCTTGAGAGAATTCCCGAAGGAGACAAAATGCTGTTGCTGATGAAATACCTGGATGGCATGCAAATCAAGGAAATTGCCCTTAGCCTGGGAAAAACCGAAAGCGCTATTAAAATGCGCATCAAAAGGGCCAAGCTGAAAGCTCGAAGAGTGTACGATAGACTTTTTCCTGCTCAAGCTTGACGCAGGAAAAAACCATCCTGAAATAAGGAGCGATATGGTTAAGAACAGTTTTGAAAAATGGATGGAGCAGGAGATGGAACAAATGCCACCTCCTCACGTTAAAGAAAAAGTGAGCCGCACGGTCTTACTCATGGATTTTATTGCCCAGGTCATAGATCTCTACCTGCCTCGGGCACTGGACACTTTTGTCGCTCTGAGCGGAACGGAAGAAGAAGCTGATACCCTGCAGCAAAAAAACACTGATCCACACACTGATGAAACGAAACATTCATGAACAATCTGGTGCTCTTGAGTAACAACATAGATCTCTGGAAAATTCTCACCGATGTAATTGGGCAAATGGCTGCTGTCATACCCAACATCGCAGGAGCGCTCGTCCTGTTTTTCGTCGGGTGGATTCTGGCCAAGGCTGTAGCAAAAGTCATTCAAAAGGTGCTGGTAGCGGCGAAGATAGATGCTTTGGCAGAAAAGCTCAATGAAATCGATTTTTTGCGCAACACGAAATTTCGCTTGGTGCCGAGTATCTTGCTTAGTAAAGCAACCTATTATTTTATTCTGTTGATTTTCATTCTTGCCGCTACCGATGTTTTGGGCATGAAGGCCATTTCCGACCTCATGTCGGATCTCATCAACTACTTGCCCAGCTTGCTGACAGCAGCAGTCATCCTCATGATCGGCATCATGTTTGCCGATTTCATCAAAGGCATTGTTTATGCAGCTGCAAAATCCCTGGGCATTCCGGCGGCAGGGCTTATCGCCAGCTTTGTGTTTTACTTCCTCTTTATCGGCGTCGCTATGACAGCCCTGGATCAGGCCAAAATCAACACCGAATACATCCAGCAAAACCTCACCGTGCTCATCGGCGGCTTGGTTTTGGCTTTTGCCTTCGGTTATGGCATGGCTTCTAAAGACATGATGGCCAACTTTATAGCTTCTTTTTACAGCCGAAAAAAAATCCACCCCGGCGACTTTATTGAGATAGAAGGTCTTCGGGGCACAGTCCTGGAAATAGATAATGCTTCCTTCACCCTCAATACCCCTGACGGCAAAGTCATTATACCCCTCAGTAAACTCACTGTGGAAAACATCCGCATCATTCACCATGCGGACGAGACCACATAGCCCCCCGTTTTTTGACATCCAAACCAAAGGTGTTTGGGTGGAGCCACTAACTGAGCAAAAAGGCCGCACTTCTGTAGGGGCGGCCTAAGCCTTTTTGTGGCTGCGTAAAACTTTGAACCGACTCACTTGTTTTTCAAGTGTTTTCTCTGGCTTAAACCAATTTACAACGCTAAAAAAATGAACATGAAAAAAACGTTTCTATTTTCACTGCTCGTGTTGCTCTTCGCTTTTGCGCCTACTTTTGCACAGGCACAAGATGCCCCTGAAGAGAAGGAAGGCTGGGATTTCGGAGGTGGACTGGGTTTGGACTTTACCCAACTCGAGTTGGTCAATCCACGTGTGGGAGCAGGTTCAAACCGCATTGGGTTTGGTGGCCTGAACACACTCTTCGCCCATTACAAAAAAGGCAAGCTGGAGTGGAAAAACGATGGCTCGCTTCAGCTTTCGGTACAGCGCATAGGCAATTCGGAAAATCCCTTTGAGAAAAACATCGACGTCCTTCGCCTGGGATCTCTTCTCGGCTACCAGTTTGGTGAAGGCAAATTGTATGGAGCTGTAGCTTCGACTTTTGAGTCCTTACTGTTGCCAACGTATGAGGGAAATGTTCTGAAAGGCCCCGACAGCACGCTCTTGGCAAAATTCCTGTCGCCCGCCCGCATTTCTTTTTCGCCGGGTCTTACGTACAAAGCTAGCGACAACTTTTCGATTTTCTATTCGCCCGTATCTGCCCGCCTCATCTATGTGGCTGACGATGCCATTGCTCAGCTCAATGTACATGGTAATGAACCGGGCAGCAACACCTTCTTCAATTTGGGATCCAACCTCAACGCCACTTACAACAACAAATTCCTCCAAGAGAAATTGCTGCTGGTTACCTCTCTGGATCTCTACAGCAACTACCTCAAAGAACCCCAGAACATTGATGTCCTCTGGAAAACCGACATCGGTTGGGTGCTTTTCAAAAACCTCTCACTCAACCTCGCCACAGAGCTCTTTTACGATCACGACATTCTCGTGCAAGTGGACCGCAACAAAGACGGACAATACGATCCGGACGAACTGGGGCGTCGCGTAAGTTTTACCGAAGCCTTTCTGCTCAAGTACAATTACGTCTTCTAAATGTTTAGGAGATTTTTTTCTTCTCCAACCTGAGGGGGAGTGTAAAATGGATGTCAGGGCAAGTTGAAAGCTGCCCTGATGTCCATTTTTTTGTACCTTTGGCTCATGCCAAAGGAGCTTTTTCTACTCGACGCTTACGCCCTCATCTACAGGGCCCACTACGCTTTCATCAGTCGCCCTCTCATCAACTCCAAAGGGCTGAACACCTCTGCCATATCCGGGTTTACCCGATTTTTCTGGGATATCCTCAAAAGCAGAAAGCCGCCTTACCTGGCCGTAGCTTTTGATACCGCTGCACCTACTTTCCGGCATCAACGCTATCCCCTGTACAAAGCCAATCGGGAAGAACAACCCGAAGACATCACCACCGCCGTCCCCTACATCAAACGCATACTCCAAGCTTTTCACATTCCCGACATCAGCCTCGACGGCTACGAAGCAGATGACCTTATCGGTACCCTGGCCTTCCAAGCTGCCGACCAAGGCTTCAAGGTCTTTATGGCTACTTCCGATAAAGACTACGGCCAATTGGTGCGCAATGAACAAATCCTTTTGTATAAACCCGGCCGACGCGGCGACGAAGTGCAAATCCTCAACGAAAAAGACATCCTCAAGCTCTGGCAGGTAAAGCGGACAAACCAAATCCCCGATATGCTTGGCCTGCAGGGCGACAGCTCCGACAACATCCCGGGTGTGCCAGGCATAGGCCCCAAAACAGCAGCTAAGCTCATCCAACAGTACGATTCCGTCGAAAACCTCCTCCAACATCTCGATGAACTCAAAGGCAAAGTCCGTCAAATACTTGAAGAATATCGAGAACAGGCTCTACTCTCCAAAGAGCTGGCTACCATAGATACTCAGGCGCCTGTAACATTCGAAAGAGAAAAATTTCGAGTACAAAAACCCAATTTGCACGAATTACTGGAAATTTTTGAAGAACTCGAGTTTCGAACTTTGAAGCGGGAAATTTTATCTGCCTTTCGGCAAACAGAACCCGATAAGAAAATAGCTAAAGCCGGTGTCCAGCAAAGCTTGTTTAGCCTAGAACAACAAAGCGACAAAATAGCTGAAAGTCAGCCTCAAAGTCAACTCGCTCATGTCGGTAATACCAAACATCACTATCAGCTGTTAAAAGACAAAAAGGAAATACAAAAACTCATTCAGAAATTAAACCGGCACAAAGCTTTCGCCTGGGATACCGAGACCACCGATACCAACCCCAATATCGCAGAAGTAATCGGCATGTCGTTCTCTGTGAAAACAGGAGAGGCGCAATACGTTCCTGTTCCTGAAGAAGAAAGCCAGCGCCGAGAACTGATTCAGGCCTTTCGGCAAATTTTGTCCAAAAAAGACCGCACCTTGGTCGGCCAGAACATCAAATACGATATTTTGGTCTTGAAATGGATGGGAGTAGAAGTCGATGGCCCGCTCTTCGACACCATGATCGCCCACTACCTCCTCGCTCCCGAACAACGCCACAATCTGAACTATCTGTCGGAAGCTTATCTCAAGTACAGCCCCGTGCCTATAGAACAACTCATCGGTAAAAAGGGGAAGAATCAGCTCAGCATGAAAGACGTTCCGCTCGACGTCCTAGCTGAATATGCTGCTGAAGATGCCGACCTGACCTGGCAGCTTTATCAAATTCTGGAAAAACAATTGCAAGAAGAGGGTTTGTATGAGCTCTATCAAAAAATGGAAGCTCCGCTCATCTACGCCCTGGCAGAGATGGAATACAACGGTATCACACTAGATGCTGATTTTCTCAAGCAATACGGCGAAGAGCTAAAAAGCAAGCTTCAACAGATTGAAGAAAAAATCTTTCAATTGGCCGGTACCAGCTTCAACATCAACTCTCCCCGCCAGATAGGAGAGATCCTCTTCGAACAGCTGAAAATTCCCTACCGCTGGAGCAAAACCAAAACAGGTCAGTACTCTACTAACGAGGAAAAACTCAGCGAACTGGCCCATCACCATCCTGTAGTTCGGGAAATCTTAAACTACAGGAGCCTCAGCAAACTCATTTCTACCTATGTGGAAGCCCTTCCCCGCATGATTAATTCCCGCACCGGACGTATCCACAGCTCTTTCAACCAAGCCCTTACCGCTACAGGACGCCTTAGCTCCAATAACCCCAACCTGCAAAATATCCCCATTAGAACACCGGAAGGCGCCCGTGTACGAGAAGCCTTTATCCCCCGATCGGAAGAATACCTCATCCTCTCTGCAGACTATTCCCAAATAGAATTGCGTCTCATCGCTTCCATCAGCGGTGAAGAGGCCATGCTCGAAGCTTTCCGCCAAAACCTCGATATCCACAGAGCTACAGCAGCACGAGTTTTTGGCGTTCCTTACGAGGAAGTTACGCGAGAACAGCGCAACAAGGCCAAAACCGTCAACTTCAGTATCATCTACGGTGCCGGAGCCACCAACCTCTCCCGCCAACTCGGTATCTCCAGAAAGGAGGCTGCAGAACTGATTCAAAGTTACTTCGAGCAATATCCCGGGCTTAAGGCATATATGCAGCAAACCATAGCTCAAGCACGGGAAAAAGGCTACGTTACCACGCTCATGGGGCGTCGCCGCTACCTGCGCGACATCAACTCCCGCAACGGTGTCATGCGCTCCCATGCCGAAAGAAATGCCATCAACACTCCCATACAAGGCTCTGCAGCAGACTTGATCAAAATTGCCATGGTCAACATCCACCAACTGCTCAAAAAGGGTAAATATCGCAGCAAAATGATCCTCCAAGTGCACGATGAACTGCTCTTCGACCTCCACAAAGAGGAAAGAGAAACCCTCATGCCACTCATCGAGGAAAAAATGCGCACCGCCCTGCCAAACCTTAAAGTACCTATCCTTGTTGATATGGGTGTTGGCAAAAACTGGTTAGAAGCTCATTAAAAAAAAAATGAAAACGCAGCTGATAAGCCTGGTCTTCATCCTCCTCCCTACACTCATCCAGGCTCAAACGCCCTTTCACGCTCAGGTAGTGGATATTTCTACAAAAAAGCCCATCCCCTTTGCGGAAATCTATTTCCCCGAGTTGGAAACCGGTACACTTGCCGATGAAAACGGGCGCTTCAGTATAGAACACTATGAACTATCTGAAATTGAGTTGAGAATTACGGCTATAGGCTATGAACCCCTGGAAACCAAAGTGAAACTCGATGAAAGAGAAAAAACTTTTTTTCTCAAACCCAGTTACTATCAATTGCAGGAAATTGTGGTTTCCGTTCCGACCGGAAAACTGCAAATGGAAAACATTGTGCATGTCAGCCGCAAGAAAATAAACGAACTGCAACTCACTGCTCCACTCAACATGGCCGAGGCCATCAGCAACATACCCGGCTTGGAGCAGAACACGACTGGGCCTGGTATAGGGAAACCCGTTATACGGGGCCTTTCCGGCAATCGCATTGTAACCTACGCTCAAAATATTCGAGTGGAAAATCAGCAGTGGGGAGATGAACACGGATTGGGTATAGGTGAAATCGGAATAGGAAGTGTAGAGGTCATCAAAGGGCCTGCTTCCCTGCTCTATGGTTCGGATGCTTTGGGTGGAGTACTCTTCTTTGTTGACGAACCCTATGCCCGACACGACAGTACGGAGGCTTTTCTTCGAACACGGGTTTTGTCCAATACTTTTGGTAACATTACGCAAGCAGGTTTCAAAACCCATAAAGGGGCTTTCAAATGGAACCTCTTTGGAGCTTATGCAACCCATGCAGATTACCGACTGCCCAGTGGGGAATTTGCGAGCAATACTCGTTTTGATGAAAGAAATGTCAAAACGGCCTTTGGCTTCAACAAGGGTTCGTGGATAGGTAATCTGCGTTACAGTTATCTGCTCGATCACTTTGGCCTCACAGAAGCTCCTTTTTCTGTCGTCCAACAAGAGCGCAAAATTGTTCTACCTCAACAAACCATCAGCGACCACAACCTGAGCCTGGAAAACATCTTCATCAGCGGAGAATCCGAGTTTAAAATGATCTTGGGCTATACGGATAACTACCGTAGAGAATTTGAAGATGACCCGAATCACCCGGCACTCGGTTTGCGACTAAGCACATTTACCTATCAAGCGAAATGGAGTTCCCCAGTTTATAGCCGGCATTTTTATTTTCTGGTAGGAGCCCAGGGAATGATTCAACAAAACAAAAACGACGGCGAGGAGTTTCTCATTCCCGATGCTCAAACTCGTGACCTGGGGCTATTCGGCCTGTTCAATTTTCGCCTCAAACAACTCCAGTGGCAAGCAGGTCTGCGTTTTGATCAACGCAACCTCCAAGCCTTCGCTACCGGAGATATCCCTCCGCTAAAAACCAAT
>JALSKB010000204.1 GCA_026989035.1 Saprospiraceae bacterium | reverse complement strand
ATCAGCAAGTGCTAAAAAATTTCTACTCCGTCATCAAAGACAGCGATGCCCAGCTGCGCATGGTCTTCATCACGGGGGTGTCCAAATTCAGCAAGGTCAGCATCTTTTCCGATTTGAACAACTTAGAAGACCTGAGTATGCACGATCCCATAGCCTGCACCATGCTGGGCTATACCCAGGAAGAACTGGAACACTACTTCCAAGAACACCTGCCCCTAGCAGCTGAGCAGCTCAAGCTAAACACTGAAGAACTGCTCGACAAAATCCGGCTGTGGTACAACGGTTATAGCTGGGATGGAACGAACTTTGTGTACAACCCCTTTTCCATTCTGAACTTTTTTAAAAAGCGCTTTTTTATCAATTTCTGGTTCAAGACGGCTACACCTACTTTCCTGATCGACCTGGTTCAAGAAAAACAGGCCTACGACTTCGACGGAGAACGGGTGAGCGAAGTTTTTTTCGACGCTTTTCAAATCCAAAGGGACATTCCCCTGGGCACCTTGCTGTTTCAAACGGGCTACCTGACCGTCAAGAAATACGATATGGAGACGGGCCTTTATACGCTGGGCTATCCCAATCGGGAGGTCAAGTCGTCCTTTTTGGAGTACTTACTCAGTGCTTTCAGCAAGTTTGAGCCGGGCTTTGGCAAGGAAAAGATACTGCGCTTGCAGCAAGCTCTGCAACAAGAAGATTTTGAAGAACTCAAGGCCATCATCAACGAGCTGCTCTACAAAGTGCCCTATCAGCTGTACGACAACAAGGAAAAGACCTTCCACCTGGTGGTGCACGTCTTGTTCGACTACCTGGGCGTCAACGTCCACAGCGAGGTCAACACTTCCCGCGGCAGGCTGGATGCGGTAGTGGAATTAGACGACAAGGTTTACTGCATAGAGTTCAAGGTGGATGAATCGGCAGAAAAGGCCTTGCGGCAAATTTTGGAGCGCGGTTATTTGGACAAATACCGCAGCTCGGGCAAGAAGCTCATCGCCCTGGGCATCAACTTCGACACGGAGAAGCGGGAGGTGGAGGAAGTCAGTAGCTTGTGTAAAGATCAGGAGGAAGAGTCTTTGTGATTGGGGGACGGTAAGACCGGGGAAACAAGAGATTGGAGGAATCATAAACCGCAAATCGGTTAACGACTGAACAAGCATATTTTCATACCTTTGCCACGGAAGCCTCCGGGAAAACTATGGATCTTCAGGCGAGCTAAAGGGAGGCAGGTTGGGCGTGTAGGTCGATGTCCCATTCCGGATAATTTTTGTCGTTTGAGACATTTTGCAACAGAATAGACAAAACCATGAATTTTCAACTTACTGAAGAACAGAAGCAAGTACGAGATGCCGCTCGTGATTTTGCGCAAAACGAATTGCTTCCCGGTGTTATTGAACGCGATCGCGAAATGAAATTTCCTGTGGAGCAGCTGCGCCAGATGGCAGAGCTTGGTTTTCTGGGGATGATGGTTTCCCCTGAGTATGGAGGCAGTGGTATGGACACGCTTTCCTACGTATTGGCCATGGAAGAGATTGCCAAAGTTGATGCTTCTGCGGCTGTCATCATGTCGGTAAATAACTCTCTGGTGTGCTGGGGATTGGAAAAATTCGGCACGGAAGTCCAAAAGCTCAAATATTTGAGCAAGTTGGCTACAGGGGAGTGGATAGGTTCTTTTTGTTTGTCGGAGCCCGAAGCGGGCAGTGATGCCACACAGCAGCGTACTTTGGCAGAGGATTGTGGAGATTATTATCTATTAAACGGCACGAAAAACTGGATTACGAACGGCAGCACGTCAAAGATACATCTCGTCATGGCTCAGACCAATCCGGAGCTGGGGCATCGAGGCATCACGACTTTCATCGTAGAGGCCGATTGGGAGGGAGTACAGATCGGTGCGAAGGAAGACAAGCTGGGCATTCGTTCTTCAGATACCACCTCCATCATGTATTCCGATGTGAAAGTGCCCAAGGAAAACGTATTGGGTGGTGAGGGCTTTGGTTTCAAGTTTGCTATGAAAACTTTGGCTGGCGGTCGTATAGGTATTGCCGCTCAGGCACTGGGCATTGCTGCAGGCGCCTATGAGCGGGCCTTGGCCTATTCCCAGGAACGCGAAGCTTTTGGCAAGCCCATTAGCCAGCACCAGGCTATTGCCTTTAAATTGGCTGACATGGCGACGGATATCGAAGCTGCCCGTTTGTTGGTACATCGCGCAGCTTGGCTTAAAGATGCCGGAGAGGATTACAATGCAGCCAGTGCTATGGCTAAACTCTTCGCCTCTGAGGTTGCCATGCGTACGACCGTGCAGGCCGTGCAAATCCATGGTGGCTACGGTTATGTTAAGGAGTATCACGTAGAGCGGCTCATGCGCGATGCCAAAATTACCGAAATTTACGAGGGCACTTCCGAAATACAACGCCTCGTGATTTCTCGTGAAATTCTCAAAGGAAAGGTTTATACTACGTAATGTAAGTCCCTCTTTTTTGTGAGGAGGCTTTAAGTCTCGTTCCTATGAACATCATCATTCCCATGGCCGGGCGGGGTTCCCGCTTGCGCCCTCATACTTTGACGACCCCCAAACCCTTGGTACCCATTGCGGGAAAACCCATGGTGCAGCGCATTGTCGAAGATCTCATTGCTTCTTCGGGAGAAACTCCGGAGGAAATAGCTTTTGTCATTGGAGATTTTGGGGATGAGGTGGAAAAGCAGTTGTTGGCTTTGGCCAAGAAATTGGGAAGTCGTGGACGAATTTATCATCAGGAGCAACCCTTGGGTACGGCCCATGCTATCTTGTGTGCCGAACCAAGCTTGCGGGGCAGTTGCCTGGTGGCTTTTGCAGATACGCTTTTCCACGCTTCTTTCCGTCCGGATCCACAAGCTGATGGTACCATTTGGGTCAAAAAAGTACAAAATCCGGAATCCTTTGGGGTGGTAAAAACCGATGAACAGGGATACATTACCGAATTTGTAGAAAAATCTCCGGTCTTTGTTTCCGATTTGGCTATCGTGGGTATTTACCACTTCCGCCAAGGTGAAGTTTTGCGCGATGAACTACAGTACTTGATTGACAACGACATCAAAGACAAGGGAGAATATCAAATCACCAATGCCTTGGAAAATTTTAAGAACAAAGGGGCAAAAATCAAAGCAGCACCCATCGAGGAATGGCTGGATTGCGGGAATAAAGAAAGCGTTGTCGCTACCAATAGCCGCATACTCGAACTAAAGCAAGACAGCGAACCTTTAATTTCTGCGGAAGCACAAATTGAAGACAGTCTCCTCATTCCACCTTGCTATATCGGACCCGATGTACACATCCGCCGATCTATCATAGGGCCAGGTGTTTCCGTTGGTGCCGGTAGCCGGATTTCCGATGCTGTTTTAGAGCATTGCCTCATTGGTGCACAATCGGTAATCAGTCAGCTCGTTCTTAAAAAGAGCATGGTTGGGCAGCATGCCCGCCTTCAAGGGCAATGTCCCGATCTTAGCGTAGGAGATTACACAGCTTTAGAATTGTAGCACATGCACATTTTTGTCGAGATAAGGCTTCGGTCGAAGCGCGGTTTGTGGCGTTTTTTTTCTTTTTGCCTTGTCGTTTTCCATAGTGTATGGCCCCTTCAGGCACAGACAGACGATCGCCTCACGGAACACGAAGCCCAAATACGGGGAGAGCTGATTGAAGCGGAAAAATTTCGCTTGATCGGATTTTGCGATAAAGCCATTCCCCTTTATCGAGATGTTTTACAAAACCAGCCTCGTGAAGCTACAGCCATGTACGGCTTGGCGCGCTGTTATCGAGATCAAGGTGAGCCGGATGAGGCTTTGCGTTGGTTTAAGGAAGCCGTGGAATACGAACCTCAAAATCCGTGGTTTCGACGCACCCTCATAGAGGTGTTGGGTAGCAGAGGGGCTTATGCCGAAGCTGCCCGCCAAGCGGAAAGCTTGTTACAGCTTCAGGCGGACAATCCGGACTATGCCTATCTGGCAGCTTATTATCAGGCTCGTAGTGGAGATTACGACAAAGCACTTAAGACTTTGGATCGATTGCAAAAACGCGTCGGTTTAACCTACGATTTGCTCGAACGTAAGTACTTGCTTCTCCTGGATCAGGGGGCTTTGAAAAAAGCCGAAAAAATCCTTAAAGACTATTTGGCCGAAAGGCCTATGGACATTCCCGCTTATTTTCTCTTAGCCAATCTTTATCGAAAAGACCAAGACTGGAAAAAAGCCGTGCAGGTGTATGAAAAAATTTTGAGGCTTTCGCCAAATGAGGTGGAGGCCAAAGCGGGTTTGGCCGAAGTGCAAGGCCATATCGAAGGAGAGCAGCCCATAGCTTCTTCTCCTGCAGAACGCCTTAGAAGCCTTTTTGCTCGCCCTGATTTGGCTTATGATGAAAAAATGAAAGCTTTTATTCCTTTCATCAAGCAGGCTGTGGAAAAAGGGGATAAACTGTTGTTGGATCAAGGAGTGTCTTTAGCGAGAGAGTTGTTGCAGTCTTATCCCCAAGAGGCTTCGGCCCATGCGGCTTTAGCAGATTTGCTTTATGGCGCAGAACGGTTGAAAGAAGCCCGGGAGGAATATGCACGGGCTTTACAGCTCAAGCCCGGCGTTCACAGTGTCTGGCTCAATCAGCTCGAAATATTGCAACGCTTGGGAGATTATCAAGCCCTGGGTGTAGAAGCGGAAAAAGCCATAGACTACTTCCCCAATGATTGGTATTTCTATTACCTGGCAGGGAGAGCTCATTTGGCAGAGAAAGACACTGAGAAAGCTGTTTCCTTCTTGGAAGAAGCTTTGCCTTTAAGTGGGAAAGACGGAAAAAAGAAGGCGGCGACCTTGGCCCAACTTGCCATAGCTTATGCCTTGCAGGGGCAAAAGACAGAGAGCGAACAAAGGTTGCAAGCTTTGCAAGTTTTGGAAGGAGAAAGTCCGTTGTGGATGTCCACCAAGGCGCGTTTAGCAGGCTTAGCGGGGAAAAATTTGGCGAAAGCCATTCATTGGGCCAAAGAAGCCGTAGAACAAGAGCCTTACAACAGGGATTTCCTCCTCACACTGGCCTGGCTGCTTCAACAAAACGGGCAAGAAGCCGAAGCGGAGAAATATCTGAAAAAAGCTACCTGGTGAAAAGCAACTGCCTTCTGCCTCACTTTTCCCAACCCATTCCGTTAGGAGCATAAAAACATGGAAGTGCGAAAAAAAGCGTTTTGTCTAGGTGAATCATTCTCAAGGTTTATGAAATTTAGCCCTTTGTTGTTTTTGGCTTTTTTTTTCTTGGGGGTTTCTTCTTGTGGCGTATTCCATGCTACCTCGGGGGCGGGAAAATTCCCCAAAAAACGCTCGGTTTCTTATGTGCAGAAGCGCTTGAATAAGAACCGTATAAATCCTGTTTGGGTAAGTGCTAAAATCCGGCTTTCCGTAGAAACTCCGGAGCAACATTTTAAGCTCGTCTCTTACCTGCGCATGAAGCGAGATAGTGCTATTTGGATGAATTTTAAAAAATTTGGCATAGAGGCCGGGCGCTTGCTCATAACCCCGGATTCCGCTTTTTTTATCAATCGTTTGGAACGCACTTATTTTGCCGAAAGGCTAACTGATTTGGCGCAAGCCTATAGCCTTCCCGTGGATTTTGAGCAGTTACAAGCCCTGTTGTTGGGCTATCCTGTTCTTTCCGAGGAAGAGGTTGAAATGCAACGCTTGCCCGGAACCTACAAATTGGTAGAAACTCGCAGTGATTTTTCAGACACTTTGCATTTGGATGCCACCTCATTTTTGCCCCGAACTTGGTCTGTGGAACACTTTTCTTCCGGTTTACAGGCTTCTATGGATTTTGAAAACTACCAAAAATTTGACAGAAATCGTTTTTTTTCGTACTTTCGCAGTTTAGAGACCTTTGAAAAGGCGGAAACACAACTGAAACTCAAACTGCAATTTGAAAAAGTGGAGCTGGATGTCCCTTTGAGTTTGCCGTTTGTTATTCCGGAGAGGTATGAGCGAATCCGATAAAAACCGATGATCATGCAGCGCCTTGTACTTTATGGGAAGCATCTCTTCATTTTTTTTCTTTTGACGGCTTGGGTAACACCCCAACTTTCTGCACAAACTTCTGTCGAGCGGGAAAAACTGGAAGCCCGTCGTAAGAAATTGCAGCAGGAGATCAAGTACACAGACCGCCTTTTGAAAAAGACGAGGAAGACCAAGCGGGCAATGATGCGGCGTTATCAGGCTATTTTAAGACAGGTGAAGGCACGGGAAGAATTGATAGCTACTTTGCAGGAGGAGATTAACTGGTTGGATGCAGATATACAACGGGATTCTCTGGTGAGGCAGGCTTTGGAGCAAGATTTGCAGCGTTTGGAACGGGAGTACGCGGGTATTCTTCGGGCGGCCTTTCGGCAAAAGTTAAACGGCAGTTCTTGGTTATTTGTCTTATCGGCATCGGGCATCAACGACCTCTTGCGCCGTTGGTTGCTTTTGTACCAGTACAGCAGATTTCGGCAGCGCCAAGCTAAAATCATAAGCGAGACCCGAAGCATGTTGCAAAAACGCATACAGCGCTTGGAAGAACGTCGTCTTGAGAAAGAAGCTTTGTTGAAAGAGGAGCAGTGGCAAAACGAGGTGTTAGCCGGTGAACTCAACCAGAAGGATCGTTTGTTGCGCACTTTGCGCAAAGATGAAAACCGCTTGAAGAAGGAGTTGGCAAAAAAGAAAGCCGATAGCCGTAAGTTGAACAATGCCATTGCCGATATCATTCGAAAGGCAGAGGCCGAACGCAGGAAGAAAGAACGAGAGGCTGCCGGCAGCTCGGCTTCGAGGGAGGAGGCGCCGGCTATGGATGCCGCTTCTTTGGGTTTTTACAATCTCAAAGGGCATTTGCCCTGGCCGGTAAAAAAAGGCGTGGTTTCTGCTCAATTCGGACGTCAACCTCATCCTTCTATTCCCGGTATTACCATCACGAATAACGGCATAGACATCCAAACAGATGCTCAGGCCCGAGTGTTGGCCGTACATCAGGGCGAAGTAGTGGGTTTGCGCTTTATACAAGGGCTTCACTATATGGTTATCTTGAGGCATGGCATGTTTTACACCGTGTATTCCAACTTAGAACATCTCTTGGTAACCAAAGGGGATAAAGTCTCCCGCGGTCAAATGTTGGGTAGGGTTTATACCGACCCTCAAACGGGAACAGCTGAATTGCATTTTGAACTTTGGCGAGATAAAGACCGTCTCAATCCTTCGCTTTGGCTGAAAAAACGATGAAGTGTTTTTTGTCGGAAAGCCGGGGGATTTCTACTCATGGCGAAGTGGTTTGGAAGGCGTCAAGCTCCCGAACTTTTTATCTTTCGCTCGTTTGCGAGTCGTAAATACCCCAAACCATTTCGGTTTGGGTGTTGATAAAGAAATGATGTGTAGCACCCATGAACAACGACTGGAACGTAGGAAAACAAAAACGAGGCGTCCGAAGTAAAACGGAAAAGGCCGTACTTGTAGGGCTGCTCTCCAAAGGGCAGACGGAAGAACAGCTGGAGGAATACCTCAACGAATTGGAATTTCTGGCGATGACGGCCGGGGCTGTATCCGTAAAACGCTTTTTTCAAAAGCTGCCTCAACCCCACCCGAACACCTTCATAGGAAAGGGAAAGGTGGAGGAAATTGCCGAATACCTGGACAAGCATCCGGAGGTGGACATGGTTATTTTTGACGATGACCTAACCGGCAAGCAGGTCGGCCTGTTGGAAAAAGCTCTTAAGGTCAAAGTCATAGATCGCAGTAGTCTCATTCTCGACATCTTTGCCCGTCGAGCTCAAACGGCCCAAGCCAAAACCCAGGTCGAATTGGCTCAATTGCAATATCTCTTACCCCGTCTGCGGGGCCTATGGACACACCTCGAGAGGCAGCGTGGGGGCATAGGTATGCGGGGTCCCGGGGAGAAGGAAATTGAAACCGATCGGCGCATCGTGCGAGATAAAATCGCCTTGCTCAAAAAAAAACTGGAACGCATAGATCGGCAAA
>JALSKB010000203.1 GCA_026989035.1 Saprospiraceae bacterium | reverse complement strand
TGTCTTTGATGACGGAGTAGAAATTTTTTAGCACTTGCTGATTTTCCTGAGCTTGTTTGATGTCCGGCCCCAGATAGTCAATGATGGGCTTGTCGTATTCGTCGATGAGCAAGACTACCTGGCCTTCTTTTTCAGACAGTTTGCTTATTAATTCCTCAAATTGATTTTTAAGGCTGTCCGGGCTGAGCTCAATACCATGGGAAGCGGCTATTTCCGCCAGATAGGCCTGCAGTTCCCCACTCAGGTCTTTGTCCTTGTAATCCAACTTGGCAAAAGGGATGTGAATGATCGGATTGGTCTTGTCCCAGTCCCACTTATCCTCAATCCACAGCCCCTTGAACAGCTCTCTGTTGCCGCTGAACAACTCCTTCATGGTGCTCACCAGCAGCGATTTGCCAAAGCGGCGCGGACGGGAGAGGAAGTAATATTTCCCCCCTGTAGCCAAAGTGTGGATGTGCTCTGTCTTATCGACATAGAGATAGCCTCCTCTGCGCAGCTCTGAAAAATCCTGTATGCCTATCGGCAGTTTCTTCATGTAAGCAAAGATAAGGGAAATCGGGCTAATCGGTGGAACCGGTTAAGTGGTTAATAGGGGAAATGGATTCTACCCCTTTTACCAATTTCACCGGTGCAGACGCGCGGTCGTGCGTCTGTCAGCCACACAGCCAAACACGCATTACGAGCATTACCTGTTACAATCGTCACCTTCGTCACGCCTCCTCACACAGGCTGCTGACCTCCTCCACCTCCCTTTTCTCCGTGTCGAAGTTGATGCCCAAGGCGATGAGCTTCTTGCCCGTAGAGCGATATTTGTCTAAGTAGCCGCGCTCCAGAATTTGCCGCAAGGCCTTTTCTGCCGATTCGTCCACCTTGAACTCTATGCAGTAAACCTTGTCGTCCAACTCCACCACGGCATCCAGCCGGCCTCGGGAGGTATTCACCTCGCTGTGGACATTGACTCCCAGGTAGTCGAACAAGACGTGTACCACCAGGTGGAAGGCCTTCTCCTTCTTGTCGTATAGCTGATAGGGCAAATTGTGTAGCAATTCGTTTAAAACATCTTTCAGGTCTTCAAGATTCTCTTTTTCCAGAGCTTGCTGCAAGCGAAACACCTTTACACTGCCAAAACCCGGCTTAAGCTTGCTGAAAGCACTGAGTAGGTACTCTAAGAAAGATTCCCTGACCTCCATGTTGGGGTAGCCCAAGGTATAGAGTCTGCTGACAGGATCGTAGTTTTTGATGGTCAGGTAACCGGTTTGAAACAGCAAGGTACCTAAGGGCAAATCACGTTCTATGTAAAAAGAGTCAAAAAAGACCTGCCCTACTTTTTCCCCGTCGAAGTCGTAGGCCTGTTTTTGCTGAACCAAATCGATTAGGAAAGTGGGTGTGGCCGTCTTGAACCAAAAGTTGGAAAAGTGCAAGGTGTCGAACAACAGCAAGGTGCTAAAGGAGTTGTACACAAAGGTTTCTCCATCCCAGCTGTAGCCATTGTACCAGTTTTTAATCAGCTGCAGGACTTCTGTCCTGCTTTTCTTCAGGCGTTTTTGAAAAGCCTCTATGTGCTGCTCAAAATTACTTTCCAGTTCTTCCTGGCTGTAACCCAGCATACCGGCATACCTAGGGTGCAGCGTGAGATCATTCAGGTTGTTGAGGTCGGAAAAGATGCTGACCTTGCTGAACTTAGACACCCCCGTGATGAAGACCATGCGCAGCTGGGCATCACTGTCTTTGATGACGGAGTAGAAATTTTTTAGCACTTGCTGATTTTCCTGAGCTTGTTTGATGTCGGGTCCCAGATAGTCAATGATGGGTTTGTCGTCTTCGTCAATGAGCAAGACGACCTGGCCCTCTTTTTCAGACAGTCTGCTTATTAGTTCTTCAAATTGATTCTTAAGACTGTCCGGGCTGAGTTCAATGCCGTAGGAGGTAGCTATTTCTCCAAGATAAGCCTGCAATTCTCCACTCAGGCCTTTGGTCTTGTAGTCCAGTCTGGCAAAAGGGATGTGAATGATCGGGTTGGTTTTGTCCCAGTTCCATTTATCCTCAATCCACAGCCCCTTGAACAGCTTTCTGTTGCCGCTGAACAACTCCTTCATGGTGCTCACCAGCAGCGATTTGCCAAAGCGGCGCGGGCGGGAGAGGAAGTAATATTTCCCCCCTGTAACCAAAGTGTGGATGTGCTCTGTCTTATCGACATAGAGGTAGCCTCCTCTGCGCAGCTCTGAAAAATCCTGTATGCCTATCGGCAGTTTTTTCATGTAAGCAAAGATAGGGCTAATTGGGTTAATCGGTGGAACCGGTTAATTGGTTAATAGGGGAATGGATTCTACCCCTTTTGCCAATTCCACCGGTGCGGACGCACAGCCAAGCACGCATTACGAGCATTGCATGTTATACCCGTCACGAAGTGTTTTGGGAATTGTTCACTTGCCGTTGCGGCCTCCGCTTGCGTTGCAAAGCCTCGCCGCAGCTCGGGCTGCGCCTGCGTTTTGTGCCTTAGCGGAAACCACACCGACGGCGTGCTCATTTTTCCAATCCACTTCGCTCCGGGTATACATGTCATGATCATCACGATTTTGTGGCTTGATAAAAAAATGCAAGACACTTTTGCATTTTTGTAAATAAGTTTTATATCTTTGTGGGTAAAGCAGATGGATACTGAGCTTATTAGGCTTGGCTTCCTCAGTGATCGTCCCAAAACCGATGGAAAAACATGTCTGAGACTCGCTTTACTTTGTTTCAAACCTTTCGGCCAATCCTTTTGTCGAGCGAGCTGTCCCACACACTGCCCATGTTTTCTCTTTTCATGTTCCTACTGAGTATGGAGGATGATCGCATAGCTTTTCAGGAAGTCGGGAAGTTTTTTAGCATCTACTCGTATTGATTTCTTTGACTTCCGAGTTTGAGAAGTGCTGAAGAGATCTGCTTCGCGGTTGGATAGCCCTTATGGGATATGTCCATGAGATATAGGATGTTGGTGTTAGATTCTCTAAGGCTATCCGACCTCCTTTTGGTAATTCTGAGTGTAATTACATAGTGTGAGTGGCCCGTTTTGCCTTTGGCAGAACGGGCTTTTTGTTGGGCGGGGTTGTTGGCTGTTTCTCCCGTCATAGTACACGGCTTGCCCGCAATTTTGCAGGCAAGCCGTGTACTATTTGCCGAAAGGCAGAGAAATCAGGCGGTCTTCGAATTTTGTTTCAGCTCTGCGTAGAAGTGGTGATACCAGGGGATGGTTTTCAGGCCGATGCGAAAATTGAATAAGCCGAAGTGTTCATTGGGAGAGTGGATGGCGTCGCTGTCCAGTCCGAAGCCCAGAAGGATGCTCTTCGCTCCCAAGACCTTTTCAAACAAAGCTACGATAGGTATGCTGCCCCCACTGCGCAAAGGCAGGGGTTTTTTGCCAAAACTCTTTTCCATGGCACGTTCAGCCGCTCGGTATTCCTTGGTGTCGATGGGCGTAACGGCCGGTTCTCCACCGTGATGGGGCGTAACTTTTACTTTGACCGAGGGCGGAGCGATGCTTTCAAAATGCTTGGCAAATAAATCGGTGATTTCATCGGATTGTTGGTGAGGTACCAGCCGCATACTGATTTTGGCGAAAGCCTTAGAGGGCAAAACCGTTTTGGAGCCTTCTCCGATATACCCTCCCCAGATGCCGTTCACGTCTAAGGTTGGGCGGATGGCTGTTTGTTCTATGACGGTATAGCCCTCTTCGCCTTCGAGAGCAGCTACACCCAAATCTTTTTTGTAAGCCTCTTTGTCAAAGGGGACACTGTTGAGCAATTGGCGTTCTTCTTCGGAGATTATCTCCACTTTGTCATAGAAGCCGGGAATGGTGATGTGGTGTTTCTCGTCGTGTAGAGAGGCTATCATGCGAGCCAGTACGTTGATGGGATTTGCCACGGCTCCTCCGTAAACGCCGGAGTGTAAATCTCGATTTGGGCCGGTAACTTCCACTTCTACATAGCTCAAACCGCGTAAACCCGTGGTAATGGTGGGTACTTCATTAGAAAAAATAGAGGTGTCGGAGATGAGAATCACATCACAACTCAGTTTTTCGTTGTTTTCTTTACAGAAAAGCCCCAAGTGTTCGGAGCCGACTTCTTCTTCACCCTCAATCATGAATTTCACATTGCAGGGGAGTTCACCGGTTTGCCACATAGCTTCGAAGGCCTTTATGTGAAGGAACATTTGCCCTTTGTCGTCGCAAGCTCCACGGGCAAAGATGGCTCCGTCGGGGTGGATGTCTGTTTTCTTAATAACCGGCTCAAAGGGTGGAGAATCCCACAAGTCGAGGGGATCTGCAGGTTGTACGTCGTAATGGCCGTAAACGAGAACGGTAGGAGCATTTGGGGAAATGATTTTTTCTCCATAGACAATGGGATGCCCCGGCGTAGGCAATACTTCTACGGCGTCCAGTCCGATTTGACGCATGTTTTCCGCGATCCATTCGGCGGCTCGCTGTACATCGGCTGCATAAGCGGGATCTGCACTGACGGAAGGGATGCGCAGTAGGTCGAACAACTCCTGCAAAAAGCGTTCGCCATGTTCTTCTATGTAGCTCAAGGTCTTATCCATGATGAGATTTTTTGTATGAGAAAGTCTGCTGCAAAGGTAACATTTCGGAGGAATTGGGCTGATGATGCGTCCCATTCGTTACTTTTTAGTTGAAAAAGGATTGAGCAGGGTAGGAGATGGTAGGTTATTCAATTTTTTTCGCGATTGATCAAAAGTAAGGAGGGGGCTTTGAGGAGAGAAGCGATCTTTTTACCTTTGTCAACCAATGCGTTTTTTGGTTGTTTGTAAGTAGAATCATGAAGGGCTTGGATCAAGCCAAAGAGGTTTTGAACTGGACATAACAATTTTTTCGTTCGCCTGTGTCCTCAGTGAGGGAGGCAGAATGCAGCAAAAACTAAATACGATGGGTGCTTATTACGGATATTACCTCATTGCAGGCCTGCTTTCTATGGTGGGCATGTGGGTCAGTTCCCGTTTGAAGAGCAAATTTGAAAAATACAGCCGCATGCCTTTGAGCAGTGGTATGAGTGGAGCTGAAGTAGCTGAAAAGATGTTGCGAGACTACGGCATACGCGATGTGCAGATTGTACAAGGTCAAGGCGTTCTTACCGACCACTATCATCCCGTCAAGAAAGTGGTGAGTTTAAGTCCTGAGGTTTATCAGGGGCGCAGTGTAGCGGCAGCTGCCGTGGCTGCTCACGAATGCGGCCATGCCGTACAACATGCAGAAGCTTATGCCATGTTGCAAGTGCGTTCGGCTTTAGTTCCTGTAGTGCAAATTGCCGCTACGGCTCAGCAGTGGTTGCTGATTTTGGCCTTCATGTTGCTCAATACTTTTCCCGGCTTGATGTTGTTGGCCATCGGCACCTTTTTGGTTACGACGCTTTTTGCCTTCGTTACTTTGCCGGTGGAATTTGATGCCAGTCGTCGGGCACTCGTTTGGTTGGATCAAAGCGGTATGGCAGGTGGAGCTGAATATGAGGGAGCTAAAGATGCCCTTTGGTGGGCAGCTATGACCTATGTGGCGGCAGCGCTGTCGTCTTTGGTCATGTTGTTGTACATGATATTGAGATACTCCAATTCCCGATGAAAAAAATAACCCCAATCACGCGGCCTATTCTTTTTCAGGCCGCGTGTTGTTTTGTGCTGGCCTTTTGGACTTCTTGCCAAAACGGCTATGAGCCTAAGGATATGGCTGCCGATTTCATTCTGTACAACGGTTCTTTTGCTACCATGGACAGTGCTTATACCGACGTAGAAGCCCTGGCTGTGCGAGATGGGCGAATTTGGAAACTGGGCAAGCGGGAAGAAGCTCAAGCATGGGCTGATGACAGTACCCGATGGTGGGATATTCAAGGAGCCTTTGTCATGCCGGGCTTTGTCGAAGGACATGCTCACTTTGAAAGCTTGGGCAAGAGTCTGATGAATCTCAATTTTTTGCACGCTCGTTCCTGGAATGAGATTGTACAACAGGTGGCTCAAGCTGTTGAAAAAGCCCCGCCCGGACGCTGGATTCAGGGCAGAGGTTGGCATCAGGAAAAATGGGATACTCCTCCAAAAGAAACCGTGGGTGATTATCCCTTACATCACGGTTTGAGCGCTGTTTCGCCAAACAATCCCGTCATCTTATTCCACGCCAGCGGGCATGCCCTGTTTGCCAACGAGGCGGCCATGCGGGTGGCCGGCATATCTGCAGAGACACCTGATCCGCCCGGAGGTGTTATTCTTCGCGATGCAGCAGGGCAGGCCATAGGGGTCTTTGAAGAAAATGCTATGAGCCTGATCACTTCGGCCTGGGAAGACTACCTGGATCAGCTGCCCGATACAGAGCGCGAAGCTCAATGGCGCAAGGCCTTGGACTTGGCTCAAAATGAATGCTTTAAACACGGCATCACCACTTTTATTGATGCGGGCTGTTCTCCGGAGGAAGCCCTGCGTTATCGGCATTTGGCGAAAGCCGGCGATTTGCAAATCAGGCTCTATACCATGTTGTATGGAGATCCTACAGCCTTGGAATTGGCTTTGCAAAAAGAAGATTTACCTGTTCGCCTTTCGGCAAATGAAAACTTCAGTTGCAGAGCCATCAAGGCCTATTTTGACGGTGCCTTGGGCTCTCACGGGGCTTGGTTGCTGGAGCCCTACTCGGATTTGCCCGAATCTACCGGCCAAAATACTACGCCCATAGACAGCCTGAAACGCTTTGCTAAAATGGCTTTGGAAAACGAGATGCAACTCTGTGTGCACGCTATAGGAGATCGGGCCAATCGAGAGGTGTTAAATCTATTTGAGCAATTCTTGCCCGAAAAACCTTCTCCGCTTCGCTGGCGCGTTGAACACGCTCAGCACATTCATCCCGATGATATACCCCGCTTTGCAGAGCTGGGCGTTATTCCCGCCATGCAAAGCATTCATTGTACTTCGGATGCACCTTTTGTGATCGAACGCCTGGGTGAAGAACGCGCTCGTACGGGAGCTTATGCCTGGCGCAGCCTTCTGGACCACGGTGCACGCATAGCAAATGGGACCGATGCTCCGGTGGAAGAGATCGATCCCATTCCAAATTTTTATGCAGCTGTAACCCGCAAACCCGTAGGACAGGCCGGAGCTTTCTTTCCCGAACAGCGCATGAGCAGAGAAGAAGCTTTGCGCTCTTATACCATAGATGCAGCTTATGCCGCTTTTTTTGACCACATCACAGGTTCTCTTAGCCCGGGAAAATGGGCGGATATCGTAGTGCTTTCTCAAAATCTACTGACCTGCCTTGAAGAAGAAATTCTTCAAACCAAGGTGCTTTACACCTTTGTACGAGGCGAGCGAGTTCAATAAATCGTTTTTTTGAATAAACTGTTGTGTTGTAGTTGCATTCATACAAACCATGGCCAGAAAGAGAAGAAGGAAAATTGTTGAGAATTTAACCATTACAGGTCTGGCTGATCGGGGAAAAGGCCTGGCTAGGGATGCTGAAGGACGGGTTATTTTTGTTGAAGGCCAGGTTGCTCCCGGCGATGTGGTGGATGTGCTCATCACAAAAAAACGTTCCGCCTTTTGGCAGGGTTTTGTTGTGAGCTTTCGCCAAATGTCACCTGAGCGCGTGCAGCCCTTTTGCGAGCATTTTGGAAGTTGTGGCGGATGCACTTACCAGCACTTGCCTTATGAGGCTCAACTTCGCTATAAAGAACAGCGTGTACGTGAAATTTTGCAGCGGATTGGACAAGTGGAGCCTCGTGATTTTTTGCCCATCTTGCCGGCAGAGCCCTCGGTTCACTATCGCAACAAAATGGAATTTGCCTTCTCCAACAGGCGTTGGCTTACGGCGGAAGAACTGGTTCGGCCTGAAATCAGCAATAAGGCGGAAGTGCTGGGCTTTCATCGAGCAGGGGCTTTTGATAAAATTGTGCCCATCGAAACCTGTTATCTCCAGGGAGACCCTTCTAATGAGATTAGAAATTATCTGGGAGAGTTGGCAAGAAAACAAGGTTTGCCCTTTTTTGACATCAA
>JALSKB010000202.1 GCA_026989035.1 Saprospiraceae bacterium | reverse complement strand
ATCGTCCGACTGTATGCTCAAGGTGCCAAAGCTCAAACACTCAAAAGTGTATAAGCTCCTTGAAGGTGAGCAAGTTAAACGGCAAGATTTGTTTGCACCTCTTCTTGCTCTTTTTGGCGCTTTCTTTCAATGCCTGCAGCCCCTCGCACTATCGGTCAAAAGCCGAGCCGCCTACCCACGAACTCTTTGAGGCCCTGCTGCAAAAGTACGTAGATAAGTCCGGCCAGGTGGACTACGCCAACCTGCAAGAAGATACCCTTTCTCTCAAGGCCTATTTGCAAGTGCTCGAAAACCACCCTCCGGATGAAGTGCGCTGGAGCAGAGAGGAGCAAATGGCTTACTGGATCAATGCCTACAACGCTTACACCCTTCTACTCATTTGCCGGCACTACCCCTTAAAAAGCATCAAAGACATTAGCCCGGGCTGGTCTTTCATCAATTCCACCTGGGACATTCGATTTATTCAAATAGGCGGGCACAGCTATGACCTCAACGAAATAGAGCACAACATCCTCAGAAAAAAGTTTGGAGATGCCCGCATTCATGCTGCCATCAACTGTGCTTCCGTTTCCTGCCCTAAGCTCGCCCGCCGGGCTTACAAGCCCGAGCAATTAGACGAACAACTGGATGCAAGCATGCACAACTTTCTAACGGATACCCTGCGCAACAAAGTTCGCCCCGAGCTGCTGCAAATCTCTTCCATCTTTTCCTGGTTTTCCTCTGATTTCAAACAACCCGACCTGCGCAGCTTCATCAAAAAACATGCAGGCATACCCGTCGAAGAGCATGCCCGCATAGAATATCTGCCCTATCACTGGCAGTTAAACGATTGCCGTTAAAACAAAACTTTTTACAAGACCTTAACGTGGAACAAGCCCTCTGTTATTTCCACACCATTGCCGGCATTGTTTTCTAGCAAAGTTCCCGTAAATTCCCCTGTAGCCTCACCTCCGTTCAACTCCAAAACAGAAAACTTGACATACGCTTTGCCTCCCATGATGTCAGAAATGTAAGCGTTCGTACCGCCCTGAATGAAAATAAAGGACGGGCAAATAATATTGCTAACCATCTCACAATCCAAATCACTGATCTCATAGGCAACACCAGCCTTCGGAGGAGGGCTATTGGCGTAATGAACATGTAAGTCAAATTGGTCTTGGGTTGTCACATCTAATGCAATAATAGCAAAATCCTTCAGCAAATTGCCATTGTCCGGCAGTTCTATATTCTGACCAAAAAGCCCGCTGAAGGAGTACTCCTGCCCGTCTGCCTTGAACTGCAAAGTTCCCAAAGGCAAGTCGTTTGCAGAACCCGGTCCATTCTTGTCTTTCTTGCAAGACGGCACAAGCAAAGACCCGAGCACAAGAAAAAGAAAAGCGATTCGGATGTACATGATGAGATGGTTTATATGAACAAAAAAGTTTAAAGCCTTTCAAGAAGCCTTTACTGCCCGCCCAAGATCAAGGGTAAGCCATCTGAGCCACTCCCCACTACAATGACTTTGGTATTGGGCGATTCTGCCAGCTTGATGGTTGCTTCAATGCCCTTGTCTCGCAAAATATTGGAAGAGAGGCTGGCGTTCAAAATGCGGTTGGATTCAGCTTTAGCTTTGGCTTCTATGATTTTGCGCTCGGCCTCCTTGCGTTCCTGTTCCAGGATGTACTCATACTTGAGAGCCAGCTGTTCGGCTTCAATTTTTTCCTCGATGGCTGTTTTAACCTTCTCCGGCAACTCGATGTCTCGGATAAGCGTCGCACGCAACTCTACGAAATTGGCTTCCAACTCCTTCTTCAGATCTTCCTGAATCAGATTTTGCACCTCATCTCTCTTGGTAGAATAGAGCTCTTCCGGGTTGTAACGACCAATGATTTTGCGCACGGCAGAGCGCACCTCCGGACGCACCAGAGATTGCATGTAGTGGGGTCCGAACTTTTCGTGCAAATCTCCAATCTTGTTGTAGATGGGATTCACCCGTACCGTAACATCGAGTTTGATGTTCAAGCCATTGCTCGACAGCACCGTCATGCTCTCTTCTATTTGTTTTTCCCGAATGTCATAGAGATAGATGCTGTTCCAAGGAGCTATGACGTGAAATCCCGGCTCATAGATGTGTTCTTTGTCCAAGCCTCCTCCAAAGCGCTTAAACAAAACTCCCCGTTCATTGGCGTCTATGGTGAGGAAAGTAAAGCTGGCCAAGATTAAAACTACGATGAGAATCACAAAGACGACTACACCGGATGAAATCAACTTCTTTTGGTCCATTAGGTCGTTGGATTTTAATTACAAAAAACTTTCTAAAGATGCATAAAAATACCAAATTTTGAAAAACAGGGCAAAAGCTTCGGCTAAAGAGAGAAAATACTCGACCAACGGAGATTTCCATGTTGCAGACAGGCCCTTACACCTCAAAAGCTTTTATCAATTTCAAGGCCAGGGCTTTTCCCACTACGGCTTCCAGCTCTTCCTCCGAAGCCGTTTTCAGCCGTTTAAGCGAGCCGAAGTGCTTCAGCAGTTTTTGAGCCGTTTTTTCCCCCACGCCGGGAATTTCCGTCAAGGCCGTACGCGTAAATCTGCGGCTGCGTTGGTCCCTGTGGAAGGTAATGGCAAAGCGGTGAGCTTCGTTGCGCAATTGTTGTAACAGCTTCAGGCTTTCCGACTTTTTATCCAGGTACAAGGGAATCGAATCGCCCGGCAAAAACAACTCCTCCAAGCGCTTGGCTATACCTACCAAAACTATGCGCTCTGCCAGATCCAGTCTCTTTATGGCTTTTAAAGCAGCATTCAACTGCCCTTTACCTCCGTCTATGAGCACCAATTGCGGCAAAGGCTCCCCTCGTTCCAGCACCCCTCTGTAACGCCTGTACACCACCTCTTCCATGCTGGCAAAGTCATCCGGGCCCTGCACAGTTTTGATGTTAAAGTGCCGATAGTCCTTTTTAGAAGGTCGTGCATTTTTAAACACTACACAAGCAGCAACGGGTTCACTCCCTTGGATGTTGGAGTTGTCAAAACACTCTATGTGCAAGGGCAGTTCCTGCAAGTGTAAATCCTTTTGCAAAGTGCGTAAAATGCGCTCCGAAGAAATTTGCCTACGTTGTTGAGAAGCTCTGGATTTCTGCTGATTCAGCATGAAAAAGCGGACATTTTTTTGCGAAAGCTCCAACAGCTTTTTTTTGTCTCCGATTTTGGGGACTACTACGCGAAAGTCCGTCATTTTCAAAGGCAGAGGAGCACTGACCAAAACTTCAGGCGCTATACTATTAAACCTCTCGCGGATTTCGGGTATGACAAAAGCCAGCAAATCGCCTTCCTCGTTATCCAGGTTTTTAATCAATTCTTGAGAATAGACATGTATCACAGCCCCATGCACCACTTTCAAATAGTTTACATAAGCATGGGTTTCGTCCGAGCAAATGGAAAACACATCCACATCTCGTATGCTCGGGCTGACGACTGTTGATGTCGATTGATAATCTTCAAAAGCTTGAAGCTTGAGCTTGATTTCCTGGGCTTTTTCGAACTCCAGCCTTTCGGCAAATGCTTGCATTTGCGCAGTGAAATGTTTTTTCACCTGTGCAAAATGCCCTTGCAAAATATTTTTAATCTGCTCTATCTTCTCATGGTATTCCTCTTCGCTTTCCAGGCCCACACAAGGCCCTTTACAGTTTTTAATGTGATACTCCAAACAGAGTTTAAACTTACCCGATTTAATATTTTTCTCAGACAAGTTGTACGAACAGCTCCGCAAAGGAAACAGGCGCCTCAGTAGCTCCAACATGGTTTTAATCCGCGCCTTGGAAGTGTAGGGGCCGAAATAAACCGAGCCATCTTTTACAACTTTACGGGTAATCAAAACTCGGGGAAAACGCTCTTTTTTGATGCAGATGTAGGAATACGACTTGCCGTCTTTTAGCATGAGGTTATAGCGCGGCTGATACTTTTTAATTAAGCTGTTTTCGAGCAAGAGGGCATCAGCCTCGGTATCTACAATCACGTATTCTATACGTACTGCCTTGCGCAGCATAATGCGCGTTTTAGCCGCATGCTTCTCCATAGAGGTGAAATAGGAGCTCAAGCGTTGTTTTAACCGCCGGGCCTTACCCACGTACAACACTGTTCCTTCAGCATCGAGGAATTTATAAACCCCGGGCAAAACAGGTAAATCGTCTGCTATCTTTTTAAAATCTTCAGAGGTCATATTCGGCAAGGCATAAAAAGACGCTCATACATATACCAAACCAGTTCGTCACGAGTATAACTATTGCTGCAAAAAGGCTATCAACTCTTTTAGATGGCTAAATTCCAAAGGTTCCGGACATTGTTCGACGATTTCCTTCTGTTCATGCTTTTCCGGGATGACCCGGGTTACAATTTTTCTGGTAATATCCCAGTCCTGAAGTTCTCCATGGGCACTTCCAACTCGTTGCACGTAAAAACAGCTTTTAGTCAGGTAATAACTCACGACAAAAAACTCTTTTTCCTCCTCGGGAGAACCTACGACCAACAGCCAAGGCATCCAAAAAAAGGAATGCATGTATTCTACAGATTCGACGAACAAACCACAAGGCCCGCTAAAAGTTTGCCGAAAGCGAGGTAGCAAACGAACTTGCAAGCCCAAAGCGGCCAACTCTTCATGCAACAGACAAAGCTGCTTGATGATGAGATTGGGCAATAAGGCCTCATGCGGAAAACGCTCATAGGGTATCCACCGTTCCTCAGACGGCAAAAAGCCCTCAATTTGTTTTCCTATGCGCAGCTTATAATCAAATTTGGGAATACCCGGCACTACATAACCCGGATAGTAAAAGAGTTTACCGTGGCTCAGAGCATATTCAATCTCCAACAGCATGGTATAATAACCCAGGCTATACGCAGCATAATCCGGATGATAGATACCACTAATGCTGGTCGCGCTCATCCAGCCCAAATCAAACAGGCTAAAAGCTACCAAGCGATCATCGTCGTAAATAGCAACCTCCATGCTATCAAAAACATTACAATCACTTCCACCATTTACCTGGTGCTTAAAGCTTTCGGCTAAAACGCCATCAAAAGAAGCTTTGTAAAGCTCAAACAAAATTTCTTGCTCTTCATAAAAAGTAAAAGGGCGGATTTCTATCCTGAATCGCTCCTTATTTTTGCGCATCAGCCTGCGCTGACGCTTGTTAAAAGACATGCCTTCCAAAAGAAGGCGCAACCAAATCACCGGCGTTTGCCCCAAGTCACCCCACAAAAGCGAACAGGTGTAGATGCCTTGCCCCATGCGATACCAGCCCCGAGCCAAATACAAATCCAGCTCCCAAGGGAAGATGTGATCTAATCTGCGTATCACCGTTTGCATGACACCTCTTTAAACAATCCGAATCTAAACAAGTCCAAGGAGTTGTTTTACATATATTCCAAAGTGTAAGCCGTTGAAGAACATCAACCAATGGTTGAAAGAATCTTTACAGGAAACCAAAAGAGCCTTACTTTGCGTTCATCTTTCGATTCTTATTTTGGCTTTCGCAAAATAAAAACTTTTCATCCAAAATCCCGCAAAAATGAAGTCACTTTTTTTTCTCTATCTGAGCTTTGCCTTTTTCGCAGCCTATCCTACATTTGCTCAAGTGCCTCAAAACACACGCGAAGCGATGCAAGATGCCCGTCAAATCCGTCGAGATCAAAGCATGCTCAGCCGTGATCGCCAGGAATTGGCTGCATTCAACAAGAAACGCATCAGGATCTACGAAGCATGGCGACTGGGAGACCTGGCCAGTGTGCGCGCCCTAAAACGCGATTTACTCTCCGACATGGAACGCGAAATCGCCCAGGCCCAAGCCTACCTCAATCAAGCAAAAGCAGAAGTGCAACAAAGCCAAAGAGAATTGGCCGGAGACAGGGCCGAGTTGGCTCGCGATCGCCGCGATGCCCGCCATCCACGGGGCGACGCCTTGGATGATGCCCGTGACCTCCGAAATGACCGCGCCGATAAACGCGACGACCGCCGCGATCTGGCCGACGATAAAAGAGATCGCCAACAAGCAACCCAACGCCTCAACCGCATGATTGAAATCCGTAACACCCTGCTCGCTTACAAGTTCACCACAAAAAAACTCCCCGGAGAAAACCCCATGCACAAACTCAAACTCCTGGACGAATTTCAACACCTCATGGAAAAATCCGTCCAAGCCTTAGCCCGGGAACTGGGTGAAGACATCCGAGAAAGCAAAGAAGATGCTCGAGAACGACGAGATGATCGCCAAGAACGACGCGAACGCTACTGAAAAAGTGCCGGGCTTTTGCCCGGCATTTTTTTTTGCAATAACTTTGCAACATGACCTATAGCGAAACACTGGACTACCTCTTTGCCCAACTGCCCATGTACCAGCGGCAAGGCCCCAAAGCTTTTAAAAAAGACCTGAAAAACATCCAGCTGCTTCTTAAAGCGCTGGGTAACCCCCACGAAAAACTCACTGCTATCCACATAGCCGGAACCAACGGCAAGGGCACAGTCTCACACCTCATAGCAGCCGCTCTCCAACGAGCCGGCCTCAAAACAGGCCTTTACACCTCCCCTCACTACAACGATTTTCGAGAACGCATCAAAATCGACGGCCAAAAAATTTCCAAAGAAGAAGTCGTCCGCTTTGTACAAAAAAACAAAGGCCTAATAGAAACCATCCGGCCCTCTTTTTTTGAAATCACCGTTGCCCTGGCTTTCCTCTCTTTTGCCGAAAGGCAAACCGACATAGCCGTTATCGAAGCCGGCTTGGGAGGCAGACTGGATTCTACCAACATCATCACTCCTCTCCTCAGTGTCATCACCAACATCAGCTACGATCACCAAAATTTCCTGGGCAATACCCTGGCGCAAATCGCCGGAGAAAAAGCCGGCATCATCAAAGAAGGTGTTCCCGTCGTCATCGGCGAATCCAAACCGGAAACAGACCGCATCTTCCACCTCATAGCCGAAGAAAAAAATGCACCCATTTACTTCGCCGACCAAATTATCCAAGCTCAAATCCTGGAACAAAACAAAGACAAGCTCACCATTTTGGATATCGAAGAAAGCGGCCATTTCTATGCCCGTCTGGAGGTAGAACTACAAGGACCGTTTGTACTCAACAACGTGCGAACAGCTACCATGGCCCTAACTATACTGGAAGACATGCAGGCACTGCCCACCCTCGTCATGCCTACCCTCATGATGGCATGGCCCGAGCTCCACAAACTGACGGCCTATCAGGGACGCTGGCAATGGATAGGGCAAAATCCGGATATCCTCTGCGATAGTGCCCACAATGAAGCAGCCCTGCAAGCCGTCTTGTCTGCCTTGCGGCAAATGGAATACAAACAATTGCACATCGTATTGGGCATGGTCTTTGACAAAGACAGCAACCGCGTACTCCCTCTTTTCCCGAAAGATGCACAGTATTACTTCTGCAAACCCAATGTACCACGAGGCCTGGACGCCTTAAAACTGAAAAAATTGGCAGAAAAATATCAACTACACGGAAACAGCTACCCCTCCGTCAAAGCCGCCCTGCAGGCAGCCAAAAACAAAGCTCAAAAAGAAGACTTGGTTTTCGTGGGCGGTAGCACCTTCGTCGTTGCAGAAGTCGTGTAAAAGAACATCAACCCGACAATACCGCTATGCACTTCAGCTCAATGGCTATGGGCGTAGGTAAAGCGCTAATGCCCACAGTCGTCCGACAAGGCCCGCCTTGTGGAAAATACTCGGAATAAATCTTGTTGAAAGTCTGAAAATCTCGCTGCATATCGGTGAGGAAAACCGTGATATCCACCAAGTCTTCCCAGCATGCACCGGAAGCCTCCAAAACGCGTTTCACATTTTCAAACACAGCATGACACTGAGCGGCAAAATCAAAATGCTCGAAATTGCCGGAAGCCGTACGCTTCAAACCCGGCACTTCATTCGTCTCCGGATCACGTGGGCCTATACCTGACAAAAACAACAAATTACCCACACGACGGGCATGGGGATAAAGGCCTACCGGCTTAGGTGCAGAAGAGGCATGAATTTGCTTTTCCTTCATAAATCGACAACATTTACCCCCAAACCGAAGTGGTTTGGGATATTTGTAACTTGCAAACGAGCCAAAGATAGGTAGCTTGGGAGGCGTTAGCCTCCCAAACTACTTCGTCATGAATATGCATCTGTACAAAATGGTCAAACAATAGTTTCTACCGAGGAAAACCTCTTAAAACCGCAAACAGCCCTAAGCGTTTTTCCCCATCAATCAACCCACCAAAGACATCCAGGCCGCCTCTTTTTCTTCAATTTGGCGGCGAAGCTCTTCCAGCTCACGCGACAAATCGGCTATAAGCTCAGGATTTAAATTCGGCTCGCTAAAGCGCTGCTCAATGAGCTGCTTTTTCTCCTCCAAACGCGCAATAGCCTGCTCAAGGCGGCGGATTTCCTTTCGCTGTTGATAGCTCAGTTGATCCGTTTCCGATTGATGAGCAGCTTGCTGTTTTTTCAAGTCTTCCGCTTTCTGTTCTCGCTTAGCATCAAGCACCTCCTTGTTTTTTTGCTCCCGATAATCCAAATAGCGCCCGTTAAAATCCTTAATGCGGCCCTCCCCCTCAAAAACGAATAGATGGTCGGCCACTTTATCCAGAAAAAAGCGGTCATGGGTAACAATCAAAACACAACCAGGAAAATCCAACAGAAAATCTTCCAAAACATTGAGCGTAACGATATCCAAATCATTGGTCGGCTCATCGAGAACCAAAAAGTTGGGATTTTGCATGAGCACTTCGAGCAAGTGCAAACGCCTTTTTTCCCCTCCACTCAACTGTGAAACGTAAACCTGCTGTTGCTCACGAGAAAAGAGAAAGCGCTCCAGCAATTGCGGTGCCGTCAGTTTTCGACCTTTTTCCAGAGGAATGTATTCCGCCACCTCCGTGACAACATCAATGACGCGCTTATCTTTCTCCAACAGTAAACCCTCTTGACCGTAATAGCCGAATTTAACGGTGCCACCAACAACTACCTTACCGCTGTCAGGGCGCAGCTGCTTGGTCAAAAGGCGTAGGAAGGTCGTCTTACCACAGCCGTTGGGACCTACCACACCCACTCGTTCTCCCTTCCGAAACTTGTAGTTAAAATTTTCTACAATTACCTGATCACCAAAATGTTTAGTCAGGTAGTGAGCTTCCAGAATTTTACTACCCAGGCGGGCAGCCTTGATATCGATACTAACGGTTTGCTTTTCTATTTTTTTAGAAGCCGCTTCTTTTATTTCTTCAAATTTTTGAAGCCTGGCCTTAGACTTCGTCGTTCGTGCTTTAGGCATACGTCGCACCCACTGCAATTCTCTTTTCATCAGCTTGCGGGTCTTGTCGAGCACGACGAGCTCGTTCTCATGTCTGGCCAGTTTCTTTTCCAAAAAATCGGAATAATTTCCCGAATAGTTGTACAGTTGCCCCCCGTCTAATTCCACAATGCGATCACATACGCGTTCGAGAAAAAAGCGATCGTGTGTTACCAACAACAAAGTCAACTTCGATCTGGAAAGGTAGTTTTCCAACCACTCGATCATATCCAAATCCAGGTGGTTGGTCGGCTCATCCAAAATCAGAAAATCCGGATCGCTCAAAATCAAACGAGCCAAAGCCACCCGCTTGCGCTGCCCCCCTGAAAGCTGCCCTACAACAGCTTCCAAATCGCGAATCTCCAATTTGTAGAGTATTTCACGCGCACGTGCCTCCAAATCCCAAGCTCCCGTCTCATCCATTTGAGTCAAAGCCCACTGCAGAGCCTTTTCGTTTTCTTTGTGCAACAGGGCCTCCTCATAAGCACGCAAAGCTCGGAAAGCAGGAGCCTCTCCCTCAAAAACGGCATCTAAAACCGTCCAAGCCTGATGAAAAACGGGTTCTTGAGGCAAATACCCCAAGCGCACACTCTTCGCCAATTGCAAGCGAAAATGCTCGCCCTCACCTTGCACTTCACCTATGAGCAAACGCAACAAAGTGGACTTGCCCGCCCCATTGCGAGCAATCAAAGCCACTTTTTCTCCCTTGTTAACCCGCAGGGAAATGTCTTGAAAAAGAACCTTATCCCCGTAAGTCAACGTGCCGTGCTCCAAGGCCAGATAGTTCATGAAGACAAAGATAGGCAAAAGGAACCACACCTCTACAAAAAAACTCGGGGGAGAATTACACGGAAAGGTTCAACGCCATTTGCCCACACCCCTTTCAATCTACCACCGTTGCCTTGAGCATGTTGGTTCGCTGGCGTTGGTAAATAGGCATGGAAGCCGTATTGATGATGACATCTCCTTTTTGAATGAGCTTTTCTCCTTTCAAAATGTTTTGAACGTCTTCAAAAGTCTCATCCGTAGTAGTGAGCTTGTCATAGAAAAAACAGCGTACGCCCCAAACGAGGTTGAGCGTTGCCAGCATGTGGCGTTCGGCAGAAAAGATGTAGATTTTTGCTTCCGGACGATAACTGGAAACGCTGAAAGCCGTATAGCCGGAAACCGTCATGCCGATAATGGCTTTGGCGCCGATGTCTTCAGCTGTCTTTACAGCGCTATAACAAATAACATCAGATAAAAAAGTCGGAGAACTTTGATCGGGATAAGGGCGATATTGCTCAAAAGAAGTGATGTACTTTTCAGCTTCGGTAAGGATGCGATTCACGGCCCGCACAACTTCTACGGGGTATTTGCCTATAGCCGTTTCGCCACTCAGCATAACGGTGTCCGCTCCGTCGAGCACGGCATTGGCTACATCTGTCACCTCGGCCCGCGTAGGCGTGGGGTTGCTGATCATGCTCTCCATCATTTGGGTGGCTACAATCACGGGGCGAGCCTTGTCGCGACACTTGCGAATGATTTCTTTTTGCAGTGCCGGCAGGCGTTCCAAAGGAAACTCTATACCCAGATCACCGCGGGCAATCATAACGGCATCGGCAGCTTCTATGATTTCATCCAGAGCTGCGACAGCCTCACTTTTCTCAATTTTGGCAATGACTTTGGCCGGGTGCCTCTTAGCGGCAATGCGCTCTTTCAAATCGAGGATATCTTGCGGTGAGCGCACAAAAGACAGGGCAATCCAGTTGACGGGTTGACGGAGAATGAAATCCAGGTCCTCCAAATCTTTTGCCGTAAGGCAGGGCAAAGAAACCCGGGTTTCAGGCAAATTAACCCCCTTGTTGGAATGCAAGACACCTCCGGCCAATACCTTGAGTTGTACGCTGTCTTTGCCGTTGGTTTGTTGTACTTGGAGAATAATTTTGCCGTCGTCGAGCAGGATTTTTTCACCGGGATGGACATCAGCGGCAAAACGCTCATAGCTCATGTAAATGGTGTCTTTGTCAACCACTTCTCTCTCCCAGTTTACGAAAGTAACCGTTTCGCCTTCCACAAGTTGTAAGCCTCCTTCCGGCATTTTTCCTACGCGGAGCTTAGGTCCTTGGAGGTCGGCAATGATGCCCACATGTGTTCCCAACTCCTTATTGATGCCAAGTACCTTTTGTATGTTTTCCTGATGAGTACTGTGGTCACCGTGTGAAAAATTAAAGCGGAACATATCTACACCGGAATAAATCAGTTCCCGCATGACATCGTACCCTTGGGACGCAGGGCCCAAGGTGCTGATGAGTTTGGTACTTTGTCTGTCTTCGATTTTCATGGAATGTGTTTAAATGTGAAGTGGCTTCCCGTCCCAGGCAGCTAAAGCAGCTTCTTTTAAGGCTTCGGCAAAAGTGGGATGGGGATAGGTCATGCGTGCAGCGTCTTCGGCAGAGGCTCGGTATTCCAACAAAGAAACGGCCATGGCGATGAGGTCGGCAGCCCGGGCACCTACGATGTGAATTCCCAATATCTCATCATTTTCTTTGTGTGCCAGCACTTTCACCATACCATCCAAGTCGCCACTGGCGCGGGCACGTCCCAAAGCGCGAAAAGGAAATTTTCCCGCCTTGTAGGGTATGCCTGCTTTTTTGAGCTCTTCCTCGGTACGGCCCACAGAAGCCACTTCAGGCCAGGTATAAACCACGGAAGGTATGCGGTCGTAGTGCAGGGCAGGCTGCTGGCCGGCAAGCTGTTCGACGACGAAAACCCCTTCTTCCTCGGCTTTGTGAGCCAACATAGCTCCACCGACAACATCTCCTATGGCGTAGATGTGTTCTTTTGCCGTTTGCAGTTTTTCATTGACGGGGATAAACCCCCTTTCATCGGTTTTCAATCCGGCTTTCGCCAAATGAAGCCCATCGGTATAAGGACGCCTTCCAATGGCCACCAAACAGTAATCGGCTTTAAGTTGGAAAGGCTCTCCCCCCTCCCGCTTTTGCAAGGCAACAACGGCTTTGCGCCCTTGGGTTTTTGCCTCATGCACCTGGTGATTGAAGAGAAACTTCATCCCCAGCTTTTTGAGCGGACGCAAAATTTCTTTGCTACAGTCTTTGTCCATGGTCGGCAAAGCCCTGTCGAGATATTCGATAACAGTTACTTCCGTTCCCAGACGGGCAAAGACAGAACCCAGCTCCAAGCCGATAACACCGGCACCTACCACCAGCAATTGCTTGGGCAGTTTATCCAGTTGCAGCGCTTCGGTAGAAGTAATGATGCGCTTTTTGTCGTAATGAAAAGAAGGCGGCACTTTGGGCTTTGAACCGGTGGCGATGATAAATCTTTCAGCTTGCACGAGCTGATCTTCTTTTCCCTTTCGGGAAATGCGTACGGTTTTATCATTTTCAAAAGCTGCGTGGCCGTGAAACACCTCAATTCGATTTTTCTTCATCAGGTAGTCAATGCCACTGACAGTCTGGCTAACCACGGCATTTTTTCGCTCGATCATTTTGCTCAAATTGAGCTTGAGCTGACCGACACCAATACCGTGTTCTTCAAACGTCGTTTGAGCTTCATGGTAACGCTCGGAAGAATCCAGCAAAGCCTTGGAGGGAATACAACCCACGTTCAGGCAAGTGCCTCCCAGGGTGTTATAGCGTTCCACCAAAGCCGTTTTCATACCCAATTGAGCAGCTCGTATGGCAGCCACATAGCCCCCGGGACCGGATCCTATAATCAACAAATCAAATGTTTGCATGGAAGTTGTTTTTCTGGTAATCGTTTCCTCAAAAGGAAAGTCAAGATCATTTCGTGGAAAGGAAGACAGCGCTTACTCTTTTTTCTTGTCGCCATTTTTTTTCCGCTTGGTACCGCTGTTGCGCTGGTTCTTCTTTCTGTTCTTGGATTTCGACTTGCCCACAGGCACTTTCCCCTTTTTAGAATTTTCACCTTCTGTTTTTTTTCGCTCCTTCTCTTTGGGCTTGCCTTGTTTTTGACGATTAGCCGACCTGTTTTGCCGATTTCTGCGCCCCCTGTTGCGTTTGTTTCGCCGCTTTCTGCGTTCTTCGGGAGGCAGTTCCACCACATCATTGATGCTGTCGAAACCAATGTCTTCTTCTTCGATGGAGTCTTCCTCTACAAAGGCAAAATCGCCGAGATCTTCCGGCAGCTCGCCCCGTTTGTTCATTTCACAGACTTCTCTGGCCTGTTCTATAGTCAAGGTATAGACCTTATTGCTCGGAGCACGGGAATTCGAATAAGCGTAGTACATGAGGCCTTCGAAGATATCCCTTTTAAAAAGAACTGCAGTGCCCTGTTGGGTTTTCAGTTTTTCAGCCCCCTTGGGGAAGTCTTTCAGCGCTTCCATATAGGTATCCAGCTCAAAATTGAGGCAGCACTTGAGGCGACCGCATTGCCCCGACAATTTAGCTTGGTTGATAGCCAGGCTTTGGTATCGGGCTGCTGCGGTAGAGACGGTTTTGAAGGTAGTCAGCCAGCTGGAGCAGCAGAGTTCACGGCCACAGCTGCCGATACCACCTATGCGGCCGGCTTCCTGACGCGCCCCGATTTGTCTCATTTCAATTTTTACGCGAAATTCTCGGGCATAGTGGCGTATTAATTCCCTGAAGTCCACACGTCCGTCGGCGGTGTAATAGAAAGTAGCTTTACGTCCATCGGCCTGGTATTCCACATCACCGATTTTCATATCGAGGTTGAGGCTTCGGGCTATGATGCGCGCTTTGAGCAAAGTGGGATGTTCTCGTTCCCTGGCCTGTTGGAGAATTTCGAGGTCTCGTTCGGTTGCTTTGCGCAAAATTTTGTGTTTAACGCGCTCGGGCGAAACGCGTTTTTTCTTCATTTGAAGCCTGACGAGTTCTCCCGAGAGGGTAATACAGCCTATGTCTCTGCCGGACTTGCTCTCCACGACAACCTGGTCTCCGGTAAAGACTTGTAGACGGGCGGGTCGGGTACAAAATTCTTTACGCGTACCGTTGTGGAAACTGATTTCCACGATACCCTCATCTTCCACATCGGCTATGCCGTTCAAGCTAAGCCAATCAAAGGTATTGAGGCGGTTACACCCCCCGTGGCATCCGCCGTTTTGTCGGCAGCCCAAGGGGGTGCCGTCTTTGGTTTTTACACTACATCCCAGACAACTCATGTTTGCTATATTTTGACGCTGCGCTGCTACCGAGAGGTTTCAAGGTCTGCAAAGGAGGATTCACCTATACCCTTTAGCTTTCAGGTCTTTTGTTGCGCTCTTTTTCATGATGCGATGAATGCTCAAAGAGGCATGGAGAAAGAGTACTTTGGCATAGGCATTGCGTTGAATGCCGTGAAAGCTGTTGTTCAGCAGTTGGCTCAATTCCTCCAGTTGCCCAAAGGTGAGCAAAGGAGCTAAGCGTTCTGCGGCCTGTTTTTCATTTGCCGGAAGGCGAACAGGTATTTGGCCTCCACTCATTCTCCCGTGTAGCATTTGTCGGACAAACTCCAGTCCGTACTGCAGCAGATGTTTTTGATGTTCTCGCCCGAGAGCAGCCAGCTTTTCCGACCACCCTATCAATTCGGGCACTTTACCCACATAGCACTTGCGGAGCCATTCCACGAAGAGCTTGCCCTCTTCTTCTTCGGCCTCCGAAGCCCACTGCAAAGCTAAGCGAAAATTTCCGTCTGCCAAGAGGGCTATTTCTTCCGCTTTTGCCTTGGGCACGCCTCGATTTTCCAGTCCTTGACTAAGTTCTTCCGTTGAAAGGCGATTGAGGCTCAGGCGTTGACAGCGAGACAGGATGGTACTGAGGAGGGCTTCTGCTTCTTCAGCCACGAGAATAAAATGGGTGTTGTGGGGCGGCTCCTCAATGAGTTTGAGCAAGCGGTTGCCCTCTTTACCCAGAGCTTCCGCCATCCAGATAAGCATGACTTTCTTGTCGCTTTCATAGGGCTGAAAACTCAGCTTGCGAGAGATGAGCACACATTCTTCTTTGTTGATGTTGCCCTGCTTGTTTTCTGCCCCGATCCGTTGCAGCCAATCGTGCAAACTCATGTATGGACTTTGCTTCAAAGCCTCTCGCCACATAGGCAAAAAATCGTCACTGGTGGCTTTGCTACCGACTACGGGAAAGCTGAAATGGAAATCGGGATGAACATACTCCGCCGTTTTTCGGCAAGCCCGACACTGTTCGCAACAATCTTCTTTTTCGGGCTTTTCACAGAGCAGAAATCGAGCCAAGGCCAAGGCCAAAGGCAACTTTCCGCTGCCGGCGGGGCCTTCCAACAAGATGGCATGGGGCATGCGCCCCTCTGCCTGCATGTTGCGCAACTGTTCTTTGACTTTCTCTTGGCCGAGGACTGCTTTAAAGTTCATGATGCGTGCTATACAACACAGGCTGCGCTTGCGCACAGCCTGTGTGTTTGTCTTTATGTGGTCCCAGCAGGACTTGAACCTGCGACCTACTGATTATGAGTCAGTTGCTCTAACCAACTGAGCTATGGGACCGCGCTCTTAAAGAGCTTTCGAAAGGCAAAGATAGGAGAAAGTGATAAAACTTTCCCTATCTTTTTTACACTTGAAGTGTCGGTTGGCCCGGCTCCCAGTCGCAGGGAGTAAGCTCTCCGGTTTGCAGGGCTTCCAGCACGCGCACGACTTCATGGACATTGCGCCCCACACTCAGGTCGTTGAGGTTCACCCAACGAATGATGCCTTCGGGATCCACAATAAACGTAGCTCGATAAGCTATGCCTTCATTGGCTTCGAGTATGCCCAAATCATTGGCCAGCGATTTAGAGGTATCTGCAATCATGGGAAAACGCAGCTCGCGCAAACCAGGGTGCTCCCTGCGCCAGGCCAGATGTACGAATTCCGAGTCGGTAGAAGCTCCCAGAAGAACCGCATCGCGTTGGGCAAAGTCGTCGTAATGCTTGTTGAAAGACTCAATTTCCGTAGGGCACACAAAGGTGAAGTCCTTGGGCCACCAAAACATCACAAACCACTTGCCCCTCAGTTCATCGGAGCTTATTTCTTTGAACTCTTTGCCCGGTTCCGTAGAGACTACTGCCTGTTTTTTGAATTCGGGAAAGGTCTGTCCTATACCCAAAATTCTCTTTTTAATCTTCATTTTGGCTTGGTTTATTTGGTTAATACATGGCGCCTTACTGAACTTGCCGTAAAGCGGACACAAAGGTCGCATTTTTTCGCCAAACAGATCCTTCCTTTGCCTACAAAATGCCCTAAAATTTCAGTTTGACCAATTTCGTTAATACTTCGAACAAGCGCTCCGGCCCTTTGGGCCTCAAGAAGTAAGTTTTCACCAGTTCTTGCCCGACTTTCGCACTTACAAAAATTTAGTATCTTTGCACCCATGCAGCTCCGTCGCTTCATACTTTCTTCTTTTTTGCTGCTTGTCTATTTTTCGGGCTATGCACACAATTTCCTCTTTTACGAAAGAGAGAGCGAACATGCCTGTCACTTACAAATCACAGAACAAAACAACAGCAGCGACCACCTCCTTCTGCATCACTTATCGGAATTTCATCTACTCGATGTAGAACGCTTTTTACTTCAGATCAGCGATTCTGCGCCGGCAAGCTTCTGGGAGTTTCTCTTTGAGTACCTCATAGAGCTACACGACCCGGACGGTGGATGCGATTTGGACGCCCAATTGCTCCCTTCCCCCTGGCTCAAACCCAGGCTTTGTTCAATTCATTCATCTAAAAATTTACTCCTGCCCCTATTGTTCAAAGAGGAAGTTTTCGATATCCTCTTTGCTGCAAACCGGCCGGAAGCAACTTTCTCCTTTCCTCCCAAAGAGCGTAACTCCGCTCTTTTTGCCTCATCTGTTTCCAGACGAGGTCCTCCCTGTTTCCCCGCCATGCTTTGAGCTGTTTTAAAGCGCTCTTTACTCCAGGCCCATTTTTTCTCACGGCCTGATTCACAATTCGAACTATGTACTGATTAGCTGCCTTGGAGACAAGCAGGTTAACCCTGCAACACTCAACCGCAGCAGCAATCTTGCAAACAAATAAAAAACAACAATGATTGATCAAATCATTTCCTTTTCCATAAGGAACAAGCTCATCATTGGCTTGCTCATCCTGGCATGGATCGGAGGGGGTCTGTGGAGCATGACACAAGTTCCTTTGGATGCTGTGCCCGACATCACCAACAATCAGGTGCAAGTCATCACCCTGGCTCCCAATTTAGGGACGGAAGACATTGAGCAATTCGTAACTTATCCGGTAGAAGTAGCCATGGCCAACTTACCGGGGGTCATTGAAATTCGCTCCATTTCCCGCTTTGGTTTGTCGGTGGTAACCGTAGTCTTTGAAGACAAAATGGGCACCTATCTTCCGCGCCAGCTGGTTGCCGAAAAGCTCACTGAAGTCAAAGAGGAAATTCCCCGAGGTTTTGGCGAACCTTTTATCGGCCCCATATCCACGGGTTTGGGTGAAATTTTGCAGTACACCCTGGAAGTGGATTCTGCTTATCAAGAGCAGTACTCCGCTGTTGATCTGCGCAGCATCCAAGACTGGATCGTGCGCAGACAAATGGCCATGGTCCCCGGTGTGGTAGAAGTCAATGGCTTTGGTGGCTACAGAAAGCAATACGAGATAGCTGTCAACCCCGATGAATTGCGTGCCATCGGCCTGACTATTTCCGATGTATTTCGAGCGCTGGAAGACAACAACCAAAATACCGGTGGGGCCTATATCGAAAAAAACCACCAGGCCAATTTCATCCGGGGCGAAGGACTGGCACGCAATCTCGAAGACCTCAAAAACATCGTGGTGAAAAACATCAACGGCAGGCCCATCACGATTAAGGACGTAGCTCAGGTGCGCTATGGCAAAGTCATACGCTACGGAGCCGTTACAAAAGACGGTCGGGGCGAAGCCGTGGGTGGCATGATACTCATGCTCAAAGGAGCAAACTCGAATGAGGTGATTACAGCGGTAAAGGAGCGCATGCAGGAAATCCAAAAATCTCTGCCCGAGGGCGTGCGCATTGAACCCTTTCTCGACCGAAGCAAACTCATTGCCAACACCACATCCACGGTAAGCAACAACCTCCTGGAAGGAGCGCTGATCGTCATCTTCGTCCTAATCTTCCTGCTGGGCAACTGGAGGGGTGGCCTCATTGTCGCTTCGACCATCCCGCTTTCTTTGCTCTTTGCCTTCATCATGATGAACTTCTTCGATGTCTGGGCCAATTTGATGAGCTTGGGTGCCATAGACTTTGGAATCATTGTGGACGGAGCCGTCATCATCGTCGAGAGCACGGTTTTTCTGTTGCACCAAAAATTGCTAAAAGGCGGAAAGCTCGACCAGGCTTTAAAGGACAAAACGGCTTTTCAAGCTTCTTCCAAAATGATGAACTCCGCCTTTTTTGGCCAATTGATCATTTTGATTGTCTTCATTCCCATCTTGGCTTTACAGGGCGTAGAGGGCAAGATGTTCAAGCCTATGGCATTGACCTTCATGTTCGCCATGATGGGTGTAATGATTCTTTGCCTGACTTATGTACCCATGATGTCTGCTTGGTTCTTAGACATGAAAGCCAAGGAAAAACCTTCTTGGGGAGATCGCTTCGTGCATTGGCTGGAAGATCGCTATGAGCCGTTTTTGGCGAAAGCCCTAAAAAAACCGGCTGTGGTCATTTCCATAGCCTTGATTTTATTCTCAGCTGCCGCTTTTACTTTCTCCCGCATGGGGGGGGAATTCGTTCCTCAACTGGATGAAGGCGACCTGGCTTTTCACATCATCCTCAAACCGGGCAGCTCTCTAAGCGAGATGGTTGAGACCAGCACCAAGGTGGAAAAACTGGTCATGGACAACTTCCCCGAGGTTGAGCATGCCCTGAGCCGCATCGGCGTGGCCGACCTGCCCACCGACCCCATGCCCATGGATTTTGCAGACTGCTTCGTCATTCTCAAACCCAAAGAAGAGTGGGTTAGCGCAGAGACCAAAGAAGAGTTGATTGAGAAGATGAAGAAAGTCATTGAGCAGGTTCCGGGCGTGGCCTACGAATTTAGTCAGCCCATCGAGATGCGTTTCAATGAGTTGATCTCCGGAGTACGAGAAGACATTGCCGTAAAACTGTTTGGAGAAGACCTGGATGTGCTGGCAGCCAAGGCCGAAGAAATGAGCAAGATTATCGCCGGCATACCGGGAGTGGGGGACATGAAGGTCGAAGCTACCAGCGGCTTGCCTCAGATTACGGTGAAGTACGAGCGCAACAAGCTCGCTCAATACGGCCTGAACATCAGGGAACTGAACACCTTGGTGGAATCGGCTTTTGCCGGTGGTAAAGCCGGAGTCATCTTTGAAGGGGAAAAGCGATTTGATTTGGTCGTCAGGCTGGATGAAGAACATAGAAAGGGCATAGAGGATTTGCAAATGTTGTACATCAACCTGCCAAATGGAAAGCAAATGCCGCTCAAGGAGGTAGCGCAGATAGACTACTTGCCCGGCCCCATGCAAATCAGTCGGGACAACACCAACCGCAGGATTTACGTCGGTGTAAACATCCGGGGCAGAGACTTGAAGTCTGTGGTGGAGGACATTCGGGAAAGATTGGACGCAAACCTCACACTGCCCCCCGGCTACTACATTCGCTATGGAGGCGCTTTTGAAAATTTTGAGCGCGCCATTGCCCGTCTTCAGCTGGTCGTCCCCATTGCCCTGGGTTTGGTTTTCCTGCTCATTTTCTTTGCGCTGAAATCCTTTAAGCAAACGGCCATGATCTACCTGACCATTCCCCTGGCTGCCATAGGCGGCGTGTTTTCCCTTTGGCTCAGGGGCATGTCCTTTAGCATCTCGGCCGGAGTGGGTTTCATCGTCCTTTTTGGCGTCGCCGTACTCAACGGCCTGGTGCTCATCAATGGCTGGAACGAATTGAAGCGCAAAGGAGCAGGTGATTTGAACTTGCGCATCCGACAAGGCGCTCGCAGGAGAATCCGCCCCATCCTCTTGACAGCTTTGACGGATGTTCTGGGTTTTCTGCCCATGGCCGTGTCCACCTCTGCAGGGGCTGAAGTGCAGCGCCCTTTGGCAACAGTAGTTATCGGCGGCATGATCACGGCAACCCTACTGACTTTGTTCGTTCTACCTGTCATTTATCGCTGGGTTGAAAGCCGCCAGACAAGAGGCAACAACTTGAAGACAGTCAGCTCGGCTTTAGCCATATTTCTGCTTTTTGCTTTGCCTTTCGGCAAATTGAAAGCCCAGCAAACAAGCCCCGTTTTGCGCGACCTGGATGAAGTGCTGCAAATGGGCTTAGAAAACAACGGCTTTGTTCAGGCAAAGCGTTTGGGCGTTGAAGCCCGACAGGCTGAAATCCAAACAGCAAACCTCTTGCCCGGCACTTCTTTCTCCTTGCAATACGGCCAATACAACAGCTATCGCAACGACTTGATTTTCGAAGTAAATCAGGAGTTCGCCCTACCGGCCTATTACAAAGCCCGCAAAGCGTGGATATCCAAACGCGCTCAACAGGAGTACAGGCTTTTGGAAATGACCGAAAACGATTTGCGCCGCGACATCAAACGAGCTTGGTATCGCCTGAGCTATTTGCAAGAGCGCCAAAGACAGCTCTTGCGACAAGACAGTTTGTACGGCGAGTTTCTCCGAGCAGCCAATTTGCGCTATCAAACGGGAGAAACCGGCTATTTGGCGAAAGCCGCTGCCGAAACCCGCAAAATGGAAGTGAGCAATGCTGTTCAAATGCTACGAGCCGACATCGCTATGACGGAGCAGGAGCTTCGCCTGCTTACCGGGGCAGGACATGACGCTCACTTTACACCTCCGGCTCTCATGGACGGAGAAGCGAGCCTGCCGGTTGACTCAACCCAATTACTTGCCAATCCCTCTTTGCGCTATGCACAAGACGGCATAGCCGTTGCTGAAGCCCGTTTAGCCATAGAGCGGGCTGCCCGCAAGCCGGTTTTTTCCCTGGGCTATTTCAACCAATCTCATTTGGGCACTGAGACCGCAAGTAGAGAAATAGCCGATTGGACAAACCGCTTTTCGGCTGTGCAAATGGGGGTTTCCGTACCCTTGTTTGGAAAACCCTACAAAGCCCGTTTACAGATGCTCGAACTCGAACGACAACAAGTCGAGACAGAAGCTGCCTATATGCAAAGCACACTGCTCACCACCTACGAAAAAGCTCTGCAAGCTCTACGTAAATACGAAAGCAGCCTGCACTACTATCGGGAGCAGGCCCTGCCTCAAGCCGATTTGATCATGCAAACGGCTCAGACTGCTTTCTCTGCCGGAGCTATCGACTACGTGGAATTTTTTCAAAATGCCCGCCAGGCTCTCCAAATCAGACTGGATTACCTGAACGCCCTCAACGGCTACCACCAGGCGCAAATCGACTTGGAGTATTTGTTGGGTCTCTAAAACAAAATCACCATGAAAACGAACATAAATTTCCGAGCCTTAGCTGCTCAATTTTTCCTAAACCTGGCCTTCTTCCTACTCTTGGGAGGCAGCCTCTTTTTGTCTTCCTGTGAAGCAGCCTCGGGTAAAAAAATCGAGACTCCTGCTGAAGCAAAGGAAGGCCAACATGCAGAAGAAGCCGAAGAAGTTCACCTCAGTGCAAAGCAGGTAGAAATTCTGGGCATCAAAACAGGCCCTATGCCCATGCGCAACATGAGCTCTTATGTGGAAGCCTCCGGAGAGCTGGACCTTTTTCCCCAAAACCAGGCCTTGGTTACGCCTTTGATTGGAGCCAGCATAGCCTCCATTGAAGTGGTAGAAGGCGATAAGGTGCGAAAAGGGCAGGTCCTGGCGCGTTTGCGCCACCCCGATTTGCTGCAGCTCCAAATGGACTACCTCGACCGCTGGCATCGCCTGCCGGTTTTGGAGCAGGAGTATCTCCGGCAAAAGGAGTTGTATGAGAAAAAGGTGGCTTCCGCCAAAGTCTTCGAAGAAGCTAAAGCTGCCCGGGCTGCCCTGGAAGCTGAGCTAAAGGGCTTGGAAGCCCGCCTTCGCATGCTGGGCATGAATCCCGAACGGGTACAAAAAAACGAGTTCTATCAGAGCATTCCCGTATTAAGCCCCGTACCCGGTTACGTCAGAAAAGTGCTGATAACCATGGGGCAGTATGTTCAGCCGGAAACGCCTATGTTCGACATCGTCAACAACGAGCGCATCCACGTGGACATCATGGTCTTTGAAAAAGACATGTACAAGGTCAAAGAGGGGCAGCGCGTCAAATTCTACATTGAGACCTTGCCCGATGAAGAATTGGAAGCGACCATACACGCCATTGGCAAGGCTTTTGAAGAAGACCCCAAAGCCCTGCACATGCATGCGGAAATTGAAAACAAACGGGACTTGCTGATTCCGGGCACTTACGTTCGTGCTCGCATCATCACTGAAGATGAAAAGACCTATGCCCTTCCGGAAGAAGCCCTGGTACGGGATGGCAACCGCTACTTTTTCTTTACCGCCAAAAAGCCCGCTGATGAAAAAGGTGAGTGGCAGTTCTATCCGGTAGAAGCCGTACCCGGCATTCGCGTAGATGGATGGGTAGCTGTCAAATTGTTCAACACCTTACCCGAAGAAACGGAAATTGCCCTGAACAGTGCCTATTACCTGTTTTCCGAGATGAAGAAAGGAGAGATGGAGCACGACCAGTAAGGTCACTTGCTCCTCAGCCCGGGCTGCTGAGTTAGTTCCGGGCTGAGGCTCTCTTTTTCAATGACACATAGGCGGGTCGTGTAAGGCATCCCAGAGATAAAAATCTGCCGGAAGGTGGAAGTTGAGCCCCCTGAGCAGAAAGAGAACTCCCATGGTCACCAGCAGCAGAGGCAGCAATCGCTGCAAGTATTTGCGGAAGCGCAAACTGGCCAAATGGCCTGCCAAAGAGGTAGCCAGCATCAAAGGCAAGGTTCCTAAACCGAAAAGCCCCATATACAAGGAGGCCATGAGCACATTTCCCGTTGATACGGCTCCGACTACAGCCATGTACACCAAGCCACAAGGCAGCAAGCCGTTGAGCAAACCGATGAGAAAAAAGGAAGGCCTGCTATCTACCTTGAGCAAACGGGCCAAAGAGGTTTTGAGCTTTTGCAAAGCGCGACCAAAGAAAGAACTGTGTACCAGATACTTTTCCAGGTTGAGCGAAAAGAAAGCCAGGAAGAACATCAGCAAACCCAAAACGACAGACAGGGCCGATTGATAGCCTGCCAAAAAAACACCCTGACCGATAAATCCGAAAAGCAAGCCCAAAAGCATGTAAGTAAAAACCCGCCCCAAGTTGTATTGCAAGGCGTTGAACACGGCCAAAGCGCGGCTTTGTTTGCCGTAAGGCAGGGCCAAAGCAATGGGGCCACACATACCCACGCAATGTACGCTACCCAATAAACCGATGGTAAAAGCCGTCCAGAGCAGCATCTCAGAAGTAGATGTTCTTTTCCATATAATAAGCCTGACCGTGAGCCTTCCAATCGACTTTGACGGTCCAAGAACCGGCTTGTAAGCTGCGTACCGGCACCAGTTGAATGCCCGAACTATCCACTTCAAGGGGAAAGCGGCGATCCAAGGAGGCATCGGAAGCTCGATAGAGTTGTACTTCGCCCTCGGGTTCCATGCTGCGAGGGAAGTAAAGCATGAGCAGTCCCTGATCTTTCAGGTATTGGATACCCACCGCTTCACCCAGCTGACGGGTGCGCGCCATCTTATCTTTCTTCTCCTGGTAGTGCACATCTTCTTTATAGTAGTCATCTCGCACCAGCGAATGATCTATGGTGGTGGATTTGATGACGGCAAAGACCAAGCTGAAAACAAAAAGAGCAAAAACCAAGGCAATGCCCGTACCCCAGTGGAATTGAATTTTCATGGAAAAACGCTTTATGCGGCTTGGACTTGACAGCCCAAGCCGCATTTTTCATTTGATGGGTCCCAGAAAAGTCGTCTTCGTCCGATCGACAATTTTTCCATTAGACAACACTTCTATATGGAGAACAGTCTTTCTCGATTGAAGTTGATCCGCGGGAATATCGATAAACAAAACGCCTTTAACCGCTTTCCCGGGTTCTGCGACGGGTTGTTTATCTCCCACAATGCGAAAACGCACGCCCGACATTTTTTTCCTATCACCTTCAGCGAGTTGAAAAGTAACGGGCATTGCTTTTTCCGTCTTATTGATCACCTCATAGGTGTACAAATTGCTGATGTAGTTTTCATCCACGTGTTGGTAGAGCTGACCCTGAGCACGCAACAAAAGCGTTTCTACCTGGCTTCGGTTGCTGAGCAAAAGGATATTCCCCAGGATGAGCAAACCCAAAACCACGGTATAAGCAATGACGCGAGGCGTCAAGATTTTCTTCTCTCCTCTGACAATGCCGTTGTAGCTATCGTAGCGAATCAACCCCCTCGGCTTGCCGATTTTGTCCATCACAGCATCACAAGCGTCTATGCAAGCCGTACAGTTGATGCATTCCAGCTGAGTACCGTTGCGAATGTCTATACCCGTAGGGCAAACCTGCACGCAGAGTTTACAATCGATGCAATCCCCCTGTTTTTGGGTGTCGCTATCGGTCTGCCCTTTGCGAAGCTTGCCTCGCGGTTCTCCGCGAACAAAATCGTAAGCAATGACAACGGTATCCTGGTTTATCATAACCCCTTGTAAGCGACCGTAGGGGCAAATGGCAATGCAAACCTGCTCCCGCATGTAGGCAAAAACCCCGAAAAACGCGAAAGAAAAGAGCAACATGGCGATAAAACCTCCGACATGTTGGCTAATGGGCTCCGAAGCGATTTTTAGCACCTGATCTACGCCAATGATGTAAGAGAGGAAAACGTTGGCGATGAGAACGGCAATGAGAAAAAAGATGCCGATTTTCAAAGTTTTCTTGAAAATTTTTTCAGCTGTCCAGGGGGCTTTCGCCAAACGCTTTTGGGCCTTGGCATCGCCTTCGATAAGGTATTCAATCTTCCTAAAGACCATTTCCATGAAAATGGTCTGGGGACAAACCCATCCACAAAAAATGCGTCCGTAAATCACCGTGAAGAGAATGAGGAAGACGATAGCTGTCAACGCGGCAAAGACAAAAAGGTGGAAATCCTGAGGCAGGAATTGCACACCAAAGAGAATGAATTTGCGCTCAATGATGTTGAACAAGAGCAGTGGATGCCCATTGACTTTAATGAAAGGCGCTAGAAACAGAAAGCCCAACAGCACCCAACTTAACCAGGTACGCCAACGGTAAAAACGCCCTTTGGGTTTTTTGGGATAAACCCAAATTCGCTTTCCCGATTTCTCATCTACGGTAGAGATGTGATCTCTGAATGATTCGCCCTGAGGCGGCTGCGTTTGTTTAATGGTTGACATCTTCTTGTTGCATTGTGTTGTTGTGGTTCTGCTTTGAAAAGCAGATCAACCTCTTTGAAGTAGATTAAACCAAACGCAGTTGAGGGTTTACAAGCACATGAGTGGTGCCCGCAGTCTTTTAGACCCGGGCACCACTTCTCCATTTAGTTTTTTAGTTTTCCACCTCTGTTGTAGAAGAGGTGTCTGCCGGTTCTTCTCCTTCTCCGGACTCAGCTGCAGCTTTGGCATCGCAAGGCTCTCCTTGCGGATTTTTCGCATTGGGCGGGTTGGTGCCGTTCAACTTCACGAGGATAAAACTGGCGACTTTTTGAATTTCTTCGGGCTTGAGCTGGTCCTTCCAGGCCAACATCCCTTTTTCAGGAACACCAAACTTGATGGTTTTGAAAAGGTCTTTGATGTCGCAGCCATGAATCCAGTAGTTGTCGGCGAAGTTGGGGCCTATCCCCCCTTCCCCCTGTGTACCGTGGCAAGCGACACAATGGGTTTGGTAAACGGTTTGCCCAACGGCCAAATCGGTTTCTCCGTCGAGCAAGGTAACATTAGTCTCATCCACACCGGTACCATGAGCAGCCTTGTACTCTGCTATGGCCATTTCGGCTTGTTTCATTTCTTGCTGATACATCTCCTGAGAACCAGGCCCTATACCCAGGAAGTGATAGTAAAACATATAAACTACAGCAAAGCCGATGGTCACATAGAAAAGGGCCAGCCACCAAGGCGGAAGTTTATTGTCGAGCTCTTGTATGCCGTCAAAGTCGTGGTCGAAGAGAACGTCTTTTTCCTGCTCAACGGGTACGGCATCTGTCCAGCGTTCCATGAGGCGGCGCCACCAGGGGATACGACGTTCGGCAGCTATTTTTTGGGCGGCTTCTTCCATACCCATTTGGCGCAGAGCCTCAATCTCCTGGAGCTTGAGCATGCTGTTGAGCACCTTGAAAAGTGCCAAGACCGCGATGATGATAATAACTGCCGCTGTTATAATCAGCCACTTAACCAAATCCGTATTGCTGTCCAAACCTGCTTCACCATTGTTTGCCGTTTCCTGGGCAAAGCTTACTATAGGAGAGGCCAAGAGGCCGGTGAATATTCCAAAGAATGTCCAGTTTTTGATTTTCATGTTTTGTTTCTTTTGTTGAGGTGGTGAGTGTACCTGGGTCTTATTCCGGGTGGTTTTGATCGACATGAGCTGTTTGAGCATCATCTTCTTCCAATGGCATACGGGCCATTTTATTCATAAAAGCAGAATCTCTGAAGAAGGCTACCAGCACGATGACGATGAAGAGCAAAACAAAAGTAATCAGCCCGAACACCGCCATCCAATTGATGTCTTCACCCTGGAGCAAAAATTTAAACATGAGTTCGTTGTTATGCCGGGGCAGGGGTTGAACCCCTGCCCCAACGGTTTCACTTGGAAAGGTCCGTTCCCAATCGTTGTAAATAGGCGATAAGGGCAATGATCTCGCGTTTTTCAAGATTCGGGTCATCCAAATCTTCTCCCAATTGTTCACGCAACTCACCGGCAATTTTCTTCGCCTGTTTTTCCAGATCTTTCAGCGCAATTTTATCGTATCCCTTGGGATAGGGCGTATGCAGCTTTTGCAACACCCTGATTTTTGCCGGGATATCCGAAGCATCCAAGATGTTTTCGTGCAACCAGCTGTATCTAGGCATGATAGATTGCGACGAGGTACTGGTGGGGTCCATCATGTGGTTGTAATGCCAAGCATGGTTGTATTTTCCTCCTACGCGGTGCAAATCCGGACCTGTACGCTTGGAACCCCAAAGAAAAGGACGATCGTAAATGTATTCTCCCGATTTGGAATATTCGCCATAGCGCTCCGTTTCCGAACGGAAGGGACGAATCATCTGAGAATGACAAGCCAGGCAACCTTCCCGTATGTAAATGTCTCGCCCGGCCAGTTCCAGGGGCGTATAAGGCTTGACAGATTCTATCTTAGGCACATTGTCTTCGACCAAGAGCATAGGCGCAATCTCTACAATCCCACCTATGAGAACTACAATCAAGGAAACAATCAGCATTTGAACGGGCTTGCGTTCAATCCATTTGTGCCAGTATTCTTTACCGTGAGCAACATGCGGCTGCAAGGCTGGTGCTTCGGCTTCTTCATCGCCGATAAAAGCACCTGCTCCCATGGTTTTCACCAGGTTGTAAACCATTATGAGCACTCCGGTCAAATAAAGTGTGCCGCCAAAAGCTCGCATGGCATACATGGGCAGAATCTGAGTTACCGTTTCCAAAAAATTGGGATAAACCAAAGTCCCGTCAGGATTAAACTGCTTCCACATCAAGGCTTGTGTCCAGCCGGCTCCGTAAAGCGGAATGGCATAGAACAGAATGCCCAACGTACCTATCCAGAAATGAGCATTGGCCAAAGAAACGGAGTGCAATTTGGTGTTGTACAAACGCGGGATCAACCAGTACAAAATGCCAAAGGTGAGAAAGCCATTCCAGCCCAAAGTGCCTATGTGCACGTGGCCGATGGTCCAGTCTGTAAAGTGACTGATGGCGTTGACCGACTTGATAGAGAGCATAGGCCCTTCAAAAGTGGACATACCGTAAGCCGTAACGGCAACGACCATGAATTTGAGAATGGGATCCTGGCGTACGCGATCCCAGGCTCCGCGCAGGGTCAACAGACCGTTCAGCATCCCGCCCCAGGACGGCGCAATCAACATGACAGAGAAAACCGTACCTAAAGACTGTGCCCAATCGGGCAAAGAGGTATAAAGCAGGTGGTGCGGCCCGGCCCAAATGTAAATGAAAATCAAGGCCCAAAAGTGCACGATAGACAGACGATAAGAAAAAACCGGCCTGTTAGCAGCCTTGGGCAAGAAGTAATACATCAAGCCCAGATAAGGCGTCGTCAAAAAGAAAGCTACGGCATTGTGCCCGTACCACCATTGTACGAGGGCATCTTGCACACCGGCAAAAACCGGATAGCTCTTCCAGAGGCTTACCGGCAATTCCAGGTTGTTACCAATGTGCAACATGGTTACCGTCACCCAGGTAGCGATGTAGAACCAAATGGCTACATAGAGGTGTTGTTCGCGACGCTTGAGAATGGTGCCGAACATGTTGATGCCAAAGACTACCCATACCACGGCAATGGCAATGTCTATGGGCCACTCCAATTCGGCGTATTCGTGAGCGCCCATCTTTCCCAGGGGCAGTGTCAAGGCTGCCGCTACGATGATGAGCTGCCATCCCCAAAAGTGCAGCTTACTGAGAAAATCGCTGAACATGCGGGTCTTTAGCAAACGCTGCAAGGAATAGTAAACTCCCATGAAAATACCGTTACCTACAAAGGCAAAAATGGCAGCATTGGTGTGCAAAGGACGAATGCGCCCGAAAGTCATCCAGGGCGTATCCAGGTTCATGTCCGGGAAAATCAAGGCAAAGGCGATCCACAGACCCACCGTCATACCCACTACGCCCCAGAGAATAGTTGCCAAGGCGAAGCTTCGCACTATTTTGTTGTCATAACTAAAATGTTCGAGTTGTGCCATAGAAGTCAATCCTTTTGGTTATCTCGTTTAGGTTGGTCGTCGTCGAGGAGAATGCGTACAGAGGGGGTATAGTCGTCATCAAATTGCCCTGTCCTTACAGCCCAGAAAAAGGCCAACAAAAAGCCCAGGGCCAAAATTAAACTCAACATGATGAGGAAGAGCATGATTAACATGGTCGCGACATTGGTTACGCAAAGGTATTCAATCGATTTTGGGGCAAAGCATGACTTGCATCATAAATTTTACTGATTTTTATCACTTTTTACTCGGCTGAAGACCAGCAAGTTAAAAATCTATTCGGTCTTTGACCCTTCTTTTTTGGGGGTCTGCAAAGCGCTGCTTTTCCATTCTCCCAAAGAGATGACGAGCCAACAAATTGCTGCTGAACACGCCGAAAAGAACTATGCTCACCGAACTGGCCGGCATGAGAATAGCCGCCACAACGGGCGTCAAAGCCGCCCTCATGGCAAAGCTCAAACCAATGATGTTGTACAGCAAAGCCAACAGATAGGCCGCATAAACCAACCGCAAGTTGTTACGGGCAAAGGGCAAAAAATCGGGAAAAAGAGAAAACAAACGGGCATCCATAATGCCATCGCTGGCTGGGGTGAAGTTGTTGGTATCATCCGCCAAAACCACACCTACATCGCTTTGTTTCAGCGCACCGGCATCGTTCAAACCATCACCCAACATAAGCACTTTGTGGCCTTCAGCCTGAAGTTTTTGTACAAAAGCCAGCTTGTCTTTGGGCTTTTGGCGAAAACGCAAAGTGGCCTCTGCTCCAAAAAGCTGCTCAAACCGAACTCTTTCGCGCTCGTTATCCCCGGAAAGCAAAGACAAGGCATATCGCCCTTTTAGCTTTCGCAAAATGCCTTCCAAATGCGGGCGCAAGCGGTTGTTCAGGCTGAAATACCCCCTCACATGCCCATCTAAACTGAAGTAAACGCTCTTGCCCTCCTCGCTCTCCCCTTCTGCAAACTGAGCACCCAAAACAGTGCGCAAAAAGGCCTGCGACCCCACATGCAATTGCCGGCCGGAAACCATCCCCTCAAGACCCATTCCGGTAAGTTCCCTAAACTGCTGAATTTTCAGCGCTTTCATTTTTCCGGGCTCCTCTGCGCGCAACAACCAGGACGCAATCTGCTTACTGACCGGATGCACCGATTGATTGACCAAGGTATAGAGCAAAATCTTTTCTTCCAAACTGAGCGGTTGCCCGTGAAAATGCACTTCGGCCTCTTCCCTGCTGGTCAGTGTGCCCGTTTTGTCAAAAACAATGGCCGTAATCTCACTCATCTGCTCCAAAACGTGCACGTTTTTTAGAAAAAAACCCCTTTGGGCCAACTTGCGCAGGCTATTTCCAAAGGTAAAAGGCACCGAAAGAGCAACGGCACAAGGACAAGCAACAATGAGCACAGCAGTAAAAGCATTAAAGGCCAGGGCCAAATCCCGAGGCAACCAATACACCAGCGTTGCGCCGGCCAACAAAAGAACGGTAAGGGTAAAATACGTAGCGATGCGATCGGCCAGGAACTTCGTTTTGCTCTGTTGCTTCTTATCAAAAGCGCTTTCATTCCACAAACTGGTCAGATAACTTTGCGAAACCTTTTTGGTCAGCGTCATCTCAATGGTCGAACCAATCTGCCGCCCGCCGGCATAGAGCTTATCTCCGGTGTATTTGCGCACAGGCTCCGATTCTCCGGTAACAAAACTGTAGTCAATAAGAGCTTCACCCTTGAGCAAGATACCATCGGCCGGAACCAACTCCCCATGCCGAAGAACCACCGTCATCCCAGGCTCCAATTTATTTGCCGAAAGGCTGCGCTCTTCATCCCCCTCTCTCACCGAGGCCGCTATGGGAAAATAAGAGCGATAGTCTCTATCAAAGCTAAGGCGGTAGTAGGTGCGCTGTTGAAACCATTTGCCAACGAGCAAAAAGAAAAGCAAACCTGCCAGAGAATCCAAGTATCCGGCGCCGGTATGACTCAGAATCTCGTAAAGACTACGCCCGTATAAGGCGAGAATACCCAGAGAAATGGGAGCGTCAATGTTGAGATGCCCCTGTTTTAACTCTACCCAGGCAGAGCGAAGATAGTCACGACCGCTGTAAAACACCACCAAGGTGCTCAATGCTATATTGAGCCAACTAACCCAACTGACAAAAAGGGGATTGACCAGCTCTCCGGAAAGGCCTAAGTACTCCGGAAAACTCAGCAACATGACATTACCAAAAACAAAACCCGCTACGCCCAGCTGAAAATAAAGACGGCGATCCACAACGGGTCGCTTTTCTTCTTCACTTTTGAGATCGCTGAGTTGAATGAGTGGAGCATATCCTATGGAAGCCAGCAATTCGGCCAACTGGCGCAAGCTAATTTTACTTTCGTCAAAAGTAATGCTGACCTCTTTACGCGGAAAATTGACCGTAGAACGCCGTATCCCCTCGCTGAGCCGATAGAGGTTTTCCAACAACCAGATACAAGAGGCACAGTGCATCTGAGGGAGATAAAAGTGAACGTCACTGCGTTGGCCATCGGTAAAATCCAACAGCTGCTCCCGAATATCGGGCTCGTCCAGGTAGCCGTATTGCTCCAAACGACGCCCGCGCAAACTGACTCCGGCCTTTTCATCCAATTCGTAATAACGGCAGAGGTCGTTTTCATTCAAGATTTCATAAACCATCTTGCAGCCTTGGCAACAAAAGTGTTTGTCGCCCAAGGTGATGTCATCACTGGGGCAACTTTCACCACAATGAGCACAGACCAAAGGCTCCGTGATTGCCTTTTCTTTACCCTCCTTTGTCGGTTTACTCACCATAGAGGCGGTATTTGTGTGTCTCGCGCGCTTCAACCATCTACCTCAGTCCAAGATATGCTTGCCAATACGCGATTCAACGTTCTTCCATTGCACAAGAAACTTCTCGACGCAAAATTAAGAAGCAAGATAGGGCTTTTTAGTGATTTTCGTCATAGATACCCAAACCGAAATGGTTTGGGATATTTACGTCTCGCAAACAGGCAAAAAATAGGGAGTTTGGGAGGCTGGCGCCTCCCAAACCACTTCGCTATGAGTATATAAGGGATTTACCCCAAAAGCGAGGCTTGGCATGTCTGCACAATCCAAACTCCTTTGCTCCAAACCTCCTCAAAACAGGGAAATCCCATACCTTTGCATCACCTCGCTCTCAAGAGCTTTGAGGTAAAGCAAATTTGAAGCACAAATTTTAGGACGTTTAGATACGAGCCAAAATTTTTGCAAACCAAGCACAACTTTTCGAGCTATGGCCACCTTTCAATTCAAGACCAACATCAACTGCGGCAGCTGTGTACGCGCTGTCCAAGGTTTTTTAGCTGACGTCCCGCAAATCGAAAAATGGGAAGTTGATACCAATCATCCGGACAAAATTCTCACCGTAGAAGGCAGCGAAGGGCTACAAGCTCAAGCCATCATAGAAGCCGTGGAAGAAGCCGGCTATGAAGCACAGTTGCTCGATAAGTAGGGGGCATTTCTTCTCTATACAAAGGGAAGCTCGACCACCTCTGCAGCAACCTGTTTGCGCCCCAAATCGATTTGTATGGCTGTTCCCGATTTGGCGAAAGCCGGCGGCACATAGCCCATGCCAATGGGCATATTCAAAGAAGGCGAAAGTGTTCCGGAAGTTACACGGCCTATGGCTTGGCCGCTTTCATCCAACAAGGTATAGCCTTGACGAGGCACGCGTTTTCCCTCTGTTTTAAAACCCACCAATTGCTGTTGGGTACCTTCTTCTTTTACGCGCAAGATAGCTTCCCTGCCCACGAAATCTCCTTTTTTGAGTTTGGTAATCCAGGACAAACCGGCTTCGATAGGAGAAGTCTTGTCGTCTATTTCATGGCCGTAAAGGCAATACCCTTTTTCGAGCCGCAGGGTATCCCGCGCACCCAAGCCTGCAGGTTCTATACCATAGGGTTTACCGGCTTCCATAACGGCTTCCCATAAAGCCGGCAGCTCTTCATTGGCCACATAAAGCTCGAAGCCACCTGCACCCGTATAGCCCGTAGCCGAAATCAGCACATTGTCTATACCTGCCATACGCCCTTTGACAAAATGGTAATAAGCGATATCTGCCAAAGGCACATCCGTCAAGGTTTGCAGAGCTTCCGTCGCTCGCGGCCCCTGCACGGCCAGCAAGCCACTTTGGTCGGAAATGTCGATGAGACGGGTATCAAAATTGTTGTATCTCTGAATATGGGCAAAGTCCTTTTCGATGTTGGAGGCATTGACCACCAACATAAAAGCCTCTTCGCCCTCTGCACATTGGTCGTCAAAAAGCCGGTAAACCAGCAGGTCGTCCACTATGCCCCCCTCTTCATTGGGCAAGCAGGAATACTGCACTCGACCCGGAGCCAATTTGGCGGCATTGTTCGACGTAACCCGCTGCACCAATTTCAAGGCCTCGGGCCCTTTTACGATAAATTCTCCCATGTGAGAGACATCAAACACCCCCACGGCATGCCGTACCGCCAGGTGTTCTTCCCGTATGCCGGCATAGGAGATGGGCATTTCATAACCGGCAAATTCCGCCATGCGAGCCCCCAGTGCCCGATGGATTTCAGTCAGTGGCGTGGTTTTCATTCGGCTTTTCACTTTTGTCTTAAAACCAGCGCAGTTCGGTCGATGACATCGCCCTGCACTATCGCATGTACAACTTCCATGCCTTTCATTACGCGCCCAAAGATAGTGTACTTTCCATCCAAATGAGGAGTGGGAGAATGGGTAATAAAAAACTGGGTACATTCCGTATCGGGGCCGGCCGAAGCCATCCCCAGATAGCCCTCTGCATCGTAGTACAGCCTGGGCACTTCGGTGCGAATGGAATAATCCAAACTGCCATAACCATCTCCCCGGGGGCAGCCCCCCTGAATGACAAAATTCGGCACAACCCGATGAAAAGCCTTTCCCTGATAAAAGTTGTTTTCGACCAATTGGCAAAAATTGAGCACGCTGCCGGGCGCAAGGCGGGGCCACAATTCCAGTTCAATCTCACCTTTGGACGTATAGAGCACCACATGCGGTTTATCACCCAGTTTCAGCAGGGCGTCCCAATCTATGGGATGGTTAAAAGGCGGCGGTTGCGGAGTAGGAGGCGTTTGGCCTTGTAGATAAGCCAGTGCTTTTTCCAGGGCATAGCGGGTTTCTATCTCTCGAGGCAGATGCAGGCCTTTGAGCGCACGCTCCAGCAGATACAGGCTATCGGCAAAAGTTTCCTTGAAAAAAAGCGACTCATCAGCCAAAAGGTTAGCAGCTTCCGTCATCATACCTACATCACCCGAACGCAGGGCTTCCGCCAAATAGGTAGTCACTTCTTTGCGCACGCGCTCGGGATGGGGGCGAAAAGCCCGATCAAACTTCCTGACCCGCATACATGCTCCCAAAGCCTGAACACCTGCCGTTCGAACAGCCGGGTGGGGGTCGGCTTTCGCCAAATGATAAACTTCGCGATAGTTCTTGTAAAAAGCCCCCATGGCGCGAATGACCGCCGCACGCAGATAGGGGTCTTCCGCCAGCTTGAAAGCCGTTTTCAACTCCCACAAAATGCGGCCGTGACTGGTGCCGAAAAAATAGGGTAAATGCTTTTCCGCCGCAGCGTACAGCCTCCATTTGGCAGCATTTGCCGAAAGGCTGTCTCTGGCAAACCGCCAATAAAATTTAGCATCGTCCTTGTTGCCCTTCAAATAAAAATAATCTGCAGCACACTTCGCCACATGAGGGTTGGCGTCGCGTAATCCCAGGTATGCCAACGGAAAAGCTTGCTCGTAATCAAAAAAAGAAAGGGCTTGCAATACTCGACAACGCACCCGATAATCCGAATCACCTTCGAGAACTGTCCGAAGGGCCTGCAAAGCTTCTTCCTTTTGGGTTTTGCCCAAAGCCGTAACCACGCATTGGCGTATATAGGGATTGGAATCTTTCAAGGCGTAGAGCAAAGCATCGAGATGTTTGCCGAGCTTCAACGACTGAGCGCGATGCAAATAATTTGCTGCCATGAGACGCACTTCCGGGGGATACTCAGACTCCAACAAACGCAGCATGCAAGCCGTGCCTTCCGGCAAAACCATGCCCCGCAAAGCATAGCGGTAAATGCCCCGAGCCTGCCCCAATAGCAAAAGCGTATCCGCGGGACGATAAGTCTGAATCGTAGCCAGATACTTTAAGTACTTTTCATCTCCACATTTGCCCACTGCCTCCAGCAAAGCAGCGTGAAAAACGGCAAAATGGCGCAAAGTATCTCCCCGCACAAAAGCTTCTGCCAAAGCCGGCAAAGCCTCCGAAGAACCGATTTGCCCCACGGCATAAGCAGCAGCCGTACGCACTTCCAACACTTCATCCTCAAGCAAAGGCAACAAATGAGGTAGGGCCTCATCCTCCCGCACAGAAGCCAAAGCCCTGGCCGCGGCAAAGCGCAAGTTGGGGTCTTCAAGCTGTAAGTATGGATACAGGCTGTCCGCCTGGCGACGATCCTGCAGATCTAAAATGTGGCGAATCTGCGGATCGGCCACATTCAACTCATCGCCTTTAAAGGCCTCGGGCTGAGGAGGCATGCAGGCAGCAAAGCTCAATAAAAGAAAAAACAAACAGGCCCAAGCTTTTTTTCCAAGAAGGTAGTAAGTGCTTTTCTCCATGGTATTGCCAAATTCTGAAAAATTATTCTTCGGTAAAGATGCCTCATTCGCTCGGATTTCAAGCTCGCAAAAACCTCCGCCCTATCTGTTCAAAACCTCTCGCCGTCCAAAAGTAGAAAAAATCTCCGCAGCAAGTCAAAAAACTTTCCACAATATCCGCACACACCCTGCCAAAGAAAAAAAACAAAAGCCGCGGAACGCTTCTAAGCTCGCAAACGGGCCGAGCAAGCGAAATTCGGGATGCCGACACACCCCAAACCACTTCCCCATGAGCCTGCAAGTTGCTCAAGAACAAAGGAGCGGGCAGACTTATCCACTTTGGCCGGCCGGCTTTTCCACACTCAAAACAGTGCAAATGCTACACCGCTCTTTACGGCTTTCGCCAAAAAGACTTAGCTTTGTAGTGTCGAAAGAACCAGACAGCTCATCACAAGTACATGTACTCGCTGGCTTTACCCAATCAGCTTCCAAAATGCCGGAAAAAAAGAACAGCAACAAAAAATACAGCAAACGACCTTCCCTCCGACCGGAAGAGGGCATGGCCGATTTCGTTTTCGGCAAAGTTCCTCCCCAGTCCATACCGCTGGAAGAAGCCGTGTTGGGTGCCCTCATGCTCGAACGCGATGCCATGGCTGTAGTGGTGGACATTCTCCACCCCGAAACCTTCTACCTGGAAACGCATCAGGCCATTTTCCAGGCCATGCGAAAGCTCTTCAACGAAACCCGCCCCATCGACTTACTCACCGTAACCGAAGCGCTCAAAAGCTCCGGAGAACTGGAAGCCGTAGGCGGGCCTGCCTACCTGACCAAGCTAACCATGAAGGTTACTTCATCGGCCAACCTGGAATACCACGCCCGTCTGCTTTCGCAAAAATTCATCCAACGCGAGCTCATCAGGGTCTCTACCAAAATCATACAGCACGCCTACGAAGATACCACCGACATCTTTGAACTCATGGATGAAGCCGAAAGAGAGCTTTTCTCCATCACCGAGCAAAACCTCCGTCGCAGCGTACGCGATATGAAAACGATACTGAGCCAAGCGCTGCGCGACATCGAAATGCTCAAAGATAAGGAAGACGGCCTCACCGGCGTTCCCACGGGCTTTGCCGACCTCGACCGCCGAACATCGGGTTGGCAAGCTTCCGACCTGGTCATCCTGGCAGCACGACCCGCCATGGGTAAAACGGCCTTTGCCCTGACGCTGGCCCGCAATGCAGCCATCGATTACGGAAAACCCGTAGCACTCTTCTCCCTGGAAATGTCGGATGTCCAGCTCATCCAGCGCCTCATCTCCATGGAGGCCAATATTTCCTCCGAAAAACTGCGCTCAGGCAAACTCTCCGATGAGGAGTGGAACCAATTGGAGCAGGCCATGTCGCAAATGGGCGACGTCCCCATCTACATAGACGATACCCCCGGGCTCAACATCTTTGAACTCCGAGCCAAATGCCGCCGCCTCAAATCCCAGTACGACATCCAACTGGTCATCATAGATTACCTCCAACTCATGGGCAGCAGCCCGGAAGCCCAGCGCGGCAACCGAGAACAAGAAGTAAGCGCTATCTCCCGATCACTCAAGGGCATGGCCAAAGAATTGAATATCCCCGTCATCGCCCTGTCGCAACTCAGCCGGGCCGTCGAAATCCGAGGCGGAGCAAAACGCCCCCAACTTTCCGACCTGCGCGAATCGGGCAGCATCGAACAAGATGCCGATATGGTCATGTTCCTCTATCGCGCAGAATACTATAAAATCGAAGAAGACGAAGAACAACGCCCTACCAAAGGTGTCGCAGAACTGATCCTCGCTAAAAACAGGCACGGCAGCGCCGATACCATTCGCCTCAAGTGGATCTCCGAATATACTCGCTTCGAAGAACTCGACGACACCAATTTCGACGACTTCCCAAGCCAAATTTTCATGCCAACCGATGACTCGGCCAACGTCATCATCAAACCCTCCAAAATGAACGATGATGAAGACATCCCCTTCTAAAAACAGAAAGCGAAAAAACAAAACCAACCACTACAACATCAAACAAGCAGAAAAACCCATAGACCGCAAAAAAAACAAACCCCAGTCAAGCGCCAAAAAGAAAAAGTACCAAACGAGCCCTCAGGCTGACAAACATTTGCCGAAAGGCAGAAAACACACAACCGAAACCTGGCCCATACGCCTCAACAAATACATCGCCCACAGCGGCCTCTGCTCCCGACGCAAAGCAGCAGAATTGGTCAAACAAGGCCTGATTGAAGTCAACAACCAAGTCGTCAAAGAACCCTTTTTCCCCGTCAAAAAACGCGATCGCGTAAGCTACAAAGGAAAACTCCTCAAACTGGAAAAACAAAAAATATACATCTTGCTTAACAAACCGCGTGGCCTCATCACCAGCGCCCAAGACGAAAAAGGCCGAAAAACGGTCATGGATCTCTTTAAAGATAAAATCAAGGAACGCATCTACCCCGTAGGTCGGCTGGACAGAGACACTTCCGGCCTGCTCCTACTCACCAACGACGGCGAATTGGCTCAAAAGCTATCTCACCCCAAACACAAGGTTAAAAAAGCCTACCAGGTCGTCTTAGATAAACCTCTCTCCAAAAACGATTTACTCAAAATAGCTGAAGGGCTCGAGCTGGAAGACGGCATCGCACAAGTCGATGAAATTGCCTACGTGGATGGCAAAGACAAAAACGAGATCGGCATAGTCCTGCACATGGGAAAAAACCGCATCGTGCGACGCATCTTTGAATCCCTGGGCTATCAAGTCAAACGCCTGGATCGCACCTTCTATGCCAACCTCACCAAAAAAAACCTAGCTCGAGGGCGCTTTCGCCACCTCACGCCCAAAGAGGTCATCATGTTAAAACACTTGCTACACGTAAAATGAACGGGAGAATCGGAAAAACAAGTAAATCCTTTCCTCCGGTTAACCGATTAACCCGATTGATCCGATTAACCCGATTAACCCGATTTAACCGATTAACCCAATTAACCGTAACGGACGTGATCAGCGTGACGATCGTGATCGACGTGACGGAACCTATCCTCAAAAAGCACTTTTTTGCAAAAGTGCATGGTTTCACTCCAAGGTAAAGTCTCTTCTTTTGGTTTGATCCAAAAGAAGCAAAAACTCAAGGCCTGGCCAAGGCTACCAGCATGAACCAGCGGGTTGATATAAAATGGAACCAGCGGGTTGATATAAAATGGAACCAGCGGGTTGACACCCGCTGCAACTAGGGGCCCTCCCGCCAGCCCGAGGATTTTATACTCAAGGCTAAAGAAGACAATGACAGCAAAACAAAACGCAGGGCCAAATGGCAGCAGCAGGTTCACACCTGCTG
>JALSKB010000201.1 GCA_026989035.1 Saprospiraceae bacterium | reverse complement strand
AGATTCCCGGAGGAGCCATACGCGTAAAAAATTTGCCGAAAGGCACTGCTTTTACAACCCTGGATGAGCAGGAGCGCTCTTTGCACGAAGAGGACCTTGTGATTTGCGGTGATGACAATACTCCGCTTTGCCTGGCCGGCGTTTTTGGTGGGTTAAATTCAGGCGTTACGGAAAAAACGGTGAACGTCTTTTTGGAATCGGCTCACTTTGCTTCCAAAAGCATACGCCGAACGAGTTTGCGGCATCAGCTGCGCACCGATGCGGCTTATGTGTTTGAAAAGGGAAGTGACCCGGCTATGGTGATCTTTGCCTTAAAACGGGCGGCCCTTTTGCTCAAGGAAATTACCGGCGCGCAAATTGCTTCTGAAATCATCGATTGGTATCCTCAGCCCATTGAGCCGGCGCGGGTGCGTCTGAACTATGCCTATGTCAATCGGCTTATAGGTGAGGACTTACCCCGAGAGCGCGTCCATAACATCTTGGCTGCCCTGGAGATGAAAGTGCTTGAAGACGATGGCCAAACTTTTGAATTAGCTGTGCCGACAAACAAGAGCGATGTAACGCGTCCGGCCGATGTAGTCGAAGAGATTTTGCGCATTCACGGCTTCAACGAAGTCCCTTTGCCGGGCCACATCAAGTTGCCTTTGGTGTACAGCCCCTATCCCGATGAGCGTCGTTTGCAACAGGCTGCGGCAGCTTACCTGACGGCACAGGGCTTTTGCGAAATGATGGCGCTGTCGTTTTCTCAATCACGTTATTACCCCGAACTGATTCCAATTCCGGAGGAAGAATTGGTTTACATCAACAACACTTCCAATGTGCATTTGAATGTCATGCGTCCTGATATGCTGATCAGTGGTTTGGAGGCCGTATTGCACAACCAAAATCATCGGCAAACGGATGTCAAGTTGTTTGAATTTGGTCGTACTTATCGAAAGGAAGAAAAGGGAAAATACCGCGAAGAGGGGCATTTAACTCTTCTGATGACGGGATATAAACACCAGCGCAGTTGGTTGAAAGCTCGAGAAGAAGTAAATTTTTACACCCTCAAAGCTCATGTGAACAATCTCTTGCAGCGCTTGGGCTTGACCTCTTGGCAGAGTACAAAAGCCGATGATTCCCGCTTTGCTTTTGGCTTGAAATATCATCGAGGTCCGCAGGAATTAGCTGTTCTTGGACGGGTGAAAACCGATCTGCTTCGAAAGATGGATATTCGTCAGCCGGTGTTCTTTGCCGACTTACATTGGGAGCATTTGGCGAAAGCCGCTAAAAAAAGTGCAGTCAAAACGCAAGAAATTACTAAATTTCCAGCCGTTAGACGAGACCTGGCGGTGGTGGTGGATGAGGCAGTCAAATTTGAAGAATTGGCTACGCTTGCCCGCAAGGTGGGTAAGAAGTTGATTACTTCCATCAATCTTTTTGACTGCTATGAAGATCGCGAAAGACTTGGCCAAGGTAAAAAGTCTTATGCTCTTAGTTTTGTCTTTGAAGCTCCCGATAAGACGCTCAAGGACAAAGAAGTCGATAAGGTGATGAATCAGCTCATTCGCCTTTATGAGCAGGAATTTAAAGCTGTAATCAGACGTTAACCCTATGAACCTCAGCAGCCAACTTAACGCTCTTGAAGAAAAACTGACTCGCCTGGCGAGGAAGTTTGAGCAATTGAAGACAGAAAACGAACAATTGCGCTTAGAATTGGCTGCTCGAGATAAAAAGATTGAAAATTTGCGCTTAAATTTGCAGGAAGCGCAAGAATCGCTGGAAAAGAACCCCGCAGGTTTGACTGTTGAAAACCCGAAAGAATGGATAGAGCGCTTGGAGCGTTACATTCAACAAGTCGATGCCTGCATGGAGTGGTTGCAAAATGCTTGAGGATATGCCCGGTACCAACGATATACAAATTACCGTGTTGATTGCCGGAAGGCCTTATCCTCTTCAGATAAAAGCTTCGGATGAACCGGTCATCAGGCAAATAGCCAAAGAGGTGAATGAAAAAGTGCAGCAGATGCAAAAAACCTATCCCAACAGAGACAAACAGGATTGCCTGGCTTTGGCCATCTTAGGTGTTGCTGCTGAATTGCATGAAGCCCGAAAACAACTGGACCAACCCGAAGATCTCTCGATTAGGCTGGAAAAACTTCACGGCCTGATTGACAAACTGATCTGAACGCGACCCCTCTTTTCTCTTTCCAGCTATTGAGTATAAACTGGTGCTACTCAAAGCATGACTTTTGCTTTTGTGTGGCCCGCAAAAGACTTTCATCATGGAAACAAGCATGCTCATAGCTGTTGTAGCTGCTATATTTGTCGGCTTTTTGATCGGCTTTTTGCTGATGCGAATTTTGCAAAACAGCAAATACAACAGCAAGGTCAAGGAATTGAACGCCAAGGCCGATCTCATCGTTAAAGAAGCTCGGCTCACGGCTCAAAGGCTGGAAAGCGAAGCTAAGGCCAAAGCCGACAAGCTGCTGTCAAAGGCGGAAAACCGACACGAACAGATCAAACAGAAAAAAATCCAGGAGGCTAAGGAACACTTCAACAAGCTGCGCGAAAAGTTTACCTCTGAAAAAGCCGCCCGCATGGTGCAGTTGAAGGAGCGCGAAATTGAGCTGAAAAGCCTGGAAAAGGAATTCCGCCGCAAGGAAAAAGAATTGAAACGCCAGCGCGAAGAAGTGGAACAAGGGCGTGCAGAGTTGAAAACCATTCGGGAAAACCTGAACACCCAACTCAAGGTGCTGGCTAAAAAACGAGAGGAGTTGGATCGCGTCAGTGAGCAGCACATCAAAGCCTTGGAAGAGATTGCTCGGCTGAGTGAAGAAGAAGCTAAAGAACAACTGCTGGAGGTGGTTAAGGCCAAGGCCGAAACCGATGCTATGGTTTTGATTAAAGACACCATCAATCAAGCTAAGCTAAATGCTACGAAGGAAGCTCGAAAAATTATCGTTCAAACCATTCAACGCGTAGCAGCCGATTTTACCATCGAAAATACGGTTACGGTTTTTAACCTGGATTCCGACGACCTCAAAGGGCAGATTATTGGTCGCGAAGGGCGCAATATCCGCGCTTTGGAAAGCGCGACCGGTGCGGAAATTGTCGTGGACGATACGCCGGGCGCTATCGTCATTTCCAGTTTTGACCCCATTTGCAGGGAGGTAACCCGCTTGTCTCTGAAGCGCCTGGTGGCAGATGGCAGAATTCATCCGGCTCGTATCGAAGAAGTGGTGGCTAAAACCCGCAAGGAATTGAATGAGCGCATTGTAGAAATCGGAGAGCGGGCTGTTATTGATTTGGACATTCACGGCTTGGATCCCTACCTGGTGAAGATGGTGGGGCGCATGCGTTTTCGTTCTTCCTATGGCCAGAATCTGTTGAAGCACTCCATGGAGACAGCCAACATTTGTGCCATCATGGCTGCCGAGTTGGGGTTATCGCCCAAGGTGGTGCACATGGCCAAGCGAGCCGGGCTGTTGCATGATATTGGCAAGGTAGCCGAGGAGAAATCCGATCTCAGCCACGCCCTGCTGGGTATGAAGATTTGCGAAAAGCACGGAGAACATCCGGCGGTTTGCAATGCCGTAGGAGCACACCACGAGGAGATTGAAATGACCAGCATCATTTCTCCTATTGTGCAGGCTTGCGATGCCATTTCAGGTGCCCGCCCGGGTGCGCGCCGGGAAATTTTGGAAACTTACCTCAATCGCATTGGTGAGCTGGAGGAATTGGCCATGTCTTACGAGGGCGTGATGAAGGCCTTTGCCATTCAAGCCGGTCGGGAGTTGCGCGTGATTGTGGAAAGTGAAAAAGTGTCCGATAGCTATGCAGACGATTTGGCCTTTATGATTTCCCAAAAGATTCAGGAAGAGATGCAATATCCGGGTCAGGTAAAGGTGACGGTCATTCGGGAAAAGCGGGCGGTATCTTATGCGCGTTAATGCTCCTTTAAGGCCTTTTCCGTGTCAGCTATCAGCTGCTTAGCTGTTTCGTGGGTCGCTCGGGCCAGCTGCTCTGTTTGCCTTCCGGCAAAAAGAGCTTGTTCGGTTTGCTCGAGTAGCTGTTGCCAGCGCTTGAGCAATTCCTCCGGCAACTTGTCGTGGGCGGCTTTCGCCAAATGTCGGGAGCTCAGTTCACTGACGGGCAGGTTCATGCGTCGATGCAGGTAGGCTTGCAGGGCCAGATAAAGGGTCTCGTAATAAGCGCGTTCTTGGTTCTGTGCGAGCAGTTGACCGGCTTCTTGGATTTGCCTTTCGGCAAAAGCCATAGCGCGCAGGCGGGCCTTCTCTTCTTCTCCGGGCCCTTCGGGTTTGAGCTGTTCATAAAGTAGGCTCAGTCCTAAAAGCAGAAAGGGAAACAGCAGGACAGGAAGGTACCATTTTTGTTCTATCCATGCTTTTTGCGGTTTTGCGGGCAATTTTTTGGCAGGGATAAAAGGAGGCAGTTGGTTTGCAGCTTCTTCTGCAGTTTCGTCGCTTTGGATTTTCGTGCCCTGGCTGACGGCAAGTCGCAAGTCAGGGCTTTTGATGCTGCGATATTGGGCACTGTCGGTATCGAAATAAACCAGTTCGACGGGCAGCACGTAATTGCCCGGATATTTGGGGCGTATGGTGTATTCAAGTGTTTCGGTATGCCAGAGCTGGCCGCCGTTTTCATAACTGCGTTGGTCCAGTGTTTTAGGTTCGTAAATTTCGAGGCTGTCAGACAATTTGGGCAGTTGAAAGTGGAAGCGCTTGGGGTCTCCATTTCCAAAGATACGCACTTGCAGATGGCAGACTTCGTCGGTGGACAGTTGTTTTTTGTCTAACTGGGCTTCAAAGGTATATCGTCCTACTCCGCCGCTGAAATGAGCCGGCAGAGGGTGGGGCAGAGGTTTGATGTAGAGCAGTAGGCTGTCGGAGCGCAGGTCGATGTTTTTCAGACGCGGCCGAAAGAAGAAATTTTGCTTTCTACGCTGGTTTTCGTCCAAGATATTGATGCGTGCGATTACGGGTTCGATGAGGTACTCTCCGGCTTGTTGGGCGAAGAGGGCTGTTCGTCGCAGGGTGAAGAGCGTGTAGGTTTGGTCGTTGATTTGTACTTGGCGGGCTCCTTTGCGGTAGTTGCGCAGGCTGGTGGTAAAGAAACCGGAGAATTCGGGTTCTCGCAAGAGGTTGTAGGATTGCACATTGACTTCTCCCCGGTCGTACAGCAGCAGATCCAAGCTGATTTGTTGGCCGGTATAAGCTGTGTCGGGTTGGGCTTCTCGGCGTAAGAGGTAGGGAGCCTGATCTGTCAAATGGGCGCTTGGTTTTGAGGGGGTATCGGTAACTTTAACCTGTACCGGACGAGTTTGCACGGTAACCTTACCGATTTTAACCGTGGCCGAACCGATGGTGAGGATGCCGGTCTGTCGGGCTTGTAAGGTGTAGATGTAAGCTCGTTGCTCTCGTTTTTGCCCGTTGATGATCTCTATATTGCTCATGGTCGAAGGTCCGGACAGCACCCTGAAGCCCTGAAACAAGGGCGGCTTAAAGTTGCTTACGGCTCCTTGCGGGTTTTCAATGATAAAGCGCACTTCCAAGTCTTCATCCGTGCTTATGCTTTGATCGCTGATTTGGGTGTAAAATCGCCCTTGTCCCCAGCTGAGCACCGGAAGGAGGAGCAATCCGAAGATCAGTCCGTAAATTTGCTTTCGGCTCATATTGCAAAGATAATCTTTGCAGAGGTTTATACGCCTATTCTGCCCGTTGTGAGCTGTTTGGGCTTGTTTATCCATCATAGAAATGATTTGCGCTTTGCCAAAAACCATACCGGTGGTGCGCTCATTTTCCCCAAGTACTTTACTCCGGATATACTTGCTCAGGGCGGCGTTTTTTGTAGCTTTGTGCACTCGAAAAAAGAATAACCAAAATCATCTATACCCAAACCATTTTGGTTTGGGTATAGATGATTTTGAAGTCAGGATTTATGGGGAATAGGCCGGTTGCTCTTGTTTTGCCGGAAAGTGGCTTGGGCTGATTGAGCCACTTTCCGACAAGGATTGCAGGCAGGTTTAGAATTTGAAGCCGAAGGTCATCAGGTAGTTTTCTCTCACGACTGCGATATCTACCTCTGTTGCGGGGTAGATAGCTGTTTCATAAGGGAAATAAGCTTCGGTATAGGTTGAGCGTATGTAGGCCAGGTCCAGATAGAATTTTTCGAAACGCAGGCCTATTCCGGCATGTAAGGAGGAGCTTGCCGTGTTGAACCGGCGGTAAGGAGAAAGAGTATGTCGGTATCCTCCGCGCAGTCTAAGGACATTCAGGCGCAGTTCTCCTCCCAGGCGCAGGCCCAGAGCTGTTTTGTACTCGTTGAAGATTTCTTCGTTGAGTTTTTGTTCATAGGTTAAGTCTCCAGGATCTGAGGTTTTAAAGGCATAGTACGAATTGCCATAATTGACCCACTCTACTTCGGTGGAAATGAATCCGTGTTTGTCGATCAGGAACCCTCCACTGGCGAGGAATCTCCAGGGTGTGCGTAGGCGATATTCGAAATATCCATCGGGGGAGCTGCTTTCATTTCGGTAATCCTGACCTTGCACGGTGTAATCGTAGAGCATGTTGGCTCCATAGGAATCGTTTAGTTTGAAGAAAGTGGGCGTGTGGATGGCAAAGCCCAAGCGTACCTGATGCATAGGTAGGTAAATCAAACCCAGCTTAAAATTTATGCCGGTACCTGTGGTTGTCAGGTTTTCCTCATAGATCAGCTCGTTGAAGTACTTGTTTTCGTCGTTTTCATCGACTTCTCTGTAGTACTTGTTTTCTTCGTAGCGTAGGAAGGGAATACCCAGCGTTCCGCCTATCATCAATTTTTCCCGATAGTTGCCGGCCAGGGAAAATTCCAATTCAGTGATGCCGCCGCGGCTCTTAATGCTTTGGCTTTTTTTGACTTGCTCGCCGGGGGTGAAGTCCGTTAGATAGACTGTGTTGTCGTCTGGGGAGTTGTAGATGGCTCCCGTTTCATAGGCCAAGCCGGCTTCGAAATTGTCCAGTTCGTCGGGTGTAAGCCCGTCGGCCAGTTCGGCAAAGCGGCCGGTGATGGAGCCTTCCGAGCTGCCTTCGAAAAAGGTGCTTTGGTCAAAATCAGCTGTTCGGATAATTCCTAGGCCGAAATTAAGGGTGCGCCAGTCTCCGGTCTGAGAAGAAGAGGTCGTAACAAAGCCCACATTGGCCATCCTTATTATGTTGTTGCGTTGCCTTGAGATTGGCGCGAAGTTGGTCAGGGAGTCGAAAAACAAGTGAGCCTCGGTTTCCAGATGTGTCCATTGAGGCGTAATCGTAAAATCCGAGCGTCTGAAAGCCGCTACTCCTGCCGGATTGCTGTAGAGGGTGGTGAAATCGGCACCAAAGGCGCCGATGCTACCCCCTACACCTGCAGAACGGGCACTGCCCAGGGGCGAGAACATGGAGTTTCTAAGGGCCTCATAAGTTGTTTGCGAGAAAAGACTTATCGAGCTAAAAACGAAGAGCAAGAAAAGCCACTTTTTACTTGTCAAACGCATGATTTTTTAGGTGTTTTACATACAGAGCGGGGCAGCAAAGAAGACTTGGGCTTTGCTCCTAAGGGTTTGATGTGGCATTTGCAGCAGCAAAGAAAGGGCTAACAGTTGCTGTTTGGATAAAGCCATTTTCCCCAATCTGTAAGCCCGTATGGTGCCCTGATCTGTGATTAAATTCAAGAAGGTCTCTTTCCCTAAAGAAGCCGTCGAAGGACGGCTGTCTTTTGGTTTTAGCAACTGCACTTCATCAGCCATTAGTGACGGCGTGTGCTGTGCCCCGAACGGCTCCCTCTGCTGCTGCTCGAAGAGCGCGATGAGCTTCCACTGCGCATGCTGCCCGAAGGACGGGAAGAGCGTGAGCTACTACGCATGCTACCTGAAGGGCGGGAAGAGCGGGAGCTGCTACGCATGCTGCCCGAAGAGCGATGGTCATTGCCCCTGTTGCTGCGTGCCTTGTGGTTTCCGGATGGGCGAGAAGAGCCTGAGCGGTTCGGTTCGCTGCGCTGAGAGCGGGTGTCGTGGTTGCGACGAGGTGTTATTCCGGAAGGTGCATGGCGAGTCGATGGATTGGGACGTACCCTGTCATTTTGCGGACGTGTGGGTTCTGCCGGGCGTACCCGGGTGT
>JALSKB010000200.1 GCA_026989035.1 Saprospiraceae bacterium | reverse complement strand
GAACCAGCGGGTTGATATAAAATGGAACCAGCGCATTGATATAAAGGAACCAGCGGGTTGACACCCGCTGCAACTAGGGGCCTCCCGCCAGCCCGAGGATTTTATACTCAAGACTAAAGCAGACAATGACAGCAAAACAAAACGCAGGGCCAAATGGGAGCAGCAGGTTCACACCTGCTGCGATTAGGGCCTGCTCTATGGAAATTTGCCCTACGGCTATGCCTACGAGCAAATCCCCAAGCCGCGACGGCCTCTGTCTCATCGGCCGCTCGGGCCAGGCCGGAAGTTTTGGGCATGCACAAGCTTTGATTGGAGATGGATTTTGAACAAGAGAAAATTAAGTAAACCCTTTCCTCCGGTTAACCGATTAAACCGATTTCACCGATTAACCCAATTAACCGTAACGGACGTGATCGTCGTAATCGTCGTGATCGTCGTAACGATCGTTGCGGTAGAGACGCACAAATTGTGCGTCTCTGTCGGTGGAAATCCATTTCCCGGTTAAACCGGTTAAACCGATTAACCAATTAGCCCAATTTATACCCAAACCGAAATGGTTCGGGATATTTACAACTCGCAAACGGGCGAAAGATAGGGAGTTTGGGAGGCTGACGCCTCCCAAACCACTTCGTCATGGGTATAACCAATTACCCCTCAATCGAAAACCACAAATCGCATTTCAGCCCGGGCGTAGGATTTGGTTTGCGATGATCAGGGCTGTGAGCGCCGCTGTTTCAATGCGCAGGCGAGCCGGACTAAGGCTAACGGGGCGGAAGCCGGTAAGCCGGGCAGCCTGAATTTCTTCTGTTGTAAAATCTCCCTCGGGGCCGATGAGTACATAAATCTCCCTCTCATCCCGAATGCACTTTGACAGCGGCTGTTTTTCCTCATCGGGCATGCAATGAGCGACAAACTTATCCACAGCGGGAAAAGCCGACAGCTCTTCCAAAAATTTGCCGAAAGGCTGCATCTCATCCAAGATTGGAAGTAAGGCACGACCCGATTGTTTCATGGCCGAAATGAGTATCTTTTGCAAACGCTCCGGGCGAATGCGCCTGCGCTCTGAGCGAGCACAGAGCAAAGGTGTAATGCGATGCACGCCCACCTCCGTGGCTTTCTCCAGCAGCCACTCTAAACGAGCTGCATTTTTCGGTGGAGCCACTGCCAGGTGCAGCTTGAATTCCGGATTCAGGGGGCTGGGTTCTCTACTCAGCATGCGCAAACGAACGCGTTCCTTTTCTATGGCTTCTATCCTCCCCCTGTAAAAATATCCCTCGCCATCTACCCAATACACTTCATCGCCCACCCTTTTGCGCAAGACGCGAACGGCATGGCGTGCCTCTACAGTATTCAAAAAGGCATATGGAGGTTCTATTTCTCTGGTATAAAAGACATTCATAAAGCAAAAGTAGGTCATCCGGCCAAAACAAATTACCTTTGCGGGAGTTATTACAAAGAGTTCTGCAACAGAACAGGCCTGAGGCCCTTTTCTGCTGCTCATCGGATTCCATTTGGCGAAAGCCCACGAAAACTTATTAGATGGAGTATGTGATTATGATTGGACAGTTCCTTTTGAGCCTGTCCATTCTCATTGTGTTACACGAATTGGGGCACTTTTTAGCAGCCCGTATTTTCAAGACCCGTGTAGAGAAATTTTATCTCTTTTTCAATCCTTGGTTTTCGCTGTTCAAATTTAAAAAGGGCGATACGGAGTACGGCATAGGTTGGCTTCCTCTCGGAGGCTACGTGAAGATTTCCGGCATGATTGACGAGAGCTTCGACAAAGAACAGCTCAAAAAGCCGGCCCAGCCCTGGGAGTTTCGGGCCAAACCCGCCTGGCAGCGCCTCATCATCATGATTGGTGGCGTTACTGTCAACTTCTTGCTCGGGCTATTCATCTATGCCATGTTGTTCTACGTTTACGGCGAAGAATATCTGCCGTCGCAAGAAGCTACTTACGGCATCTACGTGGACAGCCTGGGCAGGGAAATGGGCCTGCGCGATGGCGACAAAATTCTCCAAATTGGAGACCACCCTTTTGAAAAATTTGACTCCCGAGTGCTAATACGCGAGGTCGTCATCAACAATGCTGATAAGCTTGTCGTTGAGCGTAACGGACAATCCCTTACCCTACCCATAGACCCTTCCTTCATAACAACCCTGGCCAGTTATAAAAACAAGAACGCCATACTATTTCAGCCACGAATTCCCTTTGTGGCAGGACAAATCATTAAAAACAGCCCTGCTGAAAAAGCCGGCCTGAAAGCGGAAGACAGCCTCATCGCTTTTAACGGCACCTCCCTTCCCTTCTTCGACCAATACCTGGATTCCATCAGCAGCTATGCCGGTAAGGACATTCGACTCACCTTGGTAAGAAAGGGGGAAAAACTCGACATTCCCGTACAAGTAGGAGAAAACGGCATGATCGGCGTCAGGCCCTATGGAATTGATCGCTTCTTCAAGTTGAAAAAGAAAAAATACACCCTGGCAGAAGCCATCCCGGCCGGAGTACGTCGTGGTATCGGTTTTCTCAGTGACCAAATCAAAGCCTTCGGCCACATCATTTCTGGCAAAATACCTGCCAAAGAAAGCTTAGGTGGCTTCGCCTCTATCGGCAGCATGTTCGGCATCCAATGGGATTGGCAGCGCTTTTGGAATATGACGGCAGCTTTGTCGCTCATTCTGGCCTTTATGAACTTGTTGCCCATCCCTGCCTTGGACGGAGGCTATGTGCTTTTTTTGCTCTACGAACTCATCTCAGGCCGCAAGCCCAGCGACGAATTCATGGAAAAAGCTACCATGGTCGGCTTTATCCTTATCCTCGCTTTGCTGGTCTTTGCCAATGGCTTGGATGTCATGAGAGGTTGCAGCTAAAACATGGAAAACAAACAAAATTTCTTCGAGTTTTTTGGCTTGGAGCCGTCTCCACTGCTGGATGAACAGGCCCTCAAAAAAAAGTATTACGACAACATGAGGGCCTGGCATCCCGATTTGCACACCCTCAAATCGGAGGAAGAACAAGAAAAAATGCTGGACCGTTCCACCTTCAACAACCGGGCTTTCCAAACCCTACTCGAACCCGATAAGCGCCTGGCCTACTTGCTTGAGCTACATGGCCGGCAGATAGAGGGCAGCGGAGCACAACTCCCGCCCGATTTCCTCATGGAAATGATGGAGTGGAATGAAAAATTAGCCGAGTTGGAAATGGATCCGCACGAACAAGAATTGGCTGCCTTTCGGCAAAAACTGGAAGAACTGGAAAACCAACTGCAAAAAGACATCCTGCCCGTCATGCAAGCTTACCGCTTCCACTCCGCCTCTGAAGAACAACTCGACGCTCTGCAAAATTTTCTCTTCAAAAGGCGATATCTCTTGCGCATAAAAGAAAAACTTTCTACCTTTGCCCCGCCTTCTTAAAGAAGGAGGCTCCTATACACAAAAAACCTTGCCGAAGTGGCGGAATTGGTAGACGCGCTGGATTCAAAATCCAGTGGCCGCAAGGCCGTGTGGGTTCGAGTCCCACCTTCGGTACCAAAAAATCTTCATCGCAAATACGCTTTACCTCCACCCCCGCATTTGCCTATGAAGTGATAACTACACTACATCTACCTGCCTCCAAGCACAAATGTTTGGAATATTCCAAGCTCGCAAACAACCACAATAGAGAAAGATAAGCTTAGAGTATTTGCGCAGCCTCAAGCCATAGCTTCCCTAACGGCCTGCCTGAACCACCGCTTCATCTATCCGAACCACACGGCCATCACCATAAAAAAAGCAAAAAATACGTGCCATTGCCAGGCATAATCTATACTTAAACTATTTCGGCCGGAGTATATACTCATGGCGAAGTGGTTTGGGAGGCTGACGCCTCCCAAACTCCTTATTCTCCATTCGCTAACAAGTGGGGAGTATCTCAAACCACTTCGGTTTAGGTATAACAAGTAGCTTGAAATCACGGCCTTTCGGGTATAGTCTGATTTCAGAAGGAGAAACAAAAGAAGTTTAATAGTCCTTTACCTCACCAAAAAGACCTTTCCCCTGGTGCGATAGCGACCATCTTCAGCTCGTTCTCCGGGCCAGGGTCGACCGTCTTTAAAGACAGCTTGTATTTTCCAGATGTAAGTATCCTGCGGCAGCAGCTCTCCCCGGTACGTTCCGTCCCAGCCTTCGGCAGGCTGGCCATCCTCGGTCAGCTTCGTACTTTCCCAGAGCAATTGGCCGTAAGTCGAGAAAATTTGCAAGCGGTATTCTTTTAAGTTGAACCCCCGAGGCTTAAACAAGGCTGTCCCTTCTATGCTACCGCTGCCATCGGGACGGCGAGGATGCAGTGCATTGGGCACATACAAGCTGCCAAAAGCCGGAGGAGTAAAATCCAGATAAGCTGTATCCAGGCAACCCTGCTCGCTCCAAACCAATAAAACGACTTGTACCGGCCCGGCATCTAAAAAGCGATGGATGGGCGAGGGCTCTGTAGAAACATTGCCATCCCCAAAAAACCACTTCAGCGAATTGGCATTTGCCGAAAGGCTGAAAAACTGAACACTACCCGAAGGCTCTCCTTCCGGGTCCAAAGTCCAGTCTATAACGGCCTCCGGCTGAGGCCAAACATCTACTGCCGATGCCAGGCTCAAAGTATCAAAACATCGATTTGCATAAGAAGCTACCAGAGAGACCTCATACATACCCGCCTCTTCGTAAGTATGCACAGGAGAAAAATCCGAACTCAAGGTGCCGTCGCCAAAATCCCACAGCCAGGAATCTGCCCCAACCGAAAGGTTGACCGGAGCAAAGATCAAAGGAGCACAACCCTCTGCCCCTTCCAGGGTAAATTCCGCCACCGGCTGTGGATAGGCTTCTAAGGATTCGGAAGCTGTATCCGTACAACCGTATAAATTCTCCACCTGCACATTCAACTGATGCGTACCCTCAAAAAGAAGGTCAAAAGTCGGCTCAGGCTGGGTTGAAATCAAATCGCCATCGACATACCAAGAATAAGCATCCACACCCTGTGACAAGTCCTGTACCTCAACATGCAAAGGCAAGCCACAGGCTTCTTCATCGTACAAAAGTTCAAAGGCCGCCTGTGGAACGGGCCAAGCCTCTACTTCCAAACTCAAAAGCGTATCGGCACATCCCTCATCGCTCACTGCAATCAGTTGCACCGGATAGGTGCCGGCTTCCTGATAAGTGTGATTGGGCTCTTCTTCAACAGAGGTTCCACCATCTCCAAAATGCCATTGGTAAAAGGAAGCACCCTGGCTGTCATTGCTAAACTGCACGGACAACGGAGCACAGCCGCTTTGCACATCTGCGGCAAAAACAGGCTGCGGCAAATCGTGCACACTCACCCATTGACTGAGCCCAGCCGTACAACCCGTCAGGGGGTGCTGAGCGTAAAGGCTAATTTCGTAGGTGCCTGGCAAATCAAATACATAAAAAGGATTATCCGCATAAGTCGTGTCGCCATTCGGAAAGATGAAAAAGCTACCTACGGCATTCTGCGAAGTATTTTGCAAAAACACTTCTTTGCCGGCACAAGCCGGCTGCTGGACTTCAAAAGACAAATCGGGAGAATCCAGTACTTCGACTTCGGCATAAGTACTGTCGGCTGCACAAGCATTGGTAGCATACAACCAAATATCATAAACGCCCGGCTGCAAAAAGGTATGACTCACTTGTGGCCCTTGGGCCGTACCGCCATCGCTAAAAGCCCAACTCACTACCGTACCGGGCGTGCTATAGTCCTCCAACTCTACGGTAAAAGGCGCACACCCCTGCTGGTTGCTGAGGTTGAAGAAAGCCTGCACTTCTTCAGGGTGCACGGTAAATTCCTGTACGGCCTGGTCGCTACCACAAGCATTGCTCACCGTCAGGCCAACTGCATAGTTTACCGGCAGGGTATCTCCCAAAAATTCCTGGGGCGGAGGCTGCGGGCCTGCATAAGCAGAGCCATTGCCGAAATCCCATTGCCAATTTTCAGGCGCCCCGTAAGAAGCATCCAAAAACTCCACGGTAACGCTGGCACAAGCCGTATCCAAAGCCATGCCAAAATCCGCTACCGGTAAAGGATAAACCGTCAGCGTTTGGGCCACTTGAGCCTGGCCACAGCTGTTGGAACCGGTAAGCGTTACGGTATAAAAAGTGGTATCGTGCCCAAGGGTCTGGTAAGTCATCAAAGGTGGCGGGTTCGCACCGTTAAACGTCAAACCATTTCCAAAATCCCACTCCCACTGCTCTACAGCTTGCGAACCGGAACTTTGAATAGACACATCCAGGGGTTCACAACCGCTCTGGACGCTCAGGCTGAGCTGAGGTTGAGGTTGGGGCAAAACCTCCAACTCTGCCGTCGCAGGAAGGGCACAACTCAAGCCCGAATCCGAAGGCGTAAGCTCGACTTGATACAAGCCCGCCTGGGTGTAAACATGGCTTACCTCCGCCCCCACCGCCGTCTGCCCGTCGCCAAAATCCCAACTCAAAGACAAACTGTCGTTTTCCGCTACAAAATGCACCTCTTCACCTTGGCAAACCTGATTGTCAAAAGTGAAATCAACGCTGAGGTTGCCGGAAACCTCTATCCTCAGCGTATCTTTAGCGGTACACCCCTGATCGTCGGTCAGTTCATAAACGAAAGCATAAAGCCCTTCACCGGAAGCCTCGGGCAAAAAAGCCAAACCATCCATGACGGCATTAGTCGGAAAAGTCCACTGCCCACCACCCGGTGTGGCTGTAAGGACAACGGGATCATCGGAAAGACACAACAACAAGTCACTACCCGTCTGCACCTGTGGGCCCGCATACACCTGAACATCCCAGCTCGTGGTGTCGGCACAGCTCTCCACCCCATAACTGTAGTACAAAGTATAGCTGCCCGCCCCTACGGAAGAAGGAGAAAAGAAGGCCTCGGTAGTCGTCGTCACCAAACCGGGGCCCCACCACTGCCCACCTGCCGGCTGCACATCGGGCAAAGCCAGAAAGTCATCTCCATCACAAGCCTCTCCTGCAGGCGGCGCTGTCAGGGTAATGAGATCCTGAACTTCAAATTGGACAAGAGCGGTATCCTGCCCACAACCGTTACCGACAATGAGCTGAATCTCGTACAAACCGGGCTGGTTGTAAACAATGCTCCCCGGATACAAATCGGAAGAACTCGATGGCTGCCCGCCGGGGAATGACCAGGAAATTAAATCCAAAGAATCGGCATTCACCAAAACCGAAACGGAATTCGCATCCAAGTTCACTACCGCAGAAGAGCAAAAATCCGGTATGGGCGCTAAGGCGATGCGCGGCGGCCCTTGAATAAACAAGGTGGTGTCCCAAGATACCTCCGCACAGGCATTGGCCGCCGAGAGCACAAAGTCGTACGAACCTCCCTCCGTAAACAAAATACCGATATTACCCGTGCTGTCCGAACCACTCACCCAAGTCCAACCTTCAGCGGGAGTAATCTGCCAATGGTATGTTGCCGTAGAATCGTACTGGGGCAAATCCAAATTCAATTGAACCGGCACACAGCCTCCTCCTCCACTACCCGACAAACTGTCTATGGCCAAGCCAGGACCACCCGTCAAAGGAGGGCCGCTCAAGACTTCAATCTGAACACTATCGGTAAAAGTTCCACAAGAAAAAGTGGCAAAGGCCATAACCACCGTATAAACCCCCGGCGTGAGGAAGTTCACATCGATGCTTTGAGAGCCAAAAAGATTCCCTCCTTCTAAAATCCAATCGCTTCCCTCACTGCCTCCCAGTATCGTCCAAGAAGGATTGAGCACATCGATACACTCCTGGTTGTTGACCTGGTTGTAATTCACCGTTGCATTGGAAATGCTGACCACCTCTCCACTACAAGCTATTCCACTTCCCCCTCCGACGGAAATTTCCATCTCCGGCGGCGCACTGACTGTGATAGGCTCAATGGTTGCCGTTGAAGAAGCGCAGGGATTGGATGCCACAATGCGAATATCAAAGGCATCTTGATAATTGCCCGTACTGGTTACCAAGCCGCAAGAAGTCTCTGTAAAAGTGTATTCAAAAACTGCAGGCAGGCTGTCTTGGGTGTAATGAGCAATAGGCTCTCCATTCAAATAAAAAGTGTATTCCGTGCCGGGAGGGTTGTTGGAAACATCGGTGATGGGAAAACTCAAGGTA
>JALSKB010000199.1 GCA_026989035.1 Saprospiraceae bacterium | reverse complement strand
TTGGACGGCACGGTGGCCAAATTGCTGGCCGACTCACCGGCTCCCCCTCTGCCCGTTAACTTGAGCTACGAAGAGGATGAGTTTGTTCCCGTTGGCCAGAGCTGGGTCTATGCTCCCTGCCCGAACCTTCCCATCTACAACTACCGGCGCAAAAGCCTGCTGAGCTGGACGCTGGAGCAAATGTACAACGAGGGTTTCTCTGCTCGGGAGAAAATGACCCTCTTCTGGCACAACCACTTTGCCGTGGAAATGCTGGTGGTGGCCAATGCCACCTATATGTATTTTTACTACAACCTCCTTCAGGAAAATGCCTTTGGCAATTTCCGCGAATTGGCTAAAAAAATTACGGTGGAGCCGGCTATGCTGCGCTACCTCAATGGCAATCAGAGTACCAAAAACTCCCCCAACGAGAACTATGCTCGTGAATTGTTGGAGCTGTTTACCATTGGCAAAGGCCCGCTTATTGGCCCGGGAGATTACTCCAACTACACGGAAGGCGATATCGCTGCCATAGCCCGGGTGTTGACCGGTTGGCGGGATAGGGGATACAGAACTTCCGATGCCACAGTGCAGGTAGAGTCCTATTACGATTCCAGCCGGCACGACAAGGATCCTAAACAACTCTCTTACCATTTTAATAATACCGTGATTTCCAATGCGGAAGATGAGGAGTACAAGCTGCTGATCGATATCATCTTCCAACAAACGGAGCCGGCTTATTTCATCGCCCGAAAAATCTATCGTTGGTTTATCTATTACGAGATAGACGAAACCATAGAGGCGAATGTCATAGCTCCCATGGCTCAATTGATCCTCGACAACGACTACGAGCTCAAGCCGGCCTTGGAGGCTTTGTTTAAAAGCGAACACTTTTTCGAGGCATACAGCCGAGGTAGCCTGATTAAGAATCCCATTGATTTTGCGTTCAGCATGATCAAACCCCTTCAAATCGGCATGCCCGAAGATGCGGTAGAGCGTGCTTCAGCTTTCTATTTTATGTACACTTTGTTGCGCTTGCAGCAAATGGAGATCCTGTATCCTCCTTCCGTAGCGGGCTGGCCGGCTTACTATCAGGCTCCGGCTTATCACCGTTTATGGACCAACTCGGTTACGCTGCCTCTGCGCAGCAGCTTTGTCGATATAGTCTTATCTGCTCAAACGGATCAGTTCAGTGCGCTGGATTTTATAGCGAATTTCGAGAATCCGCTGGACATCAATGCTTTGATAGATGAATTGGTCGCTATCTTCTTGCCCAGAGAAATCACCTCTTCGCAACACGACTACCTTAAAAACATTGTCTTGCAGGGCCTGCCCGATTTTGAGTGGAACGACCAATACGGCGACTATCTGACTGACCCTGGCAATCAAGATCTGGCCAACGCCTTGGAGGGCCAATTGAGAAACTTGCTTCGCGCCCTTTTCAACCTACCGGAATTTCAACTCGCTTAAAAAATCAGGCGGTTTTTTCTGCCTTTCGGCAAATGAAAACCTGCTCTATAGAACTTCAAGCTCATGAAAAGAAGAAAATTTCTCCAAGCTGCTGCAACTTTGGCAGGCATGCCCGTCTTGCTCAAAGGCGTGGGAGTCTCTGCTTGGCGCAGCAGTTCTCTGATGCGTTATATCAATCCCGAGAGCGATCGCGTTTTGGTCATCGTTCGGCTCAACGGGGGCAATGACGGCTTGAACACCGTTTTACCCATAGATCAATACGACAAGCTGGCGGCCTTGCGCCCGGATTTGCTCATCCCCGAATCGGCAGCATTGAATCTGACCGATGAGCTGGCTTTGCACCCGGCCTTGAGCGGATTAAAGGGCTTATACGATGATGCCCGTCTCACCTTGATTCAAAACGTAGGCTATCCCAACCAAAATCGATCGCACTTTCGCTCTACTGATATCTGGACTTCCGCTTCTCCGGCTGATGAGCAGTGGCTATCCGGATGGTTGGGGCGCTATCTCGACTTGGAACACAGCTCTTATCCCACGGGTTATCCCAATGCAGACTATCCCCATCCTTTCGCTATCACTATGGGGTCGGTGATTTCTCAAACCTGTCAAGGAAGCTTGGCCAATTACAGCCTGGCCTTAGATGGCCCGCTGTCCGTTAATTTGCTTCCGGAGGGTAGCCAGGGGGATTTGCCCATGGATCAGCCCTATGGCTATGAGGTGGCGTTTCTACGAGGGGCTATTGCCCAAACGAATGCCTATTCAGAGGTTTTGGTGCAAGTGGGCAAAATGGGCGTAAATGCAGTGGAATATCCCGACACCAACCTGGGAGAGCAACTGCGCAAAGTAGCCATGTTGGTTTCCGGCGGTAGCAAGACCAAAATCTACGTGGTTTCCGAAGGCGGCTTTGACACCCACGCCAATCAGGTGGTTGAGGGAGAACCCACCGAGGGAAACCACGCTACCCGCATACAACGGGTATCCGATGCCATAGCGGCTTTTCAATTGGATTTGAAAGCTCAAGGTCTGGAAGAGCGCGTATTAGGCATAACCTTCTCGGAGTTCGGGCGTCAAATTGCTCAAAACGGCAGCAGAGGTACCGACCACGGGACGGCAGCTCCGCTTTTCATGTTCGGTGCCTGCCTCAATCCCGGCATCGTGGGGGATAACGCTCAAATTCCCTCTCCTGACGAAATTGAACCTCAGGCGGGTGTACCCATGCAATACGATTTTCGCAACATCTACGGTTCCATCCTCATGGATTGGTTTGAACTGGAGGAGGAAGTGGTTCAACAGTTGATTTTTGAAGATTTTCAATATCTGCCCTTGATCGCTCCTTGTGCTATGGTAGGGCAGAGGGATGAGGACAATCGACCAGACGCCCTGTCTGCTAAAGCCGATTTGCAGATTAATCCCAACCCCTTTGCTTCTTCCGTGCAAATAAGGTTTTCTCTGGAGCAACGGCAGCATGTCCACCTGAGCGTGTTTGACTTGCTAGGTCATGAACGCCAGGTTCTTTTGAGTAGAGATTTGCCTTCCGGCAAACACGAACTGACCTATGCATCTGACCAACTGCCTGCCGGAACTTATGCTCTGCGCCTCCAATGGGGCAATGGCCAAGCTCTTACCCGTCTGATTACCAAATTGTAAAAAAAGCCGTCTGCCCCGAAGTGCAGACGGCATCGTTCACGTTCATGGGATGTTTTGTTTGAGCAGGGATTACCACTGAATGGTGATGCATACTTTCCAATTGTCTCCCTCGGCGCAGATGGTAATTTTTACGGCCTGAACCTCTCCATTAGGGGCCTGTACCAGCAGAACGGTATCGGGAGAAAGGGGATCGCTGTGATAACCTTCATTCACCACATCAGCTCCATCAAAAAGTCTTTGGAGTTCGGTCTGATTGGCAGGCTTTGCACCTTCATACTCAGATAGAGGCATTTGGGCAAGTTTTACGTCCGGGCGCTCGAGCAAGGCCTGAATCGCAGGGTAGTCGTTCAGGTTGGGGTCTGCAGGAGAAGAAAAGATCCACTTGCCTTCAACGCCGGGCACTTGCGGACGGACGATGAAGCGCACTTGGCCGGAGCGATCTTTTATGGTGCTGTCGTTGAGTGCTTCAAAGGCGTTTTTATCGCGATCGAAAACGATGAAAGCCATGGAGTTGAACTCGTGCATGTCGATGCTCATCTCCTGAGTGTTGAGTTCTTCTTTCGGTTTTACGGGGTCTTTGACGCAGCTGCTGATGGCTACAGAAAAGATCAAAAAAGCTGCAAGGATGCGAAAAAAGTTCATGGGACTAAAGTTTTGGTTGTGAAAATTTGTTTCTCTTGAAGGGCATCGTTTGCCCGTTACATCCCTATATGACGGATTGCTCTGTGATCTTACCCCTGCTTTTGGAAAAATATTTGAGCATGAAAGCGGGATACCTTAATTTTGCCTCGCATTTTTTCACCTAAACAGTTTACCATGGGAAAAGGAGATAGAAAAACGCGTAGGGGCAAACTGTGGAGAGGTTCTTACGGAAAAACGCGTATCAAGAAAAACAACAGGCCGTCCCCTAAGCAAATTCCGAAGAACAAGTTGCCTTAAGGCATTCTTGCTCTGTTAGCGGGGGACACCCTCATTTTATTTTAGCTGCAGATGATACCAATCTGTACAGGGAGGTTTTGTTGTGTCATTCTTTTTTTTGTTTTCTTCTTGTTTTAGCGATCTGAATTTTTGTTTGGATTTGTTGGCCTTCAGCAAACGGTTTAAGAGAGAGGAGATTCGGGCTTGTTTCAATCCCCTTCGCAATTGGGTTAAGCCCAAGAGGGCGTGGTGCGGTTATGCTCAGTCTGAAATGGGTTGAGAGAGCTTAGCCTCTCAAATTTTCTGTATTTCGGTCGTTTGTCAGCTAAGGCTCTCTTCTTCGCTTAGCTTGGAATATACTCATGACGAAATGGTTTGGGAGGCTAACGCCTCCCAAACTCCTTATTCTCCATTCGTTAACGAGTGGGGAATATCCCAAACCACTTCGGTTTGGGTATATTCATTTGTCAATTGGTGGAATTGTAGGTGTTTAGGTATGGCGCTTTTTGCGTTGGGTAAGCAGCTTTGGGTTATGCTTTTTAAACCCTTTCAGGTTTTGAAAGTCTGACATATGTACTCTCCATTAAAATAGCTGAATGATGAATAGAAGAACAACTTTTGCTACTTTGTTAGGAAAAAGACGCAAGTTGCCGAAAAGTCGTCAGACTGCAGCTTTTGTTCCCGCATCTTCCGGTCTCGATCCATATACGGGCAGCTGGGAATTTGAGCAGGCCGCCCATCTTTTGCGGAGGGCTTCTTTTGGGCCCACTTATCAGGATATAAAGGATGCTGTTAGTATGGGTATGGATCAAGCGGTGTCAGCGCTTTTGGCTGATCAACCCATGCCCGACCCTCCGGTGAATTACGCTTTTTCGGATGATCCCTATGTGCCGGTAGGGGAGACCTGGATCGATGCTCCCTATGACCCCAACATCAACCTCGTGCCTTATCGGAGAGCTTCTCTTTTGAGTTGGACGTTGGACCAGATACGTATGGAGGGCATGTCGCTCCGCGAAAAAATGACCCTCTTTTGGCATAACCACTTTGCTACGGAAATGAATGTGGTCAATGATCCCAAGTTCATTTATCGATATTACAGCTTATTGCGTGAAAATGCTTTGGGCAATTTCAGGGAGTTGACCAAAAAAATAACCATAGACCCCACCATGTTGCGTTATTTGAACGGCAATCAGAATACGGTAGGGTCTCCCAACGAGAATTATGCCCGAGAATTGTTGGAATTGTTTACGGTTGGTAAGGGTGATCTCATTGCTCCGGGTGATTACTCCAATTATACGGAAAGCGATATTGCCGCTATCGCTCGTGTACTGACCGGTTGGAGGGTGGCGGGGTATAGAACGTTTAACCCCAACGTTTCCGTCGCCTCCTTTTTTAATCCCAATTTGCACGATACCGGAACCAAGCAGTTGTCTTATCACTTTAACAATGCCGTGATAACCAATGCCGGAGAACAGGAATACGAGATTCTCATAGACATCCTTTTCCAGCAAGACCAGCCTGCGCGCTATATCGCTCGTAAGCTCTATCGCTGGTTCGTCTATTACGTCATTGACGACACGGTAGAAACCAACGTTATTGAACCGCTTGCTCAACTCATTGTGGCCAATGATTACGAGATGAAGCCGGCTTTGGAAGCCCTTCTCAAGAGCCAGCACTTTTACGATATGGCCTATATCGGACCTATGATCAAAAACCCCATAGATTTTGCTGTGGGGCTGTTTAAGATCTTTGAAGTGGAAATACCTTCTGCTTTGCAAGCACATTATGTCTCTCTTTTGCCGATCGTTGACTTTTTGAATCTTTTGCAAATGGCTCTGTTTAACCCGCCCTCGGTAGCCGGTTGGCCGGCTTACTATCAGGAGCCTTCTTTTTACCGCATTTGGACCAATTCCGTCACTTTGCCTTTGAGGCGAGAGGCTACGGATCTCTTGAGCACAACGGGTTATGGCCAGGGGGATACTCCCATTCGCATTGATGTGCTGGCCTTTGTTGCAACTTTAGACAATCCCTTGGACCCCAATGCCCTGATTGATGAGATGGCTTCCATCTTGTTTCCGCAGCCCATTACCGAGTATCAACACGATTACCTCAAAAGCGTTTTGCTGCCGGGCTTGCCCGATTACGAGTGGAACGATGAGTACGGTGCTTATCTGGCTGATCCGAACAATGAAGACCTGGCCAATGCCGTGGAAAGTAAATTGCGGAATTTGTTGAGTGCCATGTTAGCCATGCCGGAGTTTTACTTGTCTTGAGCACTGATAAGCTCGCCCATTCGGTGAAAGCCAAAAATTCATTTGTTAACCATTTATCCTGAAGATATCATGAAACGCAGAAATTTTCTCAAATCTGCCTCTGCGCTTGCAGGTGTTCCTCTTTTGTTGAGGGGTGTGGGCGTATCGCCTTTCGGCAAATCTTCCCTCTTGCGCTTTTTAAATCCCGATAGCGATCGCGTCTTGGTGCTTATTCAGCTTAACGGAGGAAATGACGGCTTGAATATGGTGTTGCCTATGGACCAATACGATAAGCTGTCCGTTTTGCGTAGCAACATTTTGCTGCCGGAATCAGCGGTCTTATCGTTGACGGAAGAATTGGCTTTGCATCCCGTGATGACCGGTGTTAAGTCTATGTATGATGATGGTCGCTTGACACTTTTGCAGAATGTAGGTTATCCCAATCAAAATCGTTCTCACTTTCGCTCAACAGACATTTGGACTTCTGCCTCTCCGGCAGATGAATATTGGAATACGGGCTGGCTTGGCCGTTATTTGACAGAGAATCATCCCGATTTTCCGGAGGGTTATCCCAACAGTGAATATCCGGATCCACTGGCTATCACCATGGGATCAATAGTGTCTCAAACCTGCCAGGGTATTGCAGCCAATTACAGTTTAGCTTTGAATGACCCTTTTTCGCTCTCTCTTATTTCCGTAGGTGCCGAAGACGAAGTGCCTGATACACCCTATGGCTGGGAGCTGACTTTCTTGCGGCAGGCCATAGCTCAGACAAATGCCTATTCGGATGTCATTTTCCAGGCGGCAGAGAGTGGGAATAATCTGGCAACTTATCCTGAAAACAATAGATTGGCAGAACAATTGCGCAATGTAGCTTTACTCATTTCCGGAGGCTTACAAACCAAGATTTACGTAGTTTCGCTGGGAGGTTTTGACACCCATGCCAATCAGGTGGATGCCAATGACTTTACTGCCGGTAGCCATGCGGATTTACTTCGTATGCTTTCGGATGCCATGGCAGCCTTTCAGCAGGATCTGGCGATGCTGGGCGTAGAGGAGCGCGTTGTTGGTATGACCTTTTCCGAGTTTGGTCGGCAGATAGCTTCCAACAACAGCCTGGGAACTGATCACGGCACGGCTGCTCCGCTTTTTGTCTTTGGCTCTTGCATCAATCCGGGTATCGTGGGAGATAATCCGCAAATTCCCGATCCACAGGATATCGAGCCTCAGGCGGGTGTGCCTATGCAGTACGATTTTCGCAATGTTTACGGCTCCATACTCATGGATTGGTTTGAAGTGGACGAAGAAGTCGTTAAACAGTTGTTGTACGATGAATTTCAGTACCTGCCTATTTTAAACCCCTGTACTCCTACTGCCTCTGCGGAGCCCTCTATGCCGGATGCCATTGAGCTGAAAGCCTTCCCCAACCCCTTCCGCAGTAGTACGCAGATTGCTTTTTCCTGTGAGGCGAGCCAATACGTTCGACTCAGTGTTTTCGATCTGCGTGGTCAGGAATTGGAAGTTCTGATCAACAAAACTTTATCTGCCGGCGAGCATGTTTACAGCTATTCACCCGATGGGCTTCCGGCAGGCACCTATGCCGTTCGCTTGCAGCTGGGTAACGGCCAGGCAGCTACTCGCTTGGTTAATAAGTTGTGAGGGGTGGAGTGAGTTAAGTACTTCCTGCACTTAGCAAAATGATTGGTTCGTTGAGAGGCTCGCTTTAAAAGTGTAGCCTCTTTCTTTAGCTTACCAAAAGTGATTTTGTTAAGTTTTTTTCTTCCTCAATTCCTCGTACAAGGCTTCAGCTTTTTCATCGCCTATCCACTTGCAAATATCTGTCCATGGGAATTTATTGAATGGCTGTAATTTCCCTTTCTTGTAGAATTTGTTTTTTCTGTTTTTAGGACTTGACGATTCAATGGCAAAGACTTTTTTTAAAGTCTTGATGATGTCTTTTTCTTGTTCTTTGCTGAAAGTAAATCCCTTGATTTTTAGTTTGGGTGAGATCCATTTTTTGATTTCCTCAAAAGTCGTGATACCAGTAGGGAATGGTTCTTGTTGAGATTTTTTTATTTTTTCATTTCTTTTTTGTTTTTTTATTGTGTTTATCGCCCTTTGAGCATCCTGTGCGGGAGTGCTCTCAGGGTGGTTTTGAATGAACTTTTCCAGTTCTTCTACAGATTCTTTGTTTACTGTTTTGTACGCCTTTTGAGCAGTTTTTTCCATTTTCTCCTTTTCCTTCTTTTTGACCTGTTCTTGTTTTATTTTTTCTCTGTTTGTTCTTGTTTTCAGATTGTTTTCTTTTTCTAATTCTTTTTCTTTTCTCCAGTTTTCAACTTCT
>JALSKB010000198.1 GCA_026989035.1 Saprospiraceae bacterium | reverse complement strand
AGCCTTTTTCCCGCTGCGGCTATAAAACGCAATTTTCACTAAACTCTTTGCGTTTTCTTTTTCGAGCTTTCGGCTCGCCCACTGCGTCTGTCGAATCACGTTTGAATGCTGAATCGAATGCGCAGTTTCTCATCTCTTGCTTTATCCTTGCTCTTTGTTTTTTTTTCTGCAACATCTCGGGATGGGCGTTTTGCCACAAGCGAAAACGCCTTTGCTGATGAAGATTGGGGCTTTTTTGCTCATCAGAAAATCAACAGGCTGGCAGTTTTTACTTTGCCCGGCCCTTTGGGGGGGTATTTCAAAAAAAAGATTGACTATCTCGGCGAACACGCCACGGATCCGGATAAGCGACGCTATGCCGTGCCGGGTGAAGCAAAAAAACACTATATCGACCTCGATAGGTACGGTAGTTTTCCCTTTGAGCATTTGCCGCGCCATTACGAGGATGCTCAGTTGGCTTTTTTGGAGATTAGTCTGTTGCTGCCCTCGGGCGATACGCTGCCACTCGTTACACCCGGTACCTGGGAGTCCGAGCTGGGTTTGATGTGGTTTGTACAAGGCCCTTTGGCGAAACAAAAAAGACCCTGGTCAAAAAAAGATTTCACCTCCTTGTTAAAGGAATACTTCATTTCCCGAAAGGGAGAACTCAAAGCGCCTTCCTGTCGAAAACTCAAAAAAATACTTCAGTTGCCCGACACGCTGCCTTGCGATAAAGTCCTGTTGAGGTCTTTTTTGGATGAGCACGGCATTTTGCCTTATCACTTGGTGCGTGCTTATTGGTCTTTGGTGCGTGCTTTTGAACTTGGCGATGAAAAGCGTATCCTCAAACAAGCGGCAGACCTGGGCCATTACATAGCGGATGCCCATGTGCCTTTGCACACTACGGAAAATTACGACGGCCAGCTTACGGGGCAAGAGGGCATACACGCTTTTTGGGAAAGTCGTCTGCCCGAGCTGTTCTCAGACCGCTATGATTTTTTCGTAGGACCTGCCGAGTACATAGAACAGCCCGCCGATTTTTTTTGGCAAACGGTATTTGAAAGCCATAGCATGGTCGATAGCGTGCTTGAGATAGAAAGACAATTGCGTGCCGAATATCCGCAACAGCAGCGCTATGGCTACGAAGAACGCGGTGGGGTTAATTTGCGCACCAGCAGCCGAACCTATGCCCTGGCCTATCATCAAGCACTCAACGGCATGGTGGAAAGGCGCATGCGGGCTGCCATTCGGGCTGTGGGCAGCATCTGGTACACGGCTTTTCTGGATGCTAAGAAAAAGCGCAAAACCCTACCGTTTCCCCCTTGATCGATTGTTGAAGCCAAAAATCAAACCAAATTAAAAGGGATATCTCTGCCAAACCGTTAATTAAGGGTACAAAAGTTTCTTATCTTTGCCAAACGGAAAAGCGGCTGAATGGGAAACATTTTAAACAGTTTGCAAGGGGAAATGAAATCTGCGGCTTTTTTATAAAAAGGGCTTTGGGCCGTAGAAACTGTCCGAGACTCTTGCGCAATACCCGTTCATACCATAGTCCGTAAAGGATGTAGTGGACAACAAGCCCAAACTTTTACTCAGCATCGAAAAGTATGAAAAAAACAATCCTTTACTTTCTGACTTTTGTCTTGGCTTTTGCCTTTTTCGCTTGTCAAAATGAACCCCGAGAGCAAGAGCATGAAGGACCCCAAATCAAAGAACTTCTACCCGGACGTTGGGAGTTGACTTCCGCCAACAGGAATGGGCGCCACACGGAATTGCTGACCGGAACGTATTTTGTTTTTTCGCCCGAAGGGTTTATGACTACCAATTTCGGTATCGGCAACGGGCAAGACAGAACTTCTTTCATCGTAGAAGACAACAAATACATTCGTCCGCAAGACGACAAAAAGAAACACTTTAGCTATGAAGTTGTTCTCATCGATGATACGACCTTGGTGCTGAAGACCTCTATACGCGATGTCTCTATCGAAATGAGCTTGAAGAAGCAAGAACAAGAGAACTCAATGGAAAAGCCGGAGCATTGAGCAGGTAGCTGGCAAAAAGGACTTTGCGACAAGCTCACAACCTATCAGCATGAAAAAGTACTTTCTTTTCTTTGCTCTGATCTTGCCCCTCTCCCTGCCGGCTTTAGAGGCCGATATTTCCTATGCCGTTTACGATCAACCCCAAGGGCCTTATGTCGAGCTTTATCTCAAGGTCATGGGCAATACCGTGGCCTTTGATACCCTGGAGGACGGCAAGTTGCAGGCCGGTGTGGAGGTTACCTTTATTTTTCGCAAGGAAGGTGAGCTTTTTATGGCCGATAAATTCGCCCTTTCCAGTCCCTTTGCCGAAAGGCCGATACACTTTATGGACATGAAAAGCTATGCTTTGCCCAACGGCTCTTATGAACTGGAAGTACAAATGCAAGATTTGGCGGAAGCCGAAAATACCTTACAGCGTAGCTTTCCCCTTGTGGTAAATTATGTGCCGGATAAGGCCGCTCTGTCCGATATCCGCCTGCTGACGGGTATTGCACCTGCAGAATCGGAAGGCCCCTTTGTGCGCAACGGCTATTTCATGGAGCCGCTGGCCTTTAACTTTTGCGATAAAAAAGCCGAACGCCTGTTTTTTTATTTGGAGCTGTATCGGATGAATTTGCTCTTTGATGACTTTTTTAAATTGCGCTGTTTGATCAAGGACGCTTATACAGGGCGCCAAATGCTGGTGGATTACGTAAAAAAGCGGGCTGCTGATTGGGTGCTTATCTTGCACCAGATGGATGTGCGCAAACTGCCTTCGGGCAATTACTTTCTCGAGATTTCGGTATTGGACTCTTTGGATATTCCTCTGTTGCAAAAACAGCTCTTTTTCCAACGCAGCAACCCTTATCTGTTCGAGCAGGGAGTGGAAGAAGAAGCTTTAGCGACTTCTTTTGTTAGCGAATTGGATTCGGCTACTTTGAGTTATAGCCTTAGAGCTTTGCTGCCTTTGGTCAAGCCGGGTGAAGTAGCAGTGTTGAAGGGGCTGGTGCAAAAAGGAGATGTAGCTAATCAGAGGGGGTTCCTCTTCAACTACTGGGCGCGCAAGAACCCCAATCAACCCGGCAAGGCCTATGAGGATTACATGAAGGTGGCCAGAGCAGTAGATCGCACCTTTAAATCGGGTTTTGGCTACGGCTTTGAAACCGACAGGGGTTACATCTATCTCAAGTACGGGCCTCCCAACGACATCTTTCACGAAGAAAACGAACCTTCGGCTCCACCTTATGAAATTTGGTCGTATTACGAGTTTCCCGCGACCAATCAGCGCAATGTGCGCTTTCTCTTTTACAACCCTTCTTTGGCACCGGGAGATTTTCGCCTTTTGCACTCCACGGCCCGCGGTGAATTGCAGAACCCCAACTGGGAGCGCATTCTTTACGAGGATGCCCCAAATGAGTATGACGGAGAAAATGCAGTGGAGGCTACCAGGATGAAAGACAATTTTGCCCGTCAGGCACGCAAGCGGATGAGCGATTTTTAAGGTGCGGGAAGGGCTTTTCAGGTTTCGAGTCATTCATATTTGAAGTGTTTGCGGGTTTGAATACCCCCACTTGGGCTTGGGCATAGAAAATTCACTTTCTCGTTTGTGACTATATTTCTTATTAACTTGCAGCGCAATCTGAAATGAATCCCTTGCTTTTTGCGAATTGAAAAGGCGGGGCAAAACGGTTTTCTTGATATGAGCAGACAAACACCCCCAATGTTGCGTTTACCTTTTATACTCTTGTTGTTTTTTTGGGGCCTTTCGGCAAAGAGTAGTGCTTCCTTGCAGGCTCAACAGGCCTATTTGACTCCCCGCTTGCAGCAGCGCTTGGCGGAAAATCCGGAAAGTCTTCCCGTTCTCATTGTCTTGAAGGAGCAAGTCGATTTGACTTCCATGCACAGGCGTTTTCGTGCAGAGCATTATAGCCTGGAGCAACGGGTGGCTGAATTGTTACCCGCTTTGCAGCAAATGGCCGAGCAGAGTCAACAGGCTCTCCTGGCTTTTCTGCGACATGCGCCTGCCGTGCGGCAACAAAGCATCCGCAGCTTTTGGATAGTCAACATGATTGCAGCCGAATTGCAAACCGACTTTTTACCGACTTTGCTGCAGCGGGAAGAAGTGGCCTACATCGACTGGGATGCGCCCTTGAAGAAAGTGGAAAGCAGCTGTACGGAGACCTCTGCTGATTTGCTCAGCCCCGATGGAGTAGAGCAGGGCTTGAAGGCCGTTCATGCACCTGCCCTCTGGGCCATGGGTTATACCGGTTACGGGCGGGTGGGTTTCATCATGGATACGGGTGTGGACCCCACACCGCCGGCTATTTCTTACAAGTATCGGGGTTTGTACCGGCCCGATGCCGAATGTTGGTACAGTCAGAATGGCGCTCAAACGCCTTACGACTGTGATGGTCACGGTACACATGTTACGGGCACGACCATGGGTTTAGACCGGTTGACGCATGATACCATCGGCATGGCTTTCAATGCCCAGTGGATGGGAGGGGCCGTGCTCTGTGGCCTGGGTACTTCCGACAACATTTCGGGCTTTCAGTGGGCTTTAGACCCCGACGGCGACCCCACGACCATTGACGACATGCCGGATGCCATTAACAATTCCTGGTATGACCCCACGATCAGCGATGATTGCGATAACGTCTATGTTCCCGTTTTGGAAGCCATGGAGGCCGCCGGTCTAGCGGTGATTTTTTCCGCAGGCAATGAAGGCCCCGAGGAGCAGACCATCACTCCGCCGCACAACATCAACCTCAACCTGGTGAATTCTTTTACGGTGGGTGCTTTGAATGCCAATACTTCGTCTTTGCCTATTGCCAGCTTTTCGAGCCGTGGCCCTTCGGTTTGTGGCGGCGACAGTTCTTTGCTCATCAAGCCCGAGGTGTCGGCCCCGGGAGTTAGTGTGCGTTCTTGTGTGCCGGGAGGCTATGCGTTTTACAATGGCACATCCATGGCGGCTCCTCATGTTACCGGAGCCATACTTTTGCTCAAAGAAGCTTTTCCCTATTTGCCCGGCGAAGATTTGAAATACGCCTTGTACTACAGTTGTGCCGATTTGGGTGATGCAGGTGAAGACAACACCTACGGGATGGGAATCATTCAAGTGGATGCGGCCTTTGATTATCTGATCAGTCAGGGGTACGTGCCGGTACCACCTACTCCCCGAGATAGGGATTTGTTGTTGCTGGATGTTGAGGTGCAAAGCGTGTACTGCGAGGGTGATTTTTACGCTACGGTAGAAGTTGAAAACGGAGGTTTGGATACCATCACTTCTTTTGATGTGCAGTTTTTTACTTCCGATGGAAGCGTGAAGGACAGTCTTAGCTGGTCCGGAGTACTCTTACCCGGCCAGCGGTTGAGTTGGGATACACCGGTTTTGATGTTGCCGGAAGGCCGGTACGAGCTTTGGGTTGAGCTTCGCAACCCCAATGGTTTGGAAGACGATCGCCCGCTCAACAACCGCTTGCGCACGCAAGTGCACATCACGAATCGCCCCTACATCCAGGCCCAGGCCTGGTCGGAAGGGGCCATTTGCCAAGGTTCTCAAATCGTCCTTTCTGCGGAGCCCAACCCCGGCGGCAGTCCGGTTTTCAGTTGGTATGCAGGCGACGAACTCTTTGCCCAGGGCAATCCCGTGCTTACACCTCCTTTGCTGCAAGATACTTCTTTTTCCGTGCAGGTTGACTATCAAGCCCACACAGGTATGGAAAGCCGCGAGCTGGGGGATTACCAGGAAGATCAAGCGATTCAGAAGGAAGGTCTGATTTTTGACGCCCATGCTCCTTTTATCCTGAAGTCGGTGAAGGTTTACGTGGAGTCGCCGGGCATTCGCATCATCTATTTGCGGAACGGAGAGGGCGATTTCCTGGGCCAGCGCTTGTTTTCGCTTACGCAAATTGGCGAACAACGCCTGGATTTGAATTTTTCCGTGCCCGAGGGGCAAGACATGAGGCTGTTGTTGGAAGAAGGCGTTCCCTTGGTGTACAACAGCTCGGGCATGGATTTTCCCTATGAAGTGGATGATATTTTGACCATCAAGTATTCCAAAACTTTTTTTGGGAACTCTCCGCAGTGGTACATGTATTTTTACGACTGGGACATCAGCTATGAAGAACTTTGCGGCTCTGCAGAAGTAGAGGTTGAGTTGAGCGATACCAGCGGTCTGGCTCCCATTGCGGGTTTCGGGCCGTTGGACACCCTGCTTTACCTGGAAGATGGTCAGGTTAGCTTGGCCTTTGCCGATAGCTCCCAGCAAGCGACTTCCTGGTTGTGGTCTTTTGGAGACGGGACGAGTTCTCAAGAACAGAACCCCGTTCATGTGTATGAGGAGGCGGCTGTTTATCATCCCGTTCAGTGGGTTTATGGAAGCGATGCTTGTGCTTCGGCAGCTGTGGGCAGGGTGGAAGTTTTGCAATCGACAAGGCAGGCTCAGGTTTTAGATGGAGAAGCGCTTTTTGTTCAGGTGTTTCCCAATCCTGCTCGAGATGGGGTGATCTGGGAATTTTCATCTCCCTTGGAAGCCGAGAGCCTTTGGGTGCTGTACGATGCCCGTGGACGCATTTGCCGAAAGGCCGTCCTTCCTGCCGGTACCCGAAGCTGGAGGCAAGAGCTGGGGTCTTTACCTGCCGGCATGTATTTTTGGAGCCTGACCGGTTTGAAAGGAGAGCGAGCTTCCGGAGAGCTCTTGCTGAATCGCTTGTAGTGTAGCTTCCCGAGGTTTGGTTACATGAAAGAACTTTCATACCTTTGTGTTCATGTCTAAGAAGAGCCCCAACTTCCGTCATGGTGAGCATGAGGTCGAGAAACTCGAACGAGTGGCCTATATCCTTAAGACAGTGGCGCATCCCATACGTCTAGGGATTGTATATTTGTTGGAAAAACACGAGGAATTATCGGTTTCCGACATTTGTCAGGCCTTGGGTTCGGAGCAATCGCTGACTTCACACCACTTGCAAAACATGCGTTTAAAGGGTCTGCTTTCCGTGGAGCGCAAAGGTCGTTGCATGATGTATTCTCTGCGAGAGCGAGATGTAGCCAAATTGCTTCACTGTCTGGAGAATTGTCAGTGCAACATGTGATGACCCGAACGAGCTTGAGCTACGAGGCTTGTGTGTGGCAGTTGCTGCCCGAGTCATTTTGTTTTGAGTAAAAATGGTCACCCATGGGGTTGTTAAAACGAGGAAGTAAGCTATTTAGCATTTTTCACTTCAAATGTCCGCGTTGTCAGCAAGGCGATTTGTATCCCACGCCAACTTTTTCTTTTCGAAAGCCTTTTGAGATGTATGAGCATTGCCCCGTTTGCGGGCAGGATTACGAGCCGGAGCCCGGTTTTTATTACGGTGCTATGTTTATCTCCTACATCATTACCGGCTGGTTTTGCCTGGGGGTAGTGGCTTTCTTTCGCTGGATATTGGGTTGGAGCTTGTTGAACTCTTTTTTAATGCTGTTTTTGATTGGGGGCGTGCTTTTCGTGTATTTTTATCGCCTTTCTCGAGCTATCTGGCTGAGTATGAATGTCAAATACGATCCGAAGAAGCGAGAAATTTGACCTTTTTGTTCTCAGCAAAGGCATAAAGAGCGGATGATATGTCATACATGATCTATCTTTGGAGGGCTAAAAGGGCAGGTAGCTGCTGCTCGAACCAAGCGTTTTACGAAGAGATAGAGACCCATTATGGAACAAGACCCCAACATCATGGCTTTGCTTCGGCAAAGTTTTCCTCAGATCGCAGAAAAGGCTTTACAAGAAGAAATTGCTGTACACGGCAAGATTTACACCTTTCGAGAAGGCGAGGTAATTATGGATTACGGCACTTATATCAAGAAAGTTTCGCTCATCGTGTCGGGTTTGGTTAAGGTGCTGCGCAGGGATGATGATGGTCGCGAACTTTTTTTGTATTACCTGGAAAAAGGGCAGACTTGTGCGGCATCTTTCACTTGTTGTATGATGCACAAGAAGAGCTATATGAAAACTTTGGCGGAGGAGGAAACCCTAATGATTGGAATCCCCATTCGCTATGTTGACGAGTGGATGGTGCGTTATCAGAGTTGGAAGAACTTCGTGATGAAGACTTATGACGACCGTCTTTTGGAGCTCATTCGCACCATCGACAAGATTGCTTTCATGAAGATGGATCAGCGCTTGTTGGACTACCTCAGTGGCAAGGCGAACATCACGGGCAGCCGCATTATAGAGGTTACGCATCAGCAAATCGCCGATGACATCAACGCTTCTCGCGAGGCTGTTTCGCGCTTGCTCAAGCAACTGGAGCGTGCCGGTCGGATTAGTTTGGGAAGGAATCGGGTGGAACTGCTCACGGTATAAACAAGGGATTGGTGCGACAGGCCGAATGTTATGCAATTCATTGTTCACGAGAAGACAGGGAGGCTTGCCTGGCCTTTCTCGGTCAATGGCCTTTTTACGCTTTTGAGGAGGATGAACGAGGCTGGTTGGCTTATGTCTTTTCGGAAGACAAGGGTGAGGATTTTGACGACAGTTTGCGGGTAGCTCTTCGAGAGCGAGCCTGGGTTTTGCGGGAAGCGGCTCGCTTGTTGCCTGCTGAAAATTGGAATGCTCGTTGGGAGGAGAACTTTCAACCGGTGCGGGTAGG
>JALSKB010000197.1 GCA_026989035.1 Saprospiraceae bacterium | reverse complement strand
ATGACAATGCTGTCGCAACCGGATTGATTGGAGAGAATTTGAGTAAAGGTTCCGGTCTGCTGCGGGTCGCAGGTTTGTAGGGTGAGGTAGGTGGTGTCGGTAGGGAGAGGATTTAGGATAGTGAAATCAAAACCTTGGCAGCCTGAAGCATTGGTTACAGTAACAACATAACCTCCTGCTTCTGTAACTTCAATAGTTTGTCCGTTTTGACCTGTTGACCACAGGTAGTTGGAAAAGCCCGATCCTGCATCCAATAAAACGGTATCACCTTCACAAATTTCCATAGGGCCGGAGATTGACGGTATAGCAGGTGGGTAAGCAGCAATTTCAATGGAAGCTGTTCCGCTACAACCTCCGGAGTTGGTAACGGTTACACTGTAGGTTCCCGGACTGCTAACTAAGATAGATGAGTTGTTTTGGCCTGTTGACCAGTTATATGATGAGTAGGATTGATCTAGTGTTAACTGAGCGATTTGTCCGGGACAGATGCCTTGTGGCCCTGAAATTGAGGGAGAGGGGGTGTTGGCATTAGGTATGAGGTTGAAAGTGAGGACTTCTGTGCAATTAGATGCATCTGTGATGGTGACAGCGTAGTTGCCGGGCGGGAGGCCATTCAAATCTTCCGTTGTTGCTCCTGTGGACCAGAGAAAGGAAGGTGTGGGAACGCATTGATCGGGTAGGGTAACATCTATGGAGCCATCTGTGCTTTGGGGGCAAGAAGGGTTTTGTTGAGAAGCCGTGGCATTGATAGCTTGTTCGCAGCAGCTGTTTCCACCACAATTGATGACGATGGGACAGTTTGAGGCAGGTAAAATGACATAAGTGGGTGTTGCTGCGTTTCCATAAACGAAGTAAAAGTTTGATATGCCTGCGTTGATGGTGGGATTGATGGTGATGGTATTGCCGCAGCCCACACCACTGACAACACCGCCATCAGTGCAGCAAGGGGCCCAGTTAAAATTGCCCGTTATGGTGGGAGGTGTACCGGTAAGCTCGTTTAAGTCATCTGATACGGCGATGTAAGCTGAATCGGGCAGGCAGTTGATTTCCAAATTAACATTTCCTCCATCTGAATCGCCGGCTTGGTCCAAAATGGTGATTAAGCTGGTATTTCCGGTATTGGAGTCTTCATACAGCATGACCAGCATGGCATTGGGTTCTTCTATTCCCGTATTGGCGGATGCTCCTGCGGGAGTTCCATAACTGTAGAAGGCTGTAGCTGTTTGATTGGAATACAAAAAAGGTAAAGGGGCGGTGAAGTTACCTCTGGAAATGGTGCAGTTGCAGGAGGGAGGATTTGGAGTAGGAGGTAGTGGTGGGCCTGAAATATTTGAGGAGTTTGTTGCCTGGAAGGGTAGCAAAAAGACGGCCAAGGTACCGATAAGCAGCTTTTTCATGTGGATTTTCGTTGGTTGCTTTTTTTAGGTTTTCAAAAGCAGCGGGCTGGTGTTTTTTGTGGGGTTTCCGCGCGGCACTTGGGGGGGAGTAGAGTAGAGATCGCTTAGATTCTTTGCCAGGCAGTGGGGTGCGGTATAAAGCAAAGATAAATAGAAAAAGATTTTTTTTTTAGAGAAGGTGAATGTGGTTCATTATTTTTTACTATATTTGTCATTATTTTTTGACAAAAATAGTCAAAATGAAAAAGCAATTGCACGTATGGCTGCGTTCGGGTCGCGAGCGTTTGGGGTTGAGCTTACAGGAAGCTGCTGCACGTCTGGGGATAGACAAGACTCTGCTTTCCAGGATTGAGCACGGTCGGCGTTTGCCCACGGAGGAGCAAGCCCGTGCTTTAGCAAATTTGTATGACTTTCCTGTGGAAGAGGTTTTGACTTTGCGTTTGGCAGAGAAAGTGGTGCAATTGGTCGGCTATGACGAGCGGGCTTTGGAAGTTTTGACGGTTGCAGAGTCGCGCATTGAGTACCTCGTTCGTGCTAAGGAAGAAGCTCCTTCCTTTTTGCCGAAAGGCTTAGCTCGGCTTTTGGATGAAATCACAGCTTTGCAGCGTCAGTGGCAGGCTAAGCGGCCGTTGGATACTTTTGTTTTGCAAAAGATGCGGGAGTACTTTAAGATTGCCTATACGCATGACAGCAACCGCATTGAGGGGAACACCCTCACTTTGCAGGAAACAGAATTGGTCGTGAGCCAGGGTTTGACCATTGCAGGTAAGAGTTTGCGGGAACACCTGGAGGCGGTTAATCATGCAGAAGCGGTGGACATGCTGTATGCCGTGGTGGCAGAGCGTTTGCCTTTAGACAAGCGTTTGGTCTTACAGTTGCACGCCATCATCTTGAAGAGCATTGCTCCGGAGCATGCGGGCTGTTATCGCAAGGTGCCGGTACGCATTACGGGTAGTTCACATCGGCCTCCCCAGCCCTATTTGTTGGACAAGCTGATGGAGGATTACTTCAAATGGTATCGGGAGACTGCCGTGCACATGCATCCCGTGCTCCAGGCGGCAGAAATGCACGAGCGTTTGGTCAGCATTCACCCTTTTGTCGATGGCAATGGCCGTACAGCTCGGTTGGTGATGAACTTTATTTTGCTGCAGCACGGCTATCCCATTGTCATTTTAAAGGGGGATGATACCTCCCGATTGGCTTATTACCGTGCGTTGGAGGCTGTTCAGAAGGACAATGAGCCTGAGCACTTTTATCGCCTGGTAGCGGAAGCTACTAAACGCTCTTTGGAAGAGCACCTCAGCATGGTGTAAGTTTTAGAGCGTCGCAGTTGGTATTGCTGCGGCGCTTTTTTAAGGTTTTTCTTTGGCCAGGAACTGTTCAGCTCGTTGCATGTCTTGGGCAAGGATGCGGTCTTCGGTGAGAGGAGGAATGTGTTTTTGGAAAGCTTTGAGCAGGGGGCGTAGGCGCTTGCCCGTATTTGCCGGAAGGCGAAAATACAGGGCTTGTGAAGCGGCCATCAGTTCTAAGGAGAGTAGGCGTCTTAAGTTGTTGAGAATGCGCAGGGTTTTGGTGCCGGCATTGGCTGCCATGCTGACGTGGTCTTCCTGTCCGTTGCTGGAGACGATGGAATCAACTGAAGCCGGGGTGCAGAGTTGTTTGTTTTGGCTGGCTATGGAAGCTGCCGTGTATTGGACAATCATGAAACCGGAATTGAGGCCGGGTTTGGAGATGAGAAAAGGGGGCAGTCCACGTTGTCCGCTGAGGAGTTGAAAGAGGCGTCGTTCGGAGATGCTGCCGAGTTCGGCCAGGGCCAAGCCCAGGTAATCCAAGGCCAAGGCAATGGGTTGGGCGTGGAAATTGCCTCCGGAGAGAATTTTGTCTTCTTCCGGAAAAATGCTGGGGTTGTCCGTTACGGACAGCATTTCATTTTGTACGATTTGTCGGAGGTGCTGTAGGACGCCCCAAGAAGCACCATGAACTTGCGGAACGCAGCGGAAGGCATAGGGGTCTTGCACTTGAGTTTTGGGTTGTTTGCCGATTTCGCTTTCGCGCAAATATTCGCGTATGCTTTGGGCACAGGCTGCCTGTCCTTCTTGTTTTCGTATGCGCTGCAGAGGTGCTTCCAGGGGGCTGTACAAACAGCGGAAGGCATCCATAGAAAGTGCGGCACAGCAGTTGGCCCATTCCAGTAGTTCTTCGCCTTTGATGACGCACCAAAGGGCATAAGCCGTAGAAAACTGGGTACCGTTGAGCAGGGCCAGGCCTTCTTTGCTGGCCAGTTTAAGGGGCGAGATACCGATTTCCGACAACACTTCCGCGCTGGGCCGGCGCCGGCCTTTATACCGCACTTCACCTTCGCCGATGAGAGGTAAACTCAGGTGAGCGAGGGGGGCCAGATCTCCTGAAGCACCCAGAGAACCTTGTTCATACACTACGGGCAGGGCCCCATGGTTGAATAGTGCGATGAGTTGTTCTACCAGTTGCAGACGCACACCGGAGTGTCCTTCTGCCAAGCTTTGAATTTTGAGCAACAACATGAGGCGTACCAAGTCGGAGGGGATTTCTTCTCCCATGCCACAGGCGTGAGAGCGCACCAGGTTGAGCTGCAATTGCTCCATTTCTCTGTCGGAGATACGCAAATCGCAAAGGGAGCCAAAGCCGGTGTTGATACCGTATATAGGGCGTTCTGTTTGGGAAAGTTTTTGTTCTAGGAAGTGACGGCTTCCTTGTATTTTTTCTGCCGCTTCATCGCCTAAGCGGAGCAGCAGACCTTGGGCAAGAACATCTCGTACGTCTTTTATCTTTAGCCCTTGCGGGCAAATGGTGTAATACCTGGCGGCGTGGTTCATTACACGAAGAGATTTGGTGTGGGCAAAAATAGAAGAAAAAAAGACTTGGGTAACTCGGAGGTCTCTTTGATTCGGGCTGTAGCGTTAAAACTTAGTTAAGCGGGCACCGCTTTTAAACGCAAAAGCCTTTTATGTCGTTTTTGTTGTGTGCCGAAAAAATTTGTTCAAAAGCAATACTTTTGGCGATTGATATACCCAAACCATTTTGCGGTGGGTATAACTTACAGCTGTAAACCTTTGAGTTTTAGACGAAGAAACCTTATTCACTGTTAAACCGAATAAACCATGATTTACTTTTGGAAAACAGGCAGGCCTTTTGTTTTTTTCCTTGCCTTTTTAGCCATGTTGTTTGCTTCAGCTGCAGAGGCTCAACGCATAGCTACTGTGGACATAACGACTATTTTGGAAAGCATTCAGGAATATCAGGATGCCCAAAAAGAGCTCGACCGCCTCGCAGCTGATTGGCAGCAAGAAGTGGCTAAGATGTACGATGAAATCAAAAGCTTGTACAACCGCTACCAGGCAGAACAAGTCCTTTTGAGCGATGATGAGCGTCGTCAGCGGGAAGATGAGATTATGGAAAAAGAGCGACAGGTGCGCGAATACCAGAAGGCCAAATTCGGGCCGGAGGGCGAGCTTTTTCAGCGCCGTAAGGAGTTGGTGCAGCCCATTCAGGATAGGGTTTATGCGGCTATTGAAGAATATGCGAATGAACGTGGTTATGACTTTATCTTTGACAAAGGCTCTACCGTAGGCCTCATCTTCAGCAACTCGGAGTACGATGTGACTGAGGAGATTTTAAAAAAGCTAGGCAAGTAAGACATCTTGCCTATCTTTGCACGCAAATTTTAAATGAAAAACGACATCATGAAGTTTATTTTGAAAGCGGGAATGTTTTCCCTCCTTTTTTTGCTGGCCTTTCAGCAGGGAAGTGCTCAGTCTAAAAAACTTGGTTACATCAATTCGGCGGCTATTTTAGCTGAAATGCCTGAAGTGAAGCAAATGCAAGCCAACTTGGAAGGCTTTCAAGCCCAGCTCCAGAAAAAAGGTGAGCAGATGGTTTCCGAATACCAGCAAAAGCAGCAAGATGCCATACAGCGCAAACAACAGGGCACCCTTTCTCCCGTAGAAGAGGAGCAGTTGCTCAAAGAGCTGCAGGAAAAAGAACAGGCTATTTATGCCTATCAGGCGGAAATGCAACAAAAGTTGGCTGAAAAGGAGCAAACTCTGCTCAAGCCCATCCTGGAAAAAATCAATGCGGCTATTCAGGAAGTGGCGCAAAGCGAAGGTTACGCCTATATTTTTGACCTCAGCACCGGAGCCATTCTTTATGCTGATGAATCGCTGGATTTGACCGAAAAGGTCAAGGCCAAACTCGGCATATAAAACGAAATTAAAGCAGCGCTATCCCGAAGCGCTGCTTTTTTTATGAGGCCCATAGGTATCTTCGATTCCGGTATTGGAGGCTTGACCGTAGCCCGGGCCATTGCCCGACGCCTCCCACATGAGCAGCTCATTTATTTTGGGGATACGGCTCATCTTCCCTATGGCGATAAGTCTGCCGATGCCATTCGTTACTATGCTCTAAAGATTGTCAAGTATTTGCTGGAGCAGCAGTGCAAGATGATTGTCATCGCCTGCAACTCTGCCTCTACGGCGGCTTATGGAGTTTTGTTGGAGTTTTTTAAAGAGCAAGCCTTGTTTGTCAATGTCGTAGATCCTTTGGTGGAAGCTGCTGCTGCCGAGCCTTTCGGCAAATTGGGGCTCATTGCAACCAAAGCCACGGTAAACAGCGGAGTCTATGAACAACAGCTTTATCGCCTGAGACCTGATTTACCTCTACACACCTTGGCTACGCCTTTGCTGGCTCCCATGATAGAGGAGGGTTTTGTGGAAGGGAAGATCAGTACGGCCATTTTAGAAAATTATTTGAATGACCCCCGCCTTCAAGGCATTGATGGTTTATTGTTGGCCTGCACGCATTATCCGTTGATTCGCCCGCAAATTGAGGCTTTTTACCAGGGAAGGGTGAAAGTGTTGGACTCTACGGATGTAGTTGCCCGTGTGGTGGAAAAACAGTTGATTCAGCACAACCTTTTGGCAGCGCAGCTCAGTGCTCCCCATCGCTTTTACGTGTCCGATTATACTCCTTCTTTTGAAGCTGCAACGCGCTTGTTTTACGGAGAAAGTGTGCAGTTAGACTATCTGCCCATTTGGTGAGCCAGAGGGCTGCTTTATTTTATTTGAAATGAGCGGAAACGGGGTAATGGTCGGAGAATTTTTGACGATGGATTTTACAGGCAGAGACTTGCAGGTCGGGGGTGTGGAGGATATAATCTATGCGCAGAGCAGGTGGGAAGCGTGCATAGGTGGTACCCGGACCGGCTCCTTTTTGCCGAAAGGCATCCAGCAATCCTTCACTGAGTTGGTGGTAGGTGTGTGATAAAGGTGTGTCGTTAAAATCACCGCAGACGATGTAGGGCTGGGCTGTTTTTTCCATTTTTTCGCGGATAATTTCCACTTGTTGTATGCGCTGTTGAGCAGCTCTTTTGTAATTGCGCAGGATGGAACGGATTTGTCGAAAGACCTTTTCGTCAAATTCTCTTTGGTTGGAGAGTTCTTCGGTTTGGGTACTTATGCGGTTAGACTGGAGATGCAGGTTGAAAATTCGCAGCGTTTGCCCCTTCCACTTAATGTCTGCCCAAAGGGCTGAATTGCCGGAATGCGGAAAAGCAATGTAACCACTGGCTTGAAAGGGTAGGGCAGATAAGATGGCAGTCCCTTTTTCAGGATAGTGAAGATGTTGATATCCTATGGCTTCGGCTAGTTCAGCAGCAGGGCCTTGATGTATTTCCTGCAGACAAAGCACTTGTGGTTTGCCTATTTCATCCAGGAAATTAAGCAAACCCGTTAGGTCATGCCCTACATGGCCCTTTCTGAAGGGCAAGTCCTTGAGATCGTGAAAGTTGAAGGTCATGACTTGGAGATCAGTTGTAGAGGGGCGGGCTAGAAAGTGAAAGCCAAAATAGCTTTGGAGATAATTCCAGCCGAGGAGGATACAAAGCAGGCTGAGCCAGGCATATTTTTTTCTCCAGAGAATCCACCAGAGCGCAAAGAGTATATTGAGAAGTAGAGCTAAAGGATAGAAAGGGGCAATGAGGCTGAGCGGCCAAAAGGAAGCAGGTGTAAAGGGAACAGCATAGATCAAGAGGGTGAGCACAATCAACAAGACATTGGCCCAACGAAAGAGGTTTTTTAAGCGGTTGCGCAAGCCCTCCGAAGGCTCACTTTTTCTTGCTGGCATTGAATAAGAATTCCTTTTCTTCGCGGCTCAGGCTGTCATAACCGTGTTCTTTAATTTTTTCCAGGATGGTGTTTAACTGCTCTTCATAAGCTTCTTCTTCAGAGAGATCTCTTTGATGTTGCCCTTTGACCCTATGGGAGGTTTTTGAATTTTCAGCGGAGTCTTCAAAAACTGACAACAAGAAGTTGAGAAACTTCTCTAAGAGGATAAGTGAATTGTCGTACAGTTTGTCAATTAGCTTGGAAAAGTCGTTCCCCTTGCGTAATTCTTGGATGTAGGAATAGCCGAATAGAGCTCCTCCTATGTGGGCAAAGTGACCTCCTGTGTTGGTCATCCATCCTATACTGAACAAATCGAGCAGGATCAGAGCAGAGGCAATGTATTTTAAGCGTACAGGGCCTATGAGAAGTAAGTGCATGAAACTGTCGGGTGTCAGTGTCGCGGCAGCAACGACGACGCCCATGACAGCGGCAGAAGCTCCATAGGCATAGGTGTTATGCAGCTCAGGGATAAAGCTGCCGACAATGAGGTAAACAAGTCCTCCAGCCAAACCGCTTAAGAGGTAGATGGCTAAGACGTGTTTGCTTCCTAAGAGATTTTCCACAATGCGCCCAAACCAGTAGAGCATGAGCATGTTGAAAAGCAGATGCCACAGACCAATATGCAAAAACATGTTGGTGATAAAAACCCAGGGGTGTGTGAGTTGGTGCCATAGTCCGGGTTCTAAGGAGAAAAATCGCATGACGCTTTCCACTCCTCGGGGACCTGAAAATCCGCTAAATAGGGTGAACAAAAGCGCCAGGATGTTTATCAATACAAAAACTGCTATGTTAATGATGATCAGCCGCGTGATCATGCCTCCGTATCGGTATTGCTGCTTGACGTCGTTTAAAAGCGAATTGAGCATAGCCGTTTCCTTGTTCTTTTGTCTCTTTTGCTTGCACACAGCAGGGCTAAGCCTCTTGGAGGCAAGCATTGAAAGAACGAAGATACAAAGTTTTTGCGTTGTTTACTTCCTGCTCAAACTCTTTTTTAGGTAAAGTCAGCTGTGTGGGATGCTGAGGGCACAACAGCGTTTAGGACGAAATGATTTGGGAATGGATTTCCGGCCATAAGCCTTGCAAAAACCTCGTTGTTTTGCGTTTTGCCGGAAACCCCACCGATGGTATGTTCCTCTTTTTGAACCGCTTTGCTTTGGGGACAACTCAAGCTGCCTGCTTACAGGTAGCAGGCAGCTTGGTCTGAGCTGTTTTGTGCTAGATCCAGCTCATCGAATCTCGTAAGTCAGTCCGAGAGAAAAGGTTCGCCCCGGGTGAGTACTGCTAAAGATGTAGGCCTTGTCTTTGAAGGCGATGTCCAGTATGCGGGCCTGGTTGAGAAGGTTGCTGATGCCGAAGCTCAGCGTAAATGCACCCAGCTGTTGTCGGGCAGTGAGGTCGATTTGGTGGAAGGGCTGTTCGTAAACGTCCGGCATAGCACCTACCTGTACCAGGTAGAGCCGCGGGCCTTGAACGTTGTAGTTGATTTGGAGGTTTGTGCCTTGCTCATTTTGGTAGGCGAGAAAGGCATTGATCAAATAGGGCGATTGGCCAAAGAGCGGTCGGGTGTCCGAAGCATCGGGTTGGTGGAAACGGATGTTAGCCAGCTCTTCGGCAGCGATGGACGCCCGAGATTGGATGAGTGAGATGTTGCTGCCAAAGATGAAATTGCGCAGGGCGGGGATAAAGTTCAGGCGTTTGCGCCATTCGACTTCGATGCCGAGGACGCGGGCTTGTTCTACGTTTTTATAGACCCATTCGCCGTTTTTTGCTTCCGGGTTGTTTGTCAATTCTATGGGGTTGGTAAAGTCTTTGTGAAAAGCGGAGATAAGAATCTTCTCTCCGGGGGCGAAGAAGTATTCCCAGCGCAGATCGAGGTTGGCTATGCGAGTGCGCTGCAAATCGGGATTGCCCAGCAGGAAGTTGTTGTTGAGGAATTCGAAGAAAGCCACATCGGCAATTTCGCGGAACACGGGTCGGGCAATGGTGTGGTTGTAGTTGAGCCTCAGATTCATTTTGTCTTCTTGCAGGGCATAGATCAGTCCCAGAGCGGGAAGCAGGTCCAGGTCGTCGAGTAAGAGGCCGTTTTGGATGGAAAGGTTGTTGAAGTGTATTTGGGCTTTTTCCATGCGCAAGCCGCCTATAGCACGCAAGCGCTTGCTAAGAGGTAGCTCGGTCATGAGGTAAGCGGCAGAAATGGACTGAGACGCCTGATAGATATTTTTGGGATTGGAGTTCTCCGTGAGGAAAACACCCATGGCGTTTTCTGATGATATGGCGTTTTCGTCGGAGAAATAGTGTTCAAAGGAGCCGTCAAATTCGTTGCTGAGGGATTCAAACTGAAAGATGCGTTCGTTGAAGCTTCTGCTTCTGTAGTTAAAGGCTACACCGGCTTTGAGGCGTCCCTTGCGTTCGGTCCAATTGCTGAAGCCGTAGGTAAAGTCGATTTTGTTGGCTGAGAGGTTTTCGTGCATTTGGCGCCAGTACCTGGTTGGGATGAGGCCGATGGCAGGCTGGATGGAATAGATGATTTCCTCGCCTTGGCGGATGTAGGCGTTGTTGAGGAAGCGTAGGTCGGGTTGAGACATTTCGGCTAAGCTGTAGCTGCTGCTCCAGTTGAGTTGGAAATTTTCCTTTGCTCCAAAGGAGTGATAGCCATGTAGTTGTAGGCTGCTGAAGTTGCGCTGCTGGAAAGCGAGAAAGCGCTCTTGATAACCCAGGTCTTCACTGTAAACGGGACCTTGCTGCAGGCGGGTCTCTTTGCTGCCGGCTTGGTTGTGCAAGAAGGTGAGCTTGAGTTTGTTGTGGTTGTTGAGCTTGTAGCTGCTGCTGAAAATAGCGGAGAGCAGGGTGTTTTCTCTGCTGTGTTGTACGTCAAAGTTCTCGTCTTGTATGAGGCTGTCGGCTTCATGGGAGATGTAGAGGAAGCGCCCCTGTTTTTTAGTTCCGTCAAAACTCGAGTTGCGCTTATAGCTGAGTGCTGCGATGAAGCCCAGAGGTCTGCCCAGCCATTTTACCTGGTTGCCCAGAGAGAAAGAGAGGCTGTAGTCCGGTGAGCGTGAGATGGTATAGGGTTCTACCGCTTTGCTAAAAGAGCGAACTAAGAGGCCGGCTTCGTCGGGGTGCACGGCGGCATAGATGCTTTGTAGTTGGCTTTCATCGGCTTGGATTACAGCTTGAGGGATTTGGCGAAAGCCATTGTCGTAGCCGAGCCAGTCGGTGGAGCTTCCCGTATGGGTGAGGAAGCGGCCGTTGAGGTGTACTTGAGGATTGTATTGCATGCCCAAGCTGAAAGCCATGTTTAGCTCGGAAGGAAAGTCCTTGGTGCGGATGTCCACCAGGCCACCGGTGAAGGAGGCCGGTAAATCGGGGGTAAAAGCCTTATAGACGATGATGTTATCCAAGATATTGGTGGGGAAGATGTCCATTTGGACGGTGTTGCGGTCGGGGTCGAGACCGGGGATGGTCAGACCGTTGAGTGTAGTGAGGCTGTAGCGACCTCCCAGACCACGGACGAAGACGTATTTTCCGTTTTGAACGGATACGCCGGAAATGCGCTTTATGGCTGCTCCGGCATGGCCGTCTCCGGTGGCAGAGAACGTTTGGCTGGAAATGCCATCGATGGGATTCAAGCTTTTGCGCTGGAGAGTTTGGATGGCGGTTTCTGTGTTTTGCAGGGCTTTAGCTGTTACGACGACGGTAGTGATTTCCACGGAAGCCGGTTGCAGATGAATGGTGCCTAGGTCGGTGGCTTGATTGTTTACCTTAATGTCTTTGATGGTTTGGGTTTGATGGGAAAGATAGGATACGGTAATGCTATAAGTCCCTGCCGACAATTTGTCGAGGACGAAGTAGCCGTCTAAGTCGGTAACGGTACCCACTCCGGCTTGTCCGTTGAGAAGGATGTTGGCACCAATGGCGGGTAGGCCATCACTTTCGAGCACTTGCCCCCGAATGCTGCCCTGTTGGGCAGCTATGCCGGATACCAGAAAAAAGTTTATCAATAAGCTGAATAAAAGGGTGTGGCTAATGCTTTTCATGATGATTTTCCATTGGGTGAGAGGATGCCACAAATTGAGAGCTTGTGGCATCCTCCAAGGTGATTTATTGAAAGGTTGCGGTCAATGTCCAGTCGTCAATCCAGCGTGTACCGGCAGCAGGGTCGAAGGCTCCTTTGTAATTGACGGCTTCGAAGAAGGCGTTGTCGGGTGGAGCTATGCTGCCCAGGTTGGAGGCTGTGGGCACAAATTCGGCATTGAACACGGGGTCTAAGGCCGTGTTATTTTCAGCGTTGAGTAAGTCGGTTTCCACATCGGCAGCTCTGGCTGCCCAGGGGGTATTGACATCCCAAAAGAGGTTGTTGCTAAATTGCAGCAAGCCTGCCTGGAATTGCGCCAGGGTTTCATCGTCTTTGATTTCCAGGCCTTGGTCGTAATGGACAAAGATGGAGTTGCGGTATGTGGCTGCGCAATTTTCGCGCAAGCGCAAGGCGCGGTTGCTGCCGTTTCCGACGAAGGTGGCGTTGTGGACGATGAAGGAGGAATAAGGTTCACAGAGCAGGCAGTCGGAAGGGCCGCCGTCGTGCTCTCCTCCATTGTCGGCCGTTTCGTCCTGGAAGGCCAGCCAGAATTGGTTGTTGCCGCGATAGCCCTCATCGGCATCGAAGGAATCGTCTCCGCAGTTGGTCATGACCAGGTGTTTGGTATTGACGGTTCCTCCGAAGAACTCCACGCCATCGTCTTTGTTGGCGATGACTTCCACGTAGTCTATGGTGGTGCCATTTCCCACGGCACCCAGCGTCAGGCCGTTGATTTCATTATCTGCACCTATGGAAGTTCCGCCGTGGCGTATGGAGACGTACTTGATGATACCCGAGTTGTCGGCATCGTCGGTGCCGCCATAAAGGCCTCGAGTTTCGGAGGTGGGGATGCCTTCTATGGCCAGCTCGGGTTCGGAGGCGTTGATGGTGGCTTTGCCCAGTATGATAAGCCCGCCCCAGAGGCCGCGGTAATTGGGTGCGAGGTTTCCGCCCGGGCAGGAAAGCTCCCCGGATTTGTCGCGGGCGATTTCATCGGCTTCTGAGGTAAAAATGATGGGCAGGTCGCGGCTGCCTTCGGCAATGATTTTGGCTCCGCGTGCAACGATGAGGGCCGAGGCTTTTTCTCCGGATCCGGCGGCTCCTTTGATGATGGTGCCGGCTTCGATGGTGAGCGTCTGACCTTCGTTGACAAAAACGCGGCCATTGAGCAGGTAAGTTTTGTCTTTGGTCCAGGTCGTGGTACCCGTACCTTCTCCGCGGTCGGTAACTTTTACTACGGCGTATTCCAGGCTGCTGCCGGAGCAGTCGTTGGTGTAGCTGTTTTCTTCGTAGAGGGTGGAGGTTTGGTCTTCGGGTGGGGGCATCTCTTCAGGCTTGCAGCCATTGCTGAAGAGGAAGAAGAGTCCAAGCAGAATGAGCGGAAAAGAGCTCTGGTGTTTCATGTTGGTAGGATTTGGTAAGGATAAAAGGAAAAAAGTTGTTCGTAACATGCTGCAAAGGTAGGAGCGGGCTTTGTGGCCGGCCGTCTTTTGGTGTTTAAGAAATCGTTAAGTTTGAGGTTGCTGTTTGACGATGTATTCAAAGCCCTTTTGCAGGGGGCGAGAAAAGAGAGACGATATGTTGTATTGTTCTGAAGAAGTTCGGGAAGCATTGGCTGAGGGCCGGGCTGTGGTGGCTTTGGAATCCACTATTATTTCTCATGGCATGCCCTGGCCTCAGAATGCCGAAACGGCTTTTGCCCTGGAGGCCTTGGTGCGGGAGCAGGGCGCCGTGCCGGCTACGGTAGCTCTGACCGGGGGGCAGCTGAAGGTGGGTTTACAAGCTGATGAAATTGAACGTCTGGCTCGGAAGGGGCAGGAGGTTGTCAAGTGCAGCCTGCGAGATTTGGCCGTGGTCTTGCAGCGCGGTCAATGGGGGGCGACGACGGTGGCTGCCACGCTTTTCGCTGCAGGTGCCGTGGGCATACGCTTTTTTGCCACGGGAGGCATAGGAGGGGTGCACAGAGGTGCGGAACGCAGCATGGATGTGTCGGCCGATTTGCCCCAATTGGCGCGTTCGCAGGTGGCCTTGGTCAGTGCTGGAGCGAAGGCCGTTTTGGATTTGGCCCGCACTTTGGAATATTTGGAAACGCTGGGCGTACCTGTCATTGGATATGGCACGAAGGAATTTCCTGCTTTTTATACCCGCAGCAGCGGTTTGCCTCTTTTGTACCGCTACGATGTGCTGCGAGATTTGGCGAAAGCGCTGAAAAAACAGTGGTCTCTGTCTTTGCCGCAAGGCGTTTTGATAGCGAACCCCATACCGAAAGAGTACGAGCCTGAGGCGGCACCTTTGCAGGCTGCTGTTGAGCGGGCTTTGGAAGAGGCTTTTGCCCAAGGGCTTGGAGGCAAGGAGCTGACGCCTTTTCTTTTGGAGCGCATACGGCAGTTGACGGGGGGGCTTAGCCTTTCGGCAAATATCAGGCTGGTGGAGAACAACGTTCGTTTGGCTTCCCGGCTGGCGGTGGAGTATGCCGGCTTGCCTGCTTAGTTGAGCGGGCGCGTTTGTTCGCGCAAGCTGTTGCGGTCTTCTTCGTTCAGCTGAGGGCTGAGTTTTTCATAGACCTTTTGGTGGTAGGCGTTGAGCCAGCTGATTTCCTCTTCGGTCAGAAGATCTTTGTCGATGAGTTTGAGCTGGATGGGGAAGAGGGTGAGGGTTTCAAATTCGAGAAAGCCGTTTCCTGCTTCCCGGCAGAGGACGAGGTTTTCTATGCGTATGCCGTAATGGCCCTGCAGGTAATAGCCAGGTTCGTTGGAGGTAATCATGCCGGCCATGAGCACTGCTTGGGAGCGGGTGGGGCCTATGCGTTGGGGCCCTTCGTGTACGTTGAGAAAAAAGCCCACCCCATGGCCGGTGCCATGCCCGTAATTGAGTTTTTCCTGCCAGAGGGCGTGGCGGGCGAGGATGTCGAGTTGGCAGCCCGTCGTTCCTTTGGGAAAGATGGCGCGGGCCAGGGCGATGTGTCCTTTTAAGACGAGAGTGAAGTGTTTTTTCTGCTCTTCAGAGGGCGTTCCCAGATAGGTGGTTCGGGTGATGTCGGTGGTACCTTCCGGGTATTGGCCACCGCTGTCGATGAGCAGCATGCCGGGGGCTTGGATTTGCGCGCAATTTTCCGCTTCGGCTTTGTAGTGAACGATGGCTCCGTTTTGGCGAAAGCCGACGATGGGGTCGAAGCTGGGGCCGAAAAAATCACCTTGCTCGTTTCGAAATTCGTTGATCTTTTCCGCTGCTTCGGCTTCACTGACACTTCTGTGTTGGAGGGTTTCTTCCAGCCAGCGGTAAAAATGAAACAGTGCTATGCCGTCTGTAACCATAGCTTGCCGCGTGTGGGCAATTTCCGTTTCGTTTTTTACGGCCTTCATGAGCTGTACAGGGCTTGTGCTTTTGTCCGAGGGGTGAGCAGGAAGTGCCCGGTATAGCATTTCATTGACCTGCTCCCGAGATGCTTGAAGCCTGGCTTGGGAAGGCAGCTTGTCCTTTAAAGCGGTCGTGATCTGCTCGTACTCGCGTATTTGTATGCCGGCTTTTGCCAAATGGGCTTGCAGTTCGGAGGGACATTTGGAGGCGGAAGCGTAAGGGAGAAAGAGCAGGGCTTCGTCTTGGCCGATGAGGGTGTAGGCGTAAAAGACGGGATTGCAGTGGACGTCGCGGCCCCGAAGGTTGAAGAGCCAGGCGATTTCGTCGAGAGCGGAGAGGAGCAGGTAGTCGATTTTTCGCTCGAACATGTTTTTGCGCAAGCGCTGTAATTTTTTCTCTTTGCTTTCACCGGCAAACTCTTCGGGAAAGTCGAAAATGGGAGCATCGGGCAGAGGGGGTCGGTCGGGCCAGAGTTCGTCCCAGGGGTTGAAGTCAATGCGGATGTCGAGTTTTTTGTCTTGGAGTTGTTTTTTTAGTTCGGTGTATTGCCGGTGAGAGAACTGCCAGCCATCGATACCGAGGGTATCACCTTGTTGGAGGTTGTGTTGAAGCCAGGCCGGTATAGAGGGCGTTTCGGGCAGGCCTTCTTTCATGAGGAGAATATCGGGCGGCAATTGTTGTTCGGCCTGTAGGAAGTAGCGGCCGTCGGTCCAGAGAGCGGCCCGGTCGAGCGTAATCAGGAGTTTTCCTGCCGAGCCGGTGAAGCCCGAGAAGTAGCTGCGCAATTGCCAGTGTTCGGCTACGTATTCGCTTTGGTGGGGGTCCGTTGAGGGGATGAGACAGGCTTGGATTCCTGCTCGGTGCATTTTTTGGCGCAGGGCTTGAAGGCGGTTTGGCATGTTTTTTTCTTTTAGGCTTTTAGTTTTTCTTTGAGGTAAGCTGCTGTGGGCGAGTTTTTGACCTTGAGCAGGCCTTCGACTTGCCCTTGGTAGAGGAGGTATCCTCCCTCTTCTCCGCCTTCAGGCCCCAGTTCGATGAGCCAGTCGGCAGATTTGATGATTTCCAGGTTGTGCTCAATGACGAAGACGGTATGGCCTTTTCGGACGAGTGCTTGGAAGGCACTGAGGAGTTTTCTGATGTCGTGGAAGTGCAATCCGACGGTGGGTTCATCGAAGAGGTAAAAGGTATCTCCGCGGCGGGGCCTACCGGGTTCGGGCAGCAGGAAGGAGGCCAATTTGAGACGCTGCGCTTCACCTCCGGATAGGGTACTGGAGGGTTGGCCGAGTTGTAGGTATCCCAGGCCCACGTCTTGTAGGGGTTGGAGGCGCTGGGTGATGTTGCTGTGTCTTTTAAAAAAGTTCAGGGCTTCATCTACAGTCATACAGAGGATGTCGTAGATGTTTTTGCCTTGGTAAGTAACCTCCAGCAGTTCGTCCTGGAAGCGTTTGCCGTGGCAGACTTCGCACTCCAGGGTGATATCGGCCAGGAACTGCATTTCGATGGTTTGGACGCCTTCCCCTTTGCAAGCTTCGCAGCGACCTCCCGGGATATTGAAGGAGAAATGCCCGGGGAGGAATCCCTTGATTTTGGCCAGAGGCCGCCCGGCCATGAGGTTTCGGATGGCGTCGTAGGCTTTGACGTAAGTTACGGGATTGGAGCGCGAGGAGCGCCCGATGGATTTTTGGGTAACGAGCTGTACTTGGCGGATGAGTTGCAGGTCGCCGGTAAGTTCTTTGAGGTTGCCGCCTTTTAGGCTGACGGGCTGGCCGATTTTTTTCATCAAAGCGGGGTAGAGCACCTCGTTGACCAAGGTGCTTTTCCCCGAGCCGGAGACACCACAGAGGACGACCAGGCGCCCCAGAGGGATGTTGACATCAATGTCTTTGAGGTTGTGATGGGCGGCTCCGATGATGTTGATTTGGTGTTTGGGTTCCGGCTTTCGTTCGGGCAGAGAAATGCTTCTTTTGCCTGTGAGGTAATCGGCGGTCAGGCTGTTTTTGGCTTTGGGTAGTTCCTTCCATGAGCCGGAAAAGACGATTTCTCCACCTTGTCGTCCGGCTTCCGGGCCGATATCTATGAGGTAGTCGGCCTGGCGCAAGACTTCCTCTTCGTGTTCTACGACGACCACGGTATTGCCCAGGTCGCGCAGGCGTTTGAGGGCTTGGATGAGGCGTTGGATGTCTCTGGGGTGCAGGCCTATGCTGGGTTCGTCGAGCAGGTAGAGCGAGGCGGTGAGGTTGCTACCGAGGATGCGGGTGAGGTTGATGCGTTGGGTTTCTCCTCCGGAGAGCGTAGAGGCCAGGCGGTCGAGGTGAAGGTAGTCCAGGCCCACTTCCTGCATGAATCGCAGGCGGTTTTTGATTTCGATGAGGAGGCGGGCGGCTATTTTTTGCCGAAAGGCATCGAGTTTCAGGTTTTCAAAAAACAGCAGGAGTTTGTTGGCCGGCATCTGAACCAACTCGTGGATGTTTTTTCCTCCGACTTTCACGTACAGCGCTTCTTTGCAGAGGCGGGCGCCTTTGCACTGAGGACAGGTCGTTCTGCCGCGGTAGCGCGCCAGCATGACGCGGTTTTGTATTTTGAAGAGTTTGGCCTCGATTTTTTGGAAAAAGGCAGAGATGGAGGGGAAGGGTTTTTCCGGAGGGCCTTCCCACAGCAGATTTTTTTCTTTTTGGGACAGGTCTTTGTAAGGGCGGTGAATGGGGAAGCCGTATTCGGCGGAGTGCTCGATAAAGGCTTCCTTCCAGCGGGAGTACTTTTTACCACTCCAGCAGACAACGGCACCCTCATAGACCGATAGCGTTTTGTTAGGGATTACGCGGTCTTCATCTATGCCCATGATGCGTCCGTAGCCTTCGCAGAGGGGGCAGGCGCCGTAGGAGTTGTTGAAGTTGAAGAGTTGAGGCGTGGGGTCGGGGAAGTCCATGCCGTCGAGGGAGAATTTGTTGTTGAATTCGTGAATTTCCCCCTTTTCGGTGAATAGAGCGCAGTGCCCCTCGCCTTCTGAAAAGGCCGTGCCGATGGAATCGGCTATGCGTTTTTTGTTCTCTTCGTCTTGGTGTTTGACGACAAAGCGATCGATGAGGATGAAGAGTTGTTTTTCATTTTTTTCGACATAAGCGGCCAGTTGTTTTTTGAGCTTGAGGTCGGCCGGAGGGTTTTCCAATACTTCTTCGATAAAGAAACTTTGCCCTTGAAAAAAGATGCGGCTGTATCCTTTTTGGAGCAGGAGCTCGAGTTCTTTTTTCAGTAAGCGGTCGCCGTACTTGTGGGGCAGAGGAGCCAGCAGCTGTACTTTGCTGCCTTCCGGCAAATGATGGACAAAAGCATGGACATCGCTGATTTGAAAGCGCTTGACTTCTCTGCCTGATATGGGCGAGATGGTCTTTCCGGCTCTGGCGAAGAGCAGTCGCAGGTAGTCGTAGATTTCTGTCAGGGTACCTACGGTGGAACGGGCATTGCGGGAAGCGGTTTTTTGCTCAATGGCGATGGCCGGGCAGATGCCGTGGATATAATCGACCTCCGGTTTCTTCATGCGCATCAAAAACTGACGCGCATAGGAAGACAGGCTTTCCACATACCGCCTTTGCCCTTCGGCAAAAAGGGTGTCCATGGTCAGAGAAGACTTGCCGGAACCGGACACCCCACAGACAGCGACCAGTTGCTCCTTGGGGATATCCACAGATACATTCTTGAGGTTGTTGGCCCGTGCGCCGCGTATGCTGATGACTTCTGCTGTGGAGGGGCGTTTTCCCATGCTGCGCTTTTTTTGCATGAAGCAAAGGTAAAGAGATTTGGGTATGTTGAGGTGCAGGGCTTCAGCCTTCCATGTTTTGCTCTTTGGATATATTTGCCTCTTCTTGTTACTCCGTAGAATCTGGTGTTGAAAATTTTCTTGTCCGGTTTGTTAAAAAAAAATCGATAGCTATGAAGTTTAAAACAGCGGTATGGCCTGTATGTTGCGTATTCCTTTTGTTCAGCACTGTGCTACATGGGCAGGAGATGCCCTGGGCTCAGTCGGAATTTTTGTTGAGTGCTTATAACCCTCCTTGTACTTCACATCCGGAACCGCCTTATCCCGACAGCTTGTTTACCGACTACCTGAATGCTCACATGAATATTTTTTTGTGGGCGCGAGATGAAGATGCGCTTATCGATAAAATCCACCAATACGGAATCAAATATTTCATAGATGTTCAATCTATAGGAGATGAAAACGATGATGTGGAATTTCTGCTGAGAGGGGAGAATGAAGAGGCTCCGCCCGATATACCGGAATACTTGTTGCAGGAAATTGACGCTTTGGTGGATAAGTACAAAGACGATCCGAATTTGCTGGGCTATTACCTCTGCGACGAACCCTTCGCCAGTGCTTTTGACAACATCGCTAAGGTCGTTGACAGAATACGCAGCAAAGACCCGAACAGGGTTTGCTATGTCAATTTGTGGCCCTACTTCCCCAATGAACCGGGAGATCTTACACCACCCGAAGGCGATGATGCTTACCTGGAAAGCTTTATTCAGAAAACGAACATACGCTTGTTGAGCTATGACCGCTACAACTTTTACAACCTCTCCGACGACAATGAGGCTTACTTCGACCAGATTGAACGCATCAGAAGAAAAGCCGTGAAATACGATTTACCCTTTTGCAACATCGTTCAGGCCATCGGTACCAATGGAACCAGCGTGTCCTGGGATTCTCCCGGCGATGGCGAGCACCTGGACTGGCGCACGCCTAATGAAGCGGAACACCGGTGGCTGGTATATACCTCTCTGGTTTACGGTGTGCACGGCCTGGTTTGGTTTCATTGGGATTATGCCGATTGGGGAGTCATTGAAAACCCCGACAAAGACCTGGTCTATCCTTCTTTGCAGAGTATCAATGGCGAAATAGATTCTTTAAAGCAGATTATGTTGAAACTGAAAACCCAACAGGTCTATCACGTAAGGGGTAATCACATTGAGCGAATCGGCGAAACGCCTGATGTCGTCGTGCAGCTCCCGCAGCAAGACAGTCTGATTGTGGGTACTTTTGCGGATGAGGATGGAGAAGAAAATTATTTTATGTTGATGAATAAAGATTACAGCCACCCTTTATCCACAGCAGTAAAGATGAGTTACTTTTTAACCGATTTGCAGCTGTTCGATGTCAACGACAACAGCTGGAAAGCCGTTTCGTTCGAAACGGATTCAAGAGGAACGATTTTTACGGTTGATTTGCGGGAAGGGGGAGGGAAGTTGTACCGGTTTAACGGCAGCCGGTTGCTCCCTTCGAAATTTGATTTCACCCTTGCACCCAATCCGTTCGAAACGACGACAACCCTGACTTATTCCATTCCCGAGATGTTTCACGGCAGGAGTTCCTACCAAGTCAAATTGGAGGTTTACGATGGGCAAGGCCAAAAAGTCGCTACACTGGTCGATGAAGAACAGGGCGCCGGAAGGTATTTTGTCGAATTTAAGGGCAGCCGCTTTCCGTCCGGCATCTACCTGTGTGTGCTGAGCGTGGATGAGGAACAAGTCATCGAAAAGATGATTAAGCTGTTGTGAAGGGGAAAACGGCCTGCCCTGCTTGTCCTCTTCTATTTGTTGGTTTAATGTGTTCAAAGGAGGGCGAAGGTAGTTAGCTTGCAGCTTTTCACTCCTTCTTTTTCTTCCTTTTCTTCTCCTTCTTTTTCCGCTTTTTGTCTTTCTTCTTTTTGTGAGCCGAAGAGGAGAGTGTTCCTCCCAAGGCTTTACTCAGGCTGTTGAAGTGTTGTTGGGCATTGAAGTAGAGCCCTTCTATGCCCTCTTCGTTTTCCGCCACTTCCAGGTAGTCGCAAGGGTAAAATAAGCTCTGCGAACCGTCAATGTTAAAGCCCAGAATAGCCAGCAGGAAGTACTCATCGGATATTTTATTGACGTGGAAGGCCGTTTCCAGGCTCAGGCCGTCGCCCGTTTGCAGGATAGCTACGATCAGGCCTTGCAATTGAATTCTGAGTTTCTCGTAGTCGGGGTCCTCCAGCATTTTTGTTACGATCATGAGGTCGTAGAGCCTTTCCAGGTCAACGGGATTTTCATTCAGGTAGCTTGACAGCACTTTTTTTGCTGTTAGCAACTCCTCTTTAGTGGGTGCTTCTTTGTTTAAGATGGCTCTGGTCTCTTCGTCATCAAACCTAGTCATAGAGATCCAATCATCTTGCAAGGTTCTGCCGTAGTAGAGGTAGTAATAATCTAAGAGGGTCAGAGAGGTGTCTCGGTTTTGAAAAGCTGCTAAGAGTTTGGGATAAAAATAGTCAGATTGAGGATCGTCGATGAGCTGTGCTATTTGCTCGTAATCGGGAACCATAAAATCTTCTTGCGCATGTAGAGCCCAAAAGGAAAACAGGAAAATCAGGCTAATGCAGAACTGTTTCATGTTAAATGGTTTTTGTGAATTTGTCTTGTATTGGGCCAAAAGTTTTAATGTCCCAGACCCTTTCGATTTGGGTGTTGCACCTATATAATGATGAAAAAACGGAAAGAAACGGTTGTGAACCGGAAAAATGTTTTTACACCGGTTCTGTTTTTACCTCTTTTTCCAGTAGAGCAGCAGCAAGAAGCCGAAGAGTGCTCCACCCACGTGGGCGAAGTGAGCTACGCCGGAGGAGCCGCTCATGCTGTTGAGTCCGAACATCAGCTCAGCCCCGGCATAGAGTAGGACGAAATACTTGGCGCGCATGGGGATTGGGGGGATGATGAGCATGATTTGCGCATTGGGAAAGAGGTAGCCGAAAGCTGCCAGCAGCCCGAAAACAGCTCCCGAGGCACCCAGCATGGGGATGTTAGCCAAATAGCCGGGAGCACCGAAATAGCGGATTTCCACATAGGTAACGGTCAGCTGCAGAAACATGGCACCAAAGCCGGCGAAGAGATAATAAAATAAAAAGCGCTTGGAGCCAAAAGCCATTTCAATGGGAGGGCCAAACATGTAAAGGGCAAACATGTTGAAAAACAGATGGGTGAGGTTGGCGTGCATGAACATGTGCGTTACCAACTGGTAGGGAGCAAAGTAGGGGGAGTCGGGTAGGAAGAGTGCCAGGCGGTAGCGTCCCCAGAGGTTGAAATCGATGATGTCTTGGTTGATGAGAGCGTAGGTGGTGTTGGGCGAGGGGTCGCCCAACAGGGCCATGCTGGCCAGGAACATCAATACATTGATGATGAGCAGGTTTTTGACGACATCGGTTAAGCGGTTCATGCACAAAAAAGTTTGGTCCTCCGGACAATTGTTTTGATGGATTTAGGAGCTAAAGCGTTTGCTCAGTTCCTCCAGGGAGAAGGTGATAAAACAGCGTTTTCCGGAAGGGCTGTGGTAGGGATTGCTGCAGGCAAAGAGTTTGTCTATCAGCAACTGCATTTCTTCCGTGCTCAGGTTTTGCCCCGGGCGTATGGCGGCACTTTGGGCCAGAGAACGGGCCAGTTTGTCTTGAATGGGGAGTTCCGGCTCGGCCTGGTGTTTGTAATTTTCCAGTAGGCTCTCGATGAGTTCCAGCGGGTTCTTATCGGGTTTTAAGGCTGCCGGCAAGCCGTTGATGATGAAAGTATTTTTGCCGAAAGGCTCAATCTCAAAGCCCAGTTTGTTGATTTGCGGAAGCATTTCGGCCAGCAGTTCTGCATCAGCGGCTTGGCATTCCAGGGTTTGAGGAAAGAGGGCCTTTTGGGTGCTTTGTTTTTGTGCCTGGAGTTTGGCGAGAAACTCCTCATAGAGGATGCGCTGGTGGGCGGCTTGTTGATCGATGAGCAAAAAGCCGGATTTGATGGAGCTGATGATGTAGCGATCGTGAATTTGGTGCGGCTGTTTGCCGGTTTTAGAGGCTACCTGTCCTTGTGAGGCGGTGGAGCTGTCGTTGTTCGACAATTTGCTTTCCAGGGTGAGTGGTTCTTCTTCGGTTTCGGCCTTTTCAAGGGGAGGCAGCTTTTCCGCAGTCTGTTGCAGCCCTTCGTATAGCTTGCGCCATGCGTCGGCACTTGCCGTTTTCCCGGGAGAGGAGAAGGTTCCGCCTGCTGTTTTTCCGCTTGAAATAGGTTTGGTTGACGAGGGGGGAGAACTGGCCTGCGTAGCTCGCAGGATACCCATTTCTTGTTCAAAATCCATGGTTTGGGCTATGCTGCCCAACGCGTGGCGCACGGCCACACTGAGGTATTTGTACACCAGGCGCTCGTCTTCAAACTTGATTTCCTGCTTAGTGGGGTGGATGTTGACATCTATGCGGGCAGGGTCTATCTCCAGGAAGATGATGTAGAGGGGGTAGCTGCCTTGCGGCAAAAGCTCTTCATAGGCACTCATGACCGCGTGATGCAGGTAGCCCGATTTGATGAAGCGTTTGTTGACGAAGAAAAACTGCTCGCCCCGCGTTTTTCTGGCCATTTCGGGCTTGCCCACGAAACCGCTTATTTGAATGACTTCGGTTTCCAGGTCGTGTACCGGAATCAGTTTCTTGTTGGTTTGCCCGCCCAGCAGGTTGACGATGCGCTTGCGCAGTTTGCCGGCCGGCAGTTGATGGAGGTATTGGTCATTATGAGCCAGGCTGAAGGCGATATCCGGATGAGCCAGGGCTATGCGTTGGAACTCCTCAATGATGTGTCGCATTTCTACGGCATTAGACTTGAGGAAATTCCGCCTGGCCGGTACGTTGTGAAAGAGATTTTTGACGGCTATGCTGGTGCCGGGAGGGCAGGAGCAGCTTTCCTGCAGTTCGAATTTGCTGCCGTTGATGAGGATGCGCGTTCCGATTTCTTCGCTGTGCAAGCGGGTTTTCATCTCCACCTGGGCTACAGCGGCAATGGAAGCCAGCGCCTCGCCCCGAAAGCCCTTGGTGCGTATGGAGAACAAATCCTCGGAGGAGCGAATTTTGGATGTTGCGTGTCGCTCAAAAGACAGGCGGGCGTCGGTTTCGGACATGCCGCAGCCGTTGTCGATAACCTGGATGAGGCTTCGGCCGGCTTCTTTGACGATGAGCTGGATGTCATCGGCTCCGGCATCTACAGCATTTTCCAGCAGTTCTTTGACAACAGAAGCCGGTCGCTGCACGACTTCGCCGGCAGCTATTTGGTTGGCAATGGCTTCGGGCAAGAGTTGTATGAGGTCTGACATGTCGTTGCTCGCAATAACAGCATGAGAGAGCCGCGGCCTAAAACATTTGGCGAAAGCCTTACCGACTCACGGCCTCTCGGGCCTAAATCACAAATATACGAGCAAGAGTTTATAAGTCAGCCACAAAAGTGCAATTAAAATCAGGAAAAGCCTGAGGTTGGCCTTGCGGTTTTCCCTTTGAACCAGGTTGCGGCGTTCAAATTTGTTGGTGGGGCGGCCGTGGCGCAGGCCTTTACGCACGCGTTCTTTGAGGATGGCTTTGTCGATTTCTCTTTGGGCTTCTTGTTCCTGGCGTTGTTTTATTTGGGCTTTTAGCTCTTCGATGCGTTCTTTTTGAGGGTCCCAAAAGCGCGGTTTATACTGAAAGCGCAGGTGGCGGGGGCGCTGATGGGGTTTGAGTAACCATTTCATGGCAATGCGTTTTCAACAAAGATACACAAAAGGGTGTTTTTGGCGCTTGCTTGGAGCATTTTACAGGTGGAAAAAGCGCAAAATCCATTCGGCTGTCAAAGTTCGAAAGAGGTTTTCCGCTCTTTTGGGGCTTTCGCCAAATGGATTGCTGCCGATATGTGCGGCCAAGCGACTTTTCGAGAGCTGGAGTTCGTTGCGGATAAAGCTGTGTGCCGGCTCCTGCCTCAGCCATTGGTCGTATGGAGCTATGGCGTCGCGGGTACCGAAGAGGAGGGTGCGTATGCCCGGCCAGTGCAGGTGCAGCAGTGGGCGGGTGAGGGGATGGCTTATGGGCAAGCCGGTTTTGGCCCAAGGGATGTCCCGAAAGAATGCGGGATAGTAACGCAGGGCTAGATGGAAAAACAAGCGGTAATGCTTGCGATAGCTATCGGGTAGCTGCAGCATAAACCGAAAAAAGTTTATGTCGGCAAAGGGCATCAACCTTCGGGTGTAATGCACGAGCAGCTGATTGGCGATGAGGGTGAAGTGTCGAATGCGTCGGTCCATGAGGAAGCCGATCCGGGTGTTGTTGTAATAGTATGCTTCGTCAGATGCAAAGGACTTCGGGAGGGCTTGGCCTCGGAGTTTGGTGAGCAGAGGTTGTTTATCCAGGTGACCATGCCAGAGTCCTCCGAGCACAACCTCTATGGCTATGCCGTCAATGAGCAGCTCGTACTCGGATACCCATTCGGGTAGGAAGGGTGCTTCGTGCAGGTGTAATACATTGACCATGCCGTCGGTGAGCAGGCAGGCTTGCCGGTGTTTTTGCAGCCAGTTTTCCGGTGTGAGGACGGCCGGTTTGAAGGCTATTCCGGCCAGGCGGGCCACTTGTGCTGCGGTTTGCAGATCCTTGCTCTCTGCCGCGCCAAGGGTAAGGCCATCGGGCTTAAAGCCCTCTTTCAGGGCCATAGCCAGTATCAAACGAGAATCCAAGCCTCCGCTGAGCAAGATGCCACAGTGTTTTCCTGCTTGCAGGGTTCTGCGCACGGATCCCCGCAGCAGGTATTCAGCCTCCTCTACGGCTTCGTCAAAATCGGGAGCTTCGTCGGGCGGAAGTGGAGCCGGCCACTGCCAATAGCGCTTTTGTGCGGTTCGTTCTATGCGTCCGTCTTTCCATGCAAAGGTTTCGTGTATGGCTGCTTTGAGTAAGCGCACGCCCTGCAGCCAGGTGGTCTCCCCGCTGAGATATCCCTTTTGCAGAAAGCCGTTTAAGGCGGCTTGGTCCAGCGACCAGCTTGTGGGTAGTACCTTAAAGTCCCGCAAGCGATCCGACCAGGCCAGTTCGTGCTCCGAGGCGTACAGGTAGATTCGTTGGAAACCTGCGGGGTCGGTAAAAAAGTGCAGTTCCCTGCCTTGGGCATCCCACAGAGCCAGGGCAAAAGCTCCGTTGGTTTGGCGTAGCAGGGCTTCGGCCCGATTTTGCCGAAAGGCAGAGAAAAAAGCGGAGGCAAAGACAGCTGCCCGTTCGTTTCCCGCAGGCAAAGGAGCATGCTCGCAGGCGTATGTTTTTGCCGAAAGGCCCGGAAAATCGCCGTAAGCTTCACCCCATAGCCAGAGCCTGTCTCCCGAAGGCGTTTGCCAGAGCGAACAGTTGCTGAGCAGGCCGGCTGGCTCCTGATCGGGGTAAAAAGAAAATCGACCGTTTTTGAATAGGCTGAGCATGCTTTGGTCGGGTAAATTTGGGCTGTAAGCTAAAAAAAAAGGTCGTTCTGCCATTTGCTCCTATCTTAGCGTTCAAAATTACTTGCCATGAGAACGATTTCAACGCTATTCCTTTTCTTTTCTGTAAACGTTCTGTTGAGTGCGCAGGGAAATTACTTTCAGCAGCGCGTGGATTACCGCATAGAGGTCGAATTGGACGACGAGGCGCATCGCATCAGTGGCATTGAAAAAATTGTCTATACAAACAACTCACCGGATACACTGGACTATTTGATTTTTCACCTCTGGGGCAATGCCTTTGGCGATCGCAATTCGGCCTTTTCCCGTCAGCAATTGCGCTTGGGGCATTCGAATTTTTACTATGCTCCGGAGGAAGAGCTCGGAGGATATGAGCAAATCCGTTTTTTTGCCTCGGCTTATCCCGTTTCCGACAGTCGGCAGGAGCTGAGCTTCTCTTCCTGGCAGGGAGAGCCGGATATTGTCAAAGTGGAGCTGGCACATACTCTGTTGCCGGGCGAAGAAGTTCATCTGGAAATTGAGTTTGAAGAGAAAATTCCGAAAACGGTTTCGCGCTTTGGGCACAGCGGGCAGTCCTACCAAATGAGCCAGTGGTATCCCAAGCCGGCGGTTTACGATAAGGAAGGCTGGCATCCCATGCCTTATCTCGACATGGGAGAGTTTTACTCGGAATTCGGCTCTTTTGAAGTCTTCATCACTTTGCCGGCCAATTATCGCGTAGCCGCCACAGGAGAGCTTCAAAATGAAGAGGAAAAGGCCTGGCTGGCCGGATTGGTCGGGGAAACACGTCTTTTGCTTAAAACGGACTCGGCAGTGGTGAACGCAACGGAAGACCCCTTCCCGCCTTCTTCCCCGGAAAAAAAGACCTTGCACTACAAGGCTGAAAATGTGCACGATTTTGCTTGGTTTGCCGATAAGCGCTACTTGGTGGACAGCAGCCATGCGGTTTTGCCTTCCGGCAAAAAAATACCGACCTGGGCCTTTTTTCGAAAAACGCATTTAGATCCTTGGGATCAGGCGGCTTTTTTCGTGGCTCGTGCACTGGAGTATTACTCCGATCGGGTGGGAGAATATCCCTGGCCGCAAGCAACAGCAGTCTCCGGCCCCATGGGTGCAGGGGGCGGCATGGAATATCCCATGGTTACCATCATCAGTTCGTGGAACGGTGCTAAAGGCTTAGATGCTGTGATCACCCATGAAGTGGGGCACAATTGGTTTTACGGTATATTCGGCACCAACGAGCGCCGTCGTGCCTGGATGGACGAAGGCTGCAATTCCTATTACGACCACAGCTATATGAGGGAGTATTACGAAAGCGAAGACTCTCAGCTCAGGTTTTTGTTGGAGGATAGTTTGGTTTCTGTTTCGGAAGTGCTCTACGACCTCCAGCGCAGGCGCAATTACCATCAGGCGCCGGATACGCATTCCGACAGCCTCAGCATGATCAATTACTTGTTGTCAGCTTACGAATTTCCGGCCCATCTCTTCCGCTATCTGGAACACTATCTGGGAAGAGGTGTTTTTGACCGCGCTATGCACGACTACTTTGCCGAATGGAAGTTTAAACACCCCTATCCCGAAGACATGCAGGCCAGCTTGGAGCGCAGTACAGGCAAGGATCTTTCCTGGTTTTTCGATGGTTTCCTCGAAGGTACACCTCGCATGGACTACAAACTGGTGAAGATGGAAAAACTGGATTCGACAGATGCGGCTGCCCATGCTCCTCCTGCTGTCGATGTCTATCGGGCAGTCATTGAAAACAGAGGTGATGTGGCAGCGCCCTATCCCCTGTTCATGATGCAGGGAGATTCTACCCTGCTGGCTCTTTGGCGGGATGGAACGCTGGAAACGGATACCGTGCTTTGCCTGATTCCCAGAGGAACAGCTCAGCCCTCTCATCTGGTCATAGACCCTCTACACCTCACGCCCGATTTGTATCGAAAGGACAATCAGTTGCAATTTGACAAAGCCGGCAGGGGAAGGCCTTTCCATTTTCGCCTTTTGTCAGGCATAGACAAAGAGGAGCATCGGGATTTATACTACCTGCCTTTGCTGGCCTGGAACGATTACGACAAATTCATGTTGGGTGCCGGTTTGCACAATTATGCCCTGGCTGAAAAACCCGTAGAATTTGGCGTGTTAGCCCTGTACTCCTTTGTTACAAAACAGCTCAACGGCATGGCTTCTCTGCAAGTGAACTACCATCCGAAAAGAGAAAAAAACTTGCGCGCTTTTCGATATGGCCTGAATTTCAGGCATTTCACTTACAACTACAACTGGACTTGGAACTATTACACCGACTATTATCGCTTGGAGCCTTATCTGCGTTGGGAATTTAAAAAGGAACTGGGCTCTCGCAAAAGCAGTTATGTGCAGTATCGCATGCCGACCATTTTAGAGGAATACGGTTATTTCGGCGAGGGGCCGGACTACGAGCTTGTGGAGACGCGTTATCGCCCCAAGCTGTATCACGAGCTGCGCTACGGTCTGCGCAACGACGCTTTGTTGATGCCCTTTGAGGGGGATGTAGCTTTGGAGTATCACGCTTACGATGTGCCTCTGGGAGGAGATGAGCCTGAGCGCTGGTCTTATGTTCGCCTTTCGGCAAATTGGGTTCAGCGATACGAGTACGATGTCAAGCGCCGCATTAAATTGCGCGTTTTTCTGGGGTGGTTTTTGCAAAACGATGCCCGCAATCGAGGAGGCATCTATCCGGGAGCTTTTAACCTTACCGGCCAGGGGTACTCCGATCACGACGACTACAAATACGACGGTTTGTATCTGGGCCGCAACAACAACGGAGAGTTTTGGGCCAGGCAGATCGACATTCGAGACGGCGGTTTTAAAAACGCCTTCAGCCGACCTTATCTGGGTGAAGCAGGTAATAGCAATGACTTTATGCTGTCGTTCAACTTTGAAGCTTCCCTGCCGCAGCCTGCTCCTCGAGCTTTTCCGCTTAAACCTTATTTTGACTTAGCCTATGTGTCCGATGCGCGTCCCATTGCTGCGGGAAAGACCTTTGCGGATCAACTGTGGTGGAGCGGTGGTTTTGTCTTTAAAATAGGGGAAGATTTTGGCGTTTACCTGCCCGTGCTCTCTTCGGAAAACCTCGTCAGCCTCTACAAGCAAGATGGCAAGTCAAGCTTTTTTTCCCGCATTACCTTTTCTTTTAAAACGGATCTGATGAAGCCGCAGAACCTGCGCTCCTTGCTCGACAGGCTCAACTTTTAAAAGAAGCCAAACGGGAAAAGTCTGTAAAAGAAAAAGAGATTGTATCTTTGGGAGGCAGCAATCTTTTAAGCCCGAGGTGTGAAAGCGCCTTGTAGCGCTTTACTGTGATCGGGTGATATAAGGTGTTCGATCTAATGGCGGAAAAACAGATAAAATCCAGGAAGAGAGTGATTGACCACGGCGAGGTGTTTACGCCCGAGTGGCTGGTTAAGGACATGCTCGATTTGGTCAAACAGGAAACCGAGAGGATTGATTCACGCTTTTTGGAACCGGCTTGCGGTACAGGCAACTTTCTCGTAGAAATCTTGCGCAGAAAATTGCAGGTCGTCATGCAGCGATATGGCAAGAGCCAGCCGGAGTATGAGCGGTATGCCGTCTTGGCCGTTTCGAGTGTTTACGGCATTGACCTCCTGCAGGACAATGTGGAAGAAGCCAGGCAGCGCCTTTTCGAACTTTTTGACGAGCAGTACTCCGGCAAGTACAAAGATTCCTGCAAGGAAGAATGCAGAAACAGCGTGAAATTTATCCTCAAGCGCAACATCTTACGGGGAGATGCCTTGACCCTTTTAACGGATAAAGAGGAGCCGATTGTGTTTTCCGAATGGTCGTTGGTACAGGGAAGCATGATCAAAAGAAGGGATTTTACTTTGGACAATTTGCTCAAAGCCGAAGCCTCCAAAGTGCCGGGAGGGCTTTTTGAGTCTGTGTATGATACCGACCTTGCATTTTTACCTACACCCGTAAAAGAATATCCGTTGTCTCATTTTTTAAAGCTGGCAGAAAATGATTGAGGTAAATTACAACCCCGATGTCTTAGACGCCATTGCCAATTTGAGCAACGACGAGGTGTTTACCCCGCCCAAATTGGTCAATGAAATGCTGGACATCCTGCCTCAGGAGCTGTTTGAAAGCAAAACAACCACTTTCCTCGACCCCGTATGCAAATCGGGCGTCTTCCTGCGGGAAATTGCCAAACGCCTGATGAAAGGGCTGGAAAAGCAAATCCCCGATCTCCAAGAACGGGCCAACCACATCTTCAAAAACCAGCTGTTCGGCATCGCCATTACCGAACTGACCTCCCTGCTCTCGCGCCGAACGGTCTATGGCAGCAAAAAGGCCAATGGCAAGTACTCCTTCTGCACGGAGTTCGAAAACGAACAGGGCAACATCATCTTCGACAACGTTCAACATACCTGGCAAAACGGGAAATGTACCTTTTGCCGAGCCAATCAGGAGGTGTACGATAGAGCCGATGGCCTGGAAACCTACGCCTATCAATTTATCCATACCGACGAACCGGAAAAAATCTTTAACATGAAATTCGACGTCATTATTGGCAACCCGCCTTATCAGCTGAGCGATGGGGGGCATGGAAGAAGTGCAAGCCCTGTTTATCATAAATTTGTAAATCAAGCTAAAAAACTGAGCCCAAGATATTTGGTTATGATTACTCCGGCAAGGTGGTATGCGGGGGGGAAAGGATTAGACGATTATAGAAATGAGATGCTTAACGACAATAGAATTAGGAAATTGGTTGATTTTGAAAATTCTTCAAATGTTTTTCCGGGAGTAGATATTGCAGGTGGGGTATGCTATTTTTTATGGGATAGAGACCACAAAGGATTGTGTGAGGTAACAAATAAATATGATGATAAAAAAGTTACATCTGAAAGAGCATTAAATGAGTTCTCTATATTTATTAGACATAGCCAAGCGGTCCCAATTATTAGAAAAGTGGTTCGGCGGGAGAAGGTGTTTTTAAATAATGTGATTTCTCCATCGAAGCCTTTTGGTATAAGAGGTCACTACAAACCTGTCAAAACAGGTGTACCTTGTCATTTTACTCAAAAATTGGGTTTGCGGTATGCCGACCCCAATGACGTGAAGGACCCCAATGAACTCAAAGATAAATGGAAGTTGTTGATTCCTCGTGCTCCTATCGCCGGCCAAACCGACTTTTCAAAACCCATAGGGTTTTATTACAGTGGAAATGTGAAAATCGCAAAGCCCGGGGAAGTTTGTACAGAATCCTGGTTGGTGGCCTGTGCTTTTGACACAAAAAAAGAGGTGTTATCCTTTAAGTCTTACCTGTTTACTAAAATCACCCGTTTTTTGCTTTTGCAGACAGTAGTGTCTCAAGATGTAACTCGTGAGAAATTTATTTTTGTTCCATATTTAGAAAAATACGAAATAGAATTCACCGATGAGATTTTGCGGGAACGTTGGGGGATAACCGATGAAGAATGGGCATTTATAGATTCAAAAATTAAATCTGTGGAATGAAACGACGCCATGTAGAGACGCAATGCATTGCGTCTCTACCACCACCACGGCATGATCGAATCCATGATCCGCCCGATGGAATAGACTATGACCGAGACCAACTGCATAGAATACAAACAAAGCATGCCTAAGGATTTGGACATGGTGGAACAGCTCGGTTCCGGTGTGCCCCGGATTTTGAGGGTTTATTCCAAAGAGTGCTTTGTGTTCGGTGACAGTTTTACCAGAATGGTTTTTCCTTTAGAAGGTTCGGAGAAAACTGTGGAGAAAACTGTGGAGAAAACTGTGGAGAAAATTATCAAGGCAATAAAAGAGAATCCCGAAATAACCATAAATCAACTCTCCAAAATAACAGGTTTGACAAGAAGGGGCGTAGAATGGCAGATAGCTAAATTGAAAGAACAAAACAAACTAAAACGAATAGGCCCCGATAGAGGCGGATATTGGGAAGTGATTAACGAAAAGTGATGACGATGCGTAAAAAAGATTTTTTTCCACAGCGACCGGAGCTGAAACCGACAGTATATGCTTACACCCTTCCCAACGACATTTCGCGGAAGGGGCAGTTGAAGATCGGCTATACGACGAGAGATGCACGCAAGCGCATAGAGGAACAAGTCGGAGCAACCCGGGCAAAATTCGAGATTTTACTGGAAGAACCTGCTGTCCGAAACGACGGTTCTGTCTTTTCCGATCACGACATACACCATTACCTGAGGAAAAGGGGTTTTAAAAACACTGATGGAGAGTGGTTTGTCTGTGAGGTAGAGGATGTGGAAGCGGCTATTCTGGCTATTAAGGAGCGTAGAGAAAACATCGAAAACCGCACGCGCACTTTCAAGATGCGGCCGGAGCAGGAGCGAGCCATTCACAAAACTGTTCAGTATTTTGAGAGCTTTAAAGCAGAGCCGGAAAACGAGGGAAAAACACCCCGTTTTTTGTGGAATGCCAAAATGCGTTTCGGCAAGACCTTTGCCGCTTACCAACTGGCTAAAAAACAGGGCTGGAAAAAGGTTTTGGTGCTCACTTTCAAGCCCGCGGTGCAAAGTGCCTGGGAAGAAGATTTGATGACGCATGTCGATTTTGAGGGTTGGCAATTTATTTCCCGACAGGGGCTGTCTTATGAGGAGGCAGACAAGAGCAGGCCCTTTGTTTGTTTTGGTTCTTTTCAGGACTTTCTGGGCAGAAACCCCCATACCGGAGGCATCAAAGTCAAAAATCAATGGGTGCATAATACCCATTGGGATTGCGTCATCTTCGACGAATACCACTACGGCGCCTGGCGGGAAAATGCCAAAGACCTCTTTGAAAGCGAAGAGAAGGAGAGCATTTTGGAAACCGGCGATGTCAAAGAATTTGAAGAAGACATTCTGCCCATCACCACCGATCACTTTCTCTATCTGTCCGGAACGCCTTTTAGGGCCATCACCTCCGGAGAATTTATCGAAGAGCAAATTTTTAACTGGACGTATTCCGACGAGCAAAAAGCCAAAGAGGAGTGGGATGAGTCGAAAGGAGAAAACCCCTATGCAGCTCTTCCCCGTATGGTTATGCTCACTTATCGCATGCCGGATGACATTCGGGAAATTGCCCTTGGCGGCGAATTCAACGAGTTTGATTTGAACGTTTTCTTTGCTGCGGAAGGCCGAGGTGAAAATGCCCGTTTCAAGCTGGAAAGCGAAGTGCAAAAATGGCTGGATCTGATTCGCGGCAGCCACAGGGAAACCACACTTGATAACTTGAAAATGGGGGCAAAAAAACCGCCCATGCCCTTTTCCGATGTGCGTTTAAAAAGGATTTTAACCCACACCTTTTGGTTTTTGCCCAGTGTGGCATCCTGTTATGCCATGAGGAACCTGATGCAGCAGCGACACAACACCTTTTGGCACGATTACAAGATTGTGGTGGCAGCAGGCACCCAGGCAGGAATTGGTGTTCAGGCTTTGCCGCCCGTGTTGGAGGCCATGGACAACCCCCTGGAGACCAAGACCATTACCCTCTCTTGCGGCAAATTGACCACGGGCGTAACGGTAAGACCCTGGACGGGCATACTCATGTTGCGCAATTCCTCAAGCCCCGAAACCTATTTTCAGGCAGCATTCCGGGTGCAATCACCCTGGACAATAAAGAATCCGGATAGCAAGTCGCCGAACAAAACGGAAATCATCAAAGAGGAATGCTATGTGTTTGATTTTGCGCCCAACAGAGCGCTGAGTCAAATTGCCGATTACGCTTGCCGCCTGAACGTCAATGAGTCGAATCCCGAGAAGAGTGTAGCAGAGTTCATTCACTTTTTACCTGTTCTTGCTTACGATGGTAGCTCCATGCGCCCCATTGATGCGGCAGGCGTTCTGGATATGGCTATGAGCGGCACCACCGCAACTCTGTTGGCGAGGCGTTGGGAAAGTGCATTGCTCGTGAACGTAGATAATGCTACCCTGGCTCGCCTAATGAACAACGAGGCGGCCATGAAAGCCTTGATGAACATTGAAGGATTCAGAAGCCTGAATCAAGACCTTGAGACCATCATCAACAAGTCGGAAGCTATAAAGAAGGTGAAGCGAGAAGCCACGGATGAAAAACTAACCAAAGAGCAGAAAAGGGAGTTGAGCAAAGAAGAAAGAGAAATCAAAAGTCTGAGGAAAAAAATTCAGGAAAAGCTCATCAAGTTTGCAACCAGAATTCCGGTGTTCATGTATTTGACCGATTATCGGGAGCGCAGCCTCAAAGATGTCATCACGCAGCTCGAGCAAGGCCTGTTTAAAAAAGTCACAGGGCTGGAGGTCAAGGACTTTGAGCTTTTGGTAAGCCTTGGTGTTTTCAATGCCGCTTTGATGAACGATGCCGTGTACAAATTTAAGAGGTATGAAGATGCCAGTTTGAGGTACATTGGCATTAACCGGCATGAAGGTGAAGATGTGGGCTTATTTGACACGGTTATCAGCTCAGATGATTACATCATTGAATCGGTGGAGGAATAGTGAATGGGGGCAAGATTGGCCCAGTCCCTATCCTCCTTTTTCAGCAAGTTTTGTTTCTGCGCTGTGGAGCTTTTTCCAGATGCGGAACAGCAGGAAGCAGCCCAGGGCAGTAATGGCAGTGGCGGCCAGGGCTTGGCCGGTTTGACCATAGATCCAGTATCCGGTGCCGAAGAGGGCAGCATAGACGGTGAAGCAAGCGACGAACATGCCGCTGAGTTCGAGGGCGAAGCTGCCGGTTTGCAAGTCTTGTTCTTGGAGATATCCGTTTTGCAAGCCCCGTTGTACGAGGGGTTTCCAGCCGTAGGCGTGGGGTCTGACCAATTTAAAGAAGTGCAGCAGGCGTTTTTCCGAACTGGGCGGGGTCAGCAGGCTGACCATTACCCAGGCCAGGGTGGTGATGCCCACGCCGATGAGGAGTTGCCAGTGGTCGGCCAGGTTTTCCGGGCCCCACTTTTTAAAATAGACAGCTACCAGAAAAGAGACGATCATGGCGGTCAGTTCGCTATAGGCGTTGATGCGCCACCAAAACCAGCGTAGAATGAACAGCAGTCCGGTGCCGGCACCGATTTGCAGAATGAGGTTGAAGGCATCCAGAGCATTGCGCAAGGCATAATGGGCTATCAGTGCAGAGAGCAGCAGCAGCAATAAGGTGCTGAGGCGGCCGACGAGTACCAGGCGACGGTTGGTGGCCCGGGGGTCGATGAAGCGGTGCCACAGGTCATGGGCGATGTAGGAAGAGCCCCAATTCAGGTGGGTGGAAATGGTGGACATAAAGGCTGCCAGCAGGGAGGCTACTACCAGCCCTATGAGGCCTTTCGGCAAATGGGTGAGCATGGCCGGATAAGCCATATCGTGCCCGATTTTGCCGGAAGGCATATTGGGGAAAGCCTCTTTTAAAGCCGCCAAATCGGGGTAAAGGACCAAAGAGCAGAGGGCGATGATGACCCAGGGCCAGGGGCGCAGGGCGTAGTGGGCGATGTTGAAAAAGAGCGTCGCACCCATGGCGTTTTTCTCGTCTTTAGCGGCCAGCATGCGCTGCACGATGTAGCCTCCGCCGCCGGGTTCGGCTCCGGGATACCAGACGCTCCACCACTGTACGGCCAGGGGAATGATGAACAGGGGCCACAGGGCTGAAAAATCATTGAAGTCGGGCAGAAAATGGAGTTTTCCCTCTACGGCGGGCTGTTGAAGCAGGACCTGCAAGCCACCAATTTCCGCCTTATTAACCAAGACATAAGCAGCCCAGATGGTGCCGCCCATGGCGATGACGAATTGCAGCAGGTCGGTAAGTAGCACGCCCCGCAGCCCTCCCAAACTGGTATAAATGGCTGTAATGGCCAGCACAAAAAGCGTAACCCGCCAGGGATCCAAGTCCGGTAACATGACAGCGGAGATTTTGATGGCTGCCAAAATCACTGTGGCCATGATCATCGCATTGAAGAAGACACCCAGATAGAAAGCCCGAAAAGCGCGCAGGAAGGTCGCCTCGGGGCCGCTATAGCGCAGTTCGTAAAATTCCAGGTCGGTCAGGATGCCCGAGCGGCGCCACAGGCGGGCATAGACAAAGACCGTCAGCATGCCGGTGAGCAGGAAGGCCCACCACACCCAGTTGCCGGCCAGTCCGTTTTGCCTGACAATGTCGGTAACCAGGTTGGGTGTATCGGCGGAGAAGGTGGTGGCTACCATAGACACCCCCAACAACCACCAGGGCATCTTGCGTCCGGAGAGGAAGTATTCGGCATATCCTTTGCCGGCTTGGCGGCTGGTCAGCAGGCCAATGAGTAGGGAAAGAGTGAAGAAGGCGAGGATGATGCCCCAGTCGAGTTGGGATAGATGCATGGCGAGCTGTTTTGTTGCTGAGCTGCTTGCAAAGAAACGAAAAGAATGGCGATGGGGCAAGGGCAGCCGGTGCTACGCTTAGTAGTTTTCTCCTTCCCAGAGCTGTTTAGGGGTATCCGGCGGCGAGGGAGTTTGCTCCGGCAAGGGGTTGCCGGCTGGAGCTGACAAGCTGTCGAGCAGGAGCTGCCAACCGGCTTGTTCGGCCATGAAGCGCATGATGTCGATCATTTCATTGCCCTGCTCGCGCGCAGCCGGGAGTAGGCGACTGTTTCGGGCTGCTTCTTCGATTTTCTTTCGCGCACCGCGATAAATCTGGATGTGGTCTTCTTCGGTCAGGGGGCGGAAGATGCTGGATTGATCGTCGAAGAGATCTATTTCAGAATCTATGGAGAGGATTTCGGGTTCGGGCAGTTGGCTGAGTCGGATGAGCTTTTGTTCCGGATAGGCTTCTATTTTCATGCTTTCCAGATCGTAGCCGATGGCTACGCGGGCTTTGATGCGCACATGGGCCTCTTTGCGGGGAAGAAAAGCTTGTAAGTTGGGAATGGGGCCGATGAAATACGGCCCCGGATCGGGGTCTCCGTAGTCGTAGTGCTCCACGAAATAACCTTCGACCGTGATGAGCTTGGCTACTTTTTGGATTTTTTCGACCAGCACGGTGGCTCGTTCTGTTGGTTTTGGTGGGGGTGTAAGCCAGCGTTTCATGACCCACAGGCCGGTCAGGAAGGCAGTGAGCAGTAAGCCTATGAAGAGGATGTTACGTGTTTTCGCCAAAGTTTAAGGCTTGTGAGTTTGATGGCTGAGTTTTTGCTCCTTTACTTTTTAGAGGTAAGGGGGTAGCGCAGGCCCTTATAGGTTTTTAGCACGGCTTTGATGGAGCCTACGGAGACCGGAGATTCGATCATGAGTGGCACCTTGTTGGCGTCGTCGGATACCCAGATGTTCATGTGGGCGCCTTCGTCGAAGACCTCACCGGCGATGGTTTCCGGGCGGAAGTGAATGGCATCGAAGCGCCCCAGGCCGTGGATTTTTTTGTTGGGGCGTTTGCCGAGGAACTGCACGTTCAGGGGCCATGCTTCGCCGTCCATGAAGATTTCTATGGCCAGCTTTTGGCCGTTTCTGTAGCTGGCAAAATCCAAGTTGCGCATGTAGTAGAGGATGGAAAGGATGTCGTGGATGCAGCGATCCAGTTCATAGGTGTTGCGTTGGCGGATGTCGGTACGGGATGGCCCCCTATCGGATTGGATGATGTAGTTTTCCTGATCGAAAGTCATCTGATCAAAAACCGTGTAGTTGCCTTCGTGTACATCGCGTATGGAGAGGCGGGGAAGCAAAGTGCTTTTATCGACATAGCACTCGTATTTGTCGTCCACTTTGAAAAACCATTCATAGGAGGGATACGTTTTTCCATTTGCCGAAAGGCGAAAGACATCCCCTTTGTCTTCTACGGTAAAGACCACTTCTCCGGCGGGTATCCACACGAAATTCATGTTGTAGTAAATCTTATAGACCAGTTTTTCTCCTCCCCGGAAGCTGTTGTTTTCTATGGAGCAGCTGTTGTAGCGGATTGTTTCGGCATCGGTTTGGGGAGGAGTGGGTAGGAAAGGGGAAAAGGAGAGCGAGATCAGCAGGCTGGTGCTAAGGAGTAGCAGGGTGATTTTCGGTTTGATGGCTTTCATAGGATTCATGATGCTGTTCATTGATTTGGACAAGGAAGCTCGCACCAAGTAACGCCGGCAGAGCCAGATTTAGTGCAAAAAGGGCGCTCATGCCGGCCAAAATAGCGGTTGTCGGGCTGTGGGGCCAGATCCAAGCTGCCAGTTCGGTGCGCAGCAGCACATTGCCGATGAAGGGCAGGGGCAGGCCGCTTTGCAGCAGGAAGATGCACCAAATGCCTGCCAAGCCTTCTTTTGGGCTTAGCGGCAGTCCGAAAAAGAGGAGCAGGGCGTAGAGTTGCAGGCTAAATACACCATAGCGCAGGCTGCCCAGGATGAGGGCTTTCGCCAAATGCGTTTGGGAGGGAAAAGCTGCAGTTTGGGGTAGGTGCTTAGTTAGGCGGTGCAATCCTTTGTATTTTTTCAGGAAACGGGCTTTGGGTATCCATCGGGGTAGTGAGAGGTAGAAAAAAGTGCCGGCTAAAGCCGTTAAGGCAAAGAGCATTAAAGGCGCATTGGTGGGGAGGTGGTTTGGTGTTTTGAGCAGGAGTAGAGCCGGCAGGCCGGTAGCTAACAGCAGCAGCCATTGAGCGATGTGCCCCAGCAACGTTGCCCCTGCTGCTCTCCATTTGCCGAAAGGCCCTGCCTGCAAACTGCGCCCCAGGTAATCGCCCAATCGAGCCGGAGTGAACAAGGAAAGAGCCAGGCCTGTCATGACAGCTCTGAAGGCCTGTCGGAAGCCCGGCTGTCGATTTTGCACCACCATGAGTGTTTGCCATTTGGCCGTTTCCAGCAGCCAGTTTGCCGGCATCAGCAGCACTGCTACGGCGAGCCAGGTCTTCCGCGCTGTCCAGGCCATGGGCAGCTGCTCGAAAAAAAGGCGAAAAGCTTCCCCCTCCAGTCGCCGGTAAATGGCCCAGAGTAAAATGAAAACCAGCAACCACCTGATTGTCTTCGACAAAATCTCTACTTTTGTGCGGTAAGTTAAGGAAAACAAGCTCGAGGCTTGAGGTTTTCAGCTCAGTTTTTTTATATGAACACCCGGGAACTCCTCAAAAAGGTACGCAAAATCGAAATCAAGACGCGGGGTCTGAGCCAGCATCTGTTCTCCGGAGAGTACCACAGTGCTTTCAAAGGCAAAGGGATGTCCTTTAGCGAGGTGCGGGCCTATCAATACGGCGATGATGTGCGCGACATTGACTGGAACGTTACAGCTCGTACCGGAACGCCCCATGTCAAGCTTTTTGAGGAAGAACGAGAACTGACCCTGATGCTGTTGATGGATGTGAGCGGCTCGGCATTTTTCGGCACGGGGCAGGGTTTGCGCCGAGAGTTGTTTACGGAAATCGGAGCTACCTTGGCTTTTTCGGCCATTCAGAACAACGACAAGGTCGGCGTGATTTTCTTCTCCGACCGGATTGAAAAATTCATTCCACCGAAAAAAGGGCGTGCACATATTTTGCTCATCATTCGAGAGATGTTGGGCTTGCAGCCGCAGGGGCGTGGCACGGATATCGGGGCCGCTTTGGAGTTTCTCCATCGCGTGCTTAAAAAGCGGAGTATCGCTTTTCTGATGTCGGATTTTATCTGTGAAAAAGACTATGAACACCCTTTACGCATTGTTGCCCGCAAACACGACCTTATTGGCTTGCGAATGTACGATGTTTTTGAACAGAGCTTACCCGAGGCTGGTTTACTGCGCGTAAAACATGCGGAAACAGGCCAATATGCCTGGTTAGATACCGATTTGGATTCGGTTCGTCAGGCTTTCGCCAAACATTTTGAGCAGCAAGAAAAGCAGTTTGATCGCATTTTTAGTAAAGCCGGGGCTGATCGGCTTTCATTGAGTACAGAGGAGTCTTACGAGAAAGCCTTGTTGCGGTTTTTTAAAAAAAGGAGTTGAGAGGTTATGCGATTTTGCTTTGCGTATTCATGTCGAAGCGTTTTGCTTGATGCCAGTAGGGAGGCTACCTTGGGCTTTATTGGCGTTTGGTGTAAAGAGCTGCGTTTGAGTCGTTTTTTTTCAGTTTTTGCTATTTTACCGTTTTTGCTCTTTGCTTTTGCGATAGAAGCGCAGACCTATTTAGATGCAAGACTTTCCAAGTCGGAAGCAATGACGGGTGACAGCTTGGTTTTGCGTCTTACGGCCAAGCTACCTGAGGGCGCCATGCTTGTCGAGCCCCATTTGAGCTTGCCGCCAGGTTTTTCCGCTTTTGAACTGTTGCGTTCGACTTCCTGGGACACTTTGGAGCGACAAGGCGGTTTTTTAATGTTGCAACGAGATTTTGTCTTGATAGCTTGGGACAGTGTGCAACTGCAGATTCCGCCCGTGGTGTTGGCGTATCGTTTGCCGCAAGATACTACGGTGCAGGTTTTGCAAAGCAGGCCATTGGCTTTAAAGATTGGCTTCCCTCCGCTTGAAGAAGGAGAGGAGCTGAAGCCCATACGCTCTATTGAACGAGAGCCTTCTTATTGGAGCGATGTGCTCAAGCCCTGGATGTTGATTCCTTTGCTGCTGGTGTTGTGGCTATTGGTGCGCT
>JALSKB010000196.1 GCA_026989035.1 Saprospiraceae bacterium | reverse complement strand
AACCGGCACCCAGGAGGAAGGCTGCATGGCTTCCTCCCTGCCTACCGGAGGACGATGCACATCTGTGCACCAACCGCTGACGGGAACACGTACTGTATCGCCCCGCAAAACAAGAGGAGATCTCGGAATGCGCCCCACATAGGATTGCCGGCTTCCGTCTGCAGGAATGTACACAAGCTGAGGCTTTAAGACTTGTGGCTCATCACCTATATTAACCACCTCAAGCGTAGCAATATGTCCTGTAGTCTGGCCCGTGCCATAGGCGTTGACATGCCATTGTGCTCGGCAAAAAGGGGCAAAAAACAAGCAGAATAAAAAAGTGAAAAACGGATAGAGATAAAAAGTTTTCATGGCGCACTTTATTTGTTTGTTCTCAAACAGAGCACCCCATCCAATAATACATCTGTTTTTTCACGGAAATATTACCTAAAAATCAAAATTCTAAGTCCCTTTTAAAGCTAAACCCAATCACTCCCCCTTTAGTTTTTTGCCGCTAATGCGCTCATAAAGGTTTCCCCTTATTCGCGCATACGCGGTTACACTCAAACAAAGTAGCAGAAGAACAGCAAGACCTGTAGAAACTTATTTGCTACACGCAAATTTCCATTCAAAAATTCCTCTCCTACGAATCTTCCCTACATTTTTTCAACTTTTGGCATAAGCCCTTATAGCATGACTTTATGCCCTTAGGCTGCTTATCTTTGCCTTGAGCCAGAGATACAATACTTTATTGCAAAAAGCCCTGCACATGCTCAAGCTGCACCTAAAAAAACGCCTGCACGCCCGCTCGGGAGAGATGTTGCTAGACGTCCACATAGAATTGGAACGCGGCCTCTTTGCCTGCCTTTACGGCAAATCCGGCGTAGGTAAAACTTCTGTTTTACGCATGTTAGCCGGATTAATGCAACCGGATGCAGGATACATTGAGGTGGGAGGTGAGGTTTGGCTGGATACCCGAAAGGGAAAGGTGTTGCGCCCGCAAAAACGCCGCCTGGGCTTTGTCTTTCAAGATTACGCGCTCTTTCCCCATATGAGTGTAAGAGAAAACCTGCATTTTGCCCTGAAATCCGGACAGGACAAAAACACCATTGAGGAGCTCATGGACATTGTCGGGTTAAGCGAATTGCGAGATCAAAAACCGGGTCGCTTATCCGGAGGACAAAAACAACGACTGGCCCTGGCCAGAGCTTTGGTACAAAGACCTCCTTTACTCCTGCTCGACGAACCACTCTCTGCCCTGGATTACGAAATGCGCTTAAAACTGCAACAATACATCCTCCAGCTACACCGCGAATACGACCTGACCACCATACTCGTCAGCCACGACCTGCTGGAGGTCTTCCGCATGGCAGAGCGCGTTTTTCTTATGAATGACGGGAAAATCACGACTTCCGGACATCCGCAAAAAGTGCTTTCCAAACAGATGAAAGCCTATCTACAGGGCATTAACATCTAAGGAAACAGATCATGAGGCTTCGACGCGGAATGTATACTTATCGTATGACGAAATGGTTTGGGAGGCTGATGCCTCCCAAACTCCTCGTCTTTCGCTCGTTATGAGTTGTGAATATCCCAAACCATTTCGGTTTGGGCATAGAGAAAACATTAAATCACGGATGCAGCTCCGGATTATTCCGATTCCATCAAAACCTCCCCACATAAGGCCCTACCAAGGCATCCAAAGTACCTAAGGCCAACCCCTTAGCCTGGTCGGGATTCAAATCTTTATCCATATAAAAATCCTCCAACAGCACCTGCGTCTGGTAGTAGCTGATTTTAAAAGCCGTAACGATTTTCTGGTGCAAGGGATCTTTAGCTGCCCAGGCATCTAACCCTTTGATCAATCGCTGTTGGCGCATTTGCATTTCGGCCGTTTCCGATTTGGATAAAGGTTTGGGCGAAAGCAGATAGCGCGTCTGACGAGAGCGCGCAGCCGCCAAGACATCCGGAGCCAGCGGGTTCATGGCATTGAGGTCTTCTCCTATGGCTATCAACAGGCGTACTTCGGGCCATTGATCAAAGCCTGCACAAGCTTGTATGCGATAATCTGCCTGGCTCATGCTGCCCTCAGGCTCAAATGCGCTCAAGGCCTCTTTGGGGTGCCTCTGAAACAGCCAGCAAGGCGCTGCTATAGAGGTACCTATCGCCCGATGCACATAGCTCAAGTGCAAAATCAACTGAGAAAGGTTGGCATAAGCATAAGTAGCAGAGGGATCAAAACGCGAAGGCACCGGCGTTTTCGGGTCGGCAAAAGCTTGATGAACAGCAGCATTCATCAAATCGTTGACTTCCGCATTCGGGCCACGAGTAACAAAAAGCCAATAAGCCCGATAGGCTTTCGCCAAAGGCGAAGACGAAGCCGACAAGCCCGACAAAGCATGTGCGGGATCTTCGGGCAGAGAATTGATGTAATACTGCAAACCCTCAACCTTGTCTCCTGCATTCAATTCATCCAAGTGGTTAGCAAGTACTTGATATTTCTTCAAAGCAGGCAATTCCTTCAGCGCCTTTTCATAAGCTCCTGCCGTTCCCCGGCCATAATAGCCATCTAAGCTGCTTTTGTAATAACCCAAGCGTTTGAGAATTTTCTGCAGTTGCAGAGCCGAACCGCGCTTGACCTTTGTGCGTATTTCCGGGCGATAGAGCAAATTATTGCTCGTCGCCGAAACAGTTCCCCCGTCTTTGGGCGTAAGCTCCGGTGCCTTTACCACCACAGGGCCGCCCTCCTCGTAATCATAAGAAGTAGGCACATCGGCAGGCACGGCCTCTTCTCCAAACAAGCCCTCCCGAACAGTCGGCTTACCCAACACAAAATCGTTTAACTCATGCAGCAATACCTCCGGCACCGTTTTGGCGAAAGCATCCCGATAACCGCGCTTGCGCAGCTCTTTCACAGCCGATTGCGCAGAAGCCTCGGAAGGGAAAATACCCGTTACTACTTTAACCTGGTCGTTGTTCAAGATGAAGTAAATCTTCCCCGCTTTGGAAAACTCACTCCAATCAATTTTTTTCTTTGCATTTTTGATGCCTAATTGCACCACCGCTGCCTTGGGTGAATCCTTGACGTTCAATTCAATCACCGTAGCATCAATATACCCTTTTTTGCGGGCAGCTACCGCTACACCATCAGCTCTACTTTTAGTCGTATAGCCTCCGATGAACACCTTGCTGAGGTTGTTACTCATGGTATTGGCGTAGAGAAAGCCCAAAGAAGCCAAAGGCTCGAAATCACCTTTTTGAGCATCCAAAAAAGTGCCCAGGTAAACAGTATAAACAGCTTGTTCGGCTTTGAGCTTCCCAAAGGAGAAAAAAACAAGAGAAATCAAAAGAAGTATAGGTCGCATAGGTTTTTCTTTCACGAACAAAAAACAATTGTCGGAGCAGCCCCAAAGTTAACAGATTTGGCTTGAACTCCCTGCAAGGAACGAAAAAGAAGCAAAAAGACGTATCTTGTCGGATATTTTTTGCCGAAAGGCCATCACGAAAAACCGGACCTTGCAAAAGAAGCTCAAAACGGCTCTGCTGATGACGGCGACCTTGACGGCTCTATCCAGTGCCATCATCGGCCCGGCGCTGCCCAAAATCAGCCAGGCGCTTTCGGGCTATCAACAATCCGATTTCATTTCCAAGGTGTTGCTCACCCTGCCGGCTTTACTCATAGCTCTCTTCAGCCCACTGGCCGGCCTGCTAATCGACCGCTATGGACGCATTCGCCTGTTGGAAGCGGCCATCTTGCTGTATGCCTTAGCCGGTAGCTCGGGCTTCTTTTTCAATGAACTGACACCTTTGGCGACGAGCCGGATTTTTCTGGGTTTGGCCGTGGCTTTTATCATGCCCATTGTAACGGCCCTGGTGGGAGATTACTTCTGTGGGGAGGACCGAGATCGGTATATGAGTTTGCAAAGTGCTTTCATGGCGCTGGGCGGCATGGCCTTTATCGCCCTGGCCGGATGGCTGGCTAAACGCGATTGGCACTACCCCTTTTTGATTTACAGCCTGGGCCTGTTGGTGCTGCCCATGGTTGTATTTTGGTTGCACGAACCGAAACGCAATGAGCAAGACGAACAGTGCCGAGTTTCGACCCAGCACGACAAAAAGCTGTTTTTTCTCATCCTGACGACAGCCTTCATCACCATGGCTGTATTCTTCATGATTCCGGTCCAACTGCCTTTTTTGCTGCGCGAGCTGGGGGTGCCTTCTCCCGTTTATGCTGCTTTGGCCATTGTTACCGGCACCTTGGCTGCCGCCCTGGGTTCTCTAATCTACAGCCCCTTGCGACGCAAGTTGCACTTTTCCCAAATGTATGCCCTGGCCTTCGGCATCACCGCTTTGGGTTATGGTCTGACAGCTCTGGCAGAAGGTTGGTACTCCGTCTTGCTAAGCATGGTAATAACCGGCTTCGGCGTAGGCCTGCTCATGCCCAATCCGGGCTTATGGATCATGGAAATCATCCCTGCCGAGCGACGCGGGCATGCCATGGGACGCATGAGCTCGGCTTTTTTCCTGGGCCAATTTGCTTCGCCTCTTTTGGTCGCACCACTCACCTTTTACTTCTCCCTGAGCAGCACCTTTGGCTTGGTGGGCTTCGTTCTCGTCTTCATTTCAGCAGGATACTTCTGGTACAGTAGAAAAAAACAACAAACCACTGCTTAGGCGGCAAAACTTCCCGCCATTTTGGCGCAAGCTCCCGTTTCCCGATGTCAAAATGGCGCTTATAAGCCAACGGAATGCCTTTTGCAGCTTCCCTTGACAGATGTATTTCACATCTTGAAAGTCTAAAAAGAAAACGAATATGAACCTGAACAATATGACCATAAAAGCGCAGGAGGTCATCCGGAAAGCCCAACAACTGGCCACGGAACACGGCAACCAGGCCATTGAAACGGGGCACTTGCTGGAGGCCATCCTGCAGGTTGACGAAAGCGTTACGCCTTTTGTCTTAAAAAAACTGGGTGTCAACACCCAAAATCTCCAAATGGCCTTGGATGCCATCATCAAATCTTACCCCAAGGTAAGTGGAGGAGATCAGTATTTGTCGCGCGATTTGAGCCAACTCATTCAGCGGGCCAACAGCCTGCTCAAGGAGTTTGGCGATGAGTACGTGGCCATAGACCACCTCTTGTTGGCCATGGTAGAAGGCAAGGATCAGGTGGCCCAGTTGCTCAAGGACAGCGGCCTTTCGGCAAATGATTTAAAAGCAGCCATACTCGACTTGCGCAAAGGCAGCCGCGTAACCTCTGCCAGTGCCGAAGACAGCTATGCCGCGCTCAGCAAATACGCCATCAACCTCAACGAACGAGCCCGCTCGGGCAAACTGGACCCCGTCATTGGTAGGGATGAGGAAATCCGGCGCGTCTTGCAAATCTTAGCCCGCCGAACCAAAAACAACCCCATCCTCATCGGCGAACCGGGCGTGGGAAAAACGGCCATCGTAGAAGGCTTGGCTCACCGCATCGTCAGCGGCGATGTGCCCGAAGACCTGCGCGACAAGGAAATCTACGCCCTCGACATGGGCGCTCTCATCGCAGGGGCTAAATATCAGGGTGAATTCGAAGAGCGACTGAAATCAGTCGTCAAAGAAGTCATCTCTGCAGAAGGTAACATCTTCCTCTTCATCGACGAAATCCATACCCTGATCGGTGCGGGAAAAACACAAGGCGCCATGGATGCCGCTAACATCCTCAAACCGGCCCTGGCCCGAGGAGAATTGCGTGCCATAGGAGCAACAACCCTGGACGAGTACCAAAAGTACTTTGAAAAGGACAAAGCCCTGGAACGCCGCTTTCAGAAAGTCATGGTCGATGAACCTTCCGAAGAAGATGCTATCTCTATCCTGCGCGGCCTCAAAGAGCGGTACGAAACCTATCACAAGGTGGCCATCACCGATGATGCCATCGTCGCCGCCGTGCAACTGTCCACCCGCTACATCACGGACAGGCACTTGCCCGACAAGGCCATTGACCTGATCGACGAAGCAGCAGCTCGCCTACGCCTCGAAATGAACTCCATGCCGGAAGAACTGGAAATTACAGAGCGCAAAATCCGACAACTGGAAATCGAGCGCGAGGCCATGAAACGCGAAAAAGACAAGGGCAAAATCACCCGCATCGAAGAAGAACTCGCCAATTTGCGCGAACAAGAACGCGAACTGAAATCCAAATGGGAGGAAGAACGCGAATTGATTAACAACATCCAGTCGATTAAAGAAGAGCTCGAACAACTTAAAATTCAGGCACAACGCCTGGAGCGCGAGGGCAACTTTAGCGAGGTAGCCGAAATACGCTACGGCAAAATACCCGAACTGGAAAACCGGCTCCAAACACTCAACCGGGAATTGCAAGAACTGCAGGAAAAAGGTGAACTTCTCGTCAAAGACGAGGTAGATGCCGAAGACATAGCAGAGATTGTCTCTCGCTGGACGGGCATCCCTGTTTCACGCATGCTGCAAAGCGAACGCGAAAAACTGCTGCGCCTCGAAGAAGAGTTGCACAAGCGCGTCGTCGGACAAGACGAAGCCGTTGAAGCCGTGGCCAACGCCATACGCCGCAGCCGAACCGGCTTGGCCAATGAAAACCGCCCCATAGGCTCTTTCCTCTTCCTGGGAACAACCGGTGTAGGTAAAACCGAGCTGGCCAAAGCCCTGGCTGAGTTCCTCTTCAACGACGAAAACATGATGACGCGCATCGATATGAGCGAATACCAGGAACGCCACGCCGTATCTCGCCTCGTGGGTGCACCTCCCGGCTATGTAGGCTATGAAGAAGGCGGCCAATTGACCGAGGCCGTACGGCGCAAGCCCTATAGCGTTATCTTGCTCGATGAAATAGAAAAAGCGCATCCGGATGTGTTCAACATCCTGCTGCAAGTGCTCGAAGACGGCCGCTTGACAGACAACAAAGGTCGCCTAGCCAACTTCAAAAACACCATCATCATCATGACTTCAAACCTCGGATCCGACATTATCCGCGAGCGCTTTGAAAACATGACGGAAAAAGATCGGGAAGAAGTCATCGAGCAAACCAAAGAAGAACTCTTCGAACTGCTAAAGCGCAGCTTGCGTCCGGAGTTCCTCAACCGCATAGACGACATCATCATGTTCCGGCCGCTGACAAAAGAAGACATCCGCGAAATCGTCTTGCTGCAACTCAAGCAAATCGAAGCCAAACTGCGCAAACAAGACATAGAACTGGAAGTGCGCGAGGAAGTCATCAATTGGCTGGCCGAAGAAGGCTATCATCCGGAATTTGGAGCACGACCGCTCAAGCGCGTCATTCAGCGCTACTTGCTCAACGAACTGGCCAAAGAAATGCTCCAAGATCGAATACAACCACATTCGCGGGTCTTCGTCGAACTGCTCAACGGCAAGCCTGCCTTCCGCAGCGAAGTGCTACAAACCGCAGAACAATAAAAAGAGAAACCGGAGCTGTCGCTCCGGTTTTTTTTTGCCGAAAGGCCAAACCGCCGCCTTTTGAGAAAACCGAGGCACACTTCAAAAGAAATGTTTTACACTTTTTGGGCATCTCGACAGGCAACGGCTGCCATGTTGATGATATTCGTAACAGAAGATCCCCTGATAATGAAGTGCACCGGCTTAGCCAGCCCCATCATGATGGGACCGATAGAGCGCACTTTACACATTTTGCTGAGGAGTTTTAGGCTGATGTTGCTGGAGTTCAAATCCGGAAAAACCAACAAATTGGGCTGGGTGTGTAAGTCGGCAAAGGGAAAGTGCTTCCGAATAAACTCCCTGTCTAAAGCCGCATCTGCCTGTACAGGCCCATCAATGGTAAGTTCGGGAAATTTCTGACGCACCAAGTCCACTGCTTGAGAGACTTTTTCCACCTCCGGCGCCCTGACCGAGCCAAAGTTGGAGAAAGAAAGCATGGCTACCCGAGGCTCTATGTGCAAGGTCTGCAACTGACGTGCAGCCATAATGGCTATTTCCGACAATTCCTCCGCCGTAGGCGAAATGTTAACTGCACAATCTGCAAAAAAGTAGGTTTTGTGCCCGTCTTGAACCAAATACATACCTGCGATAATGCCTTGCGGGTTTTTCGTGCCAATGATTTGCAAACCCGCACGTACCACATCCGGAAAATTCCTGCTAATACCACCCACCAAGCCTTCGGCATCGCCCACGCGCACCATCATCAAACCAAAGCGCATGGGATCCTGCATATCTTTAATAGCCCGACTTTGGGTTACACCTTTGCGCTGACGCATGGCGTAATAGCGACGGATGTAATCCTCCCGATGTATCCACTTGTCCATCTGAATAATTTCCACCCCTTCGACATCGTGTTTCAACTCCTCAAATTGCGCCCGCAAAGCCATTTCATCTCGGGTGAGAAGGACGGGTTTAGCGATACCTTCTCTGATGATTTCGCTCACGGCCCAAATCACCTTAGGGTGATGCGCATCCGGAAAAACAATCCGCCGAGGATCTTTACGGGTAAGGAGATAAATTTTGCGCATTACCTCTCTGGACCAATCCACTCTTTCCATCAAGGATTCCCGATAAGCCTTGATATCCAGCTGAGTCTGAGCCACACCTGAAGACATGGCAGCCTCAGCCACGCCTGCAGCCACCCAGATGAGCGCTCGTGGGTCAAAGGGCTTGGGTATGATGTATTCCTTGCCATAAGACAATTGGGGATCGTTATAGGCCCGCTTGACCACCTCAGG
>JALSKB010000195.1 GCA_026989035.1 Saprospiraceae bacterium | reverse complement strand
GGGCACCGTAGGCATCTGCGCTTCCATCATGCACCACTACGGCATAGAGGCCGTGCCTCATCTGCTCTGTGGCGGCTTTACCAAAGAAGAAACCGAAAATGCTTTGATTGACTTGAATTTTTTGGGCATTCAAAACGTACTGGCCTTACGGGGTGATAGCCGCTCATTTGAAAAAAAGTTTGAGCCAACCCCCGGAGGACATAGCTACGCCGTGGATCTCGTCCGACAAATTTGCCACATGAACCACGGGCGCTACCTGGACGACATGGTCGCCAATGGCCAAAAAACGGATTTTTGCATTGGCGTGGCCGGTTATCCGGAAAAGCACTTCGAAGCACCCAACATGGAAACCGACCTGATGTACCTCAAAGCCAAAATAGATGCCGGAGCACATTACATCGTTACCCAAATGTTTTTTGACAATGCACATTATTTTGGATTCGTCAAACGCTGCAGAGAACTCGGCATCGACCAGCCCATCATACCCGGTATCAAGCCGCTGACCAAACGCTATCAGTTGCAATCCATTCCTCGCATGTTCTACGTCGATATACCGCCGGAACTGGTCAAAGAAGTAGAAAAAGCAAAAACTGATGAAGCCGTCCGCGAAGCAGGCATTGCCTGGAGCATAGCCCAATCTCAAGAACTCAAAAAAGCCGGAGTCCCCTGCATCCACTACTACACCATGGGAGATGCAAAAACCATCCAAAAAATTGCATCAGCAGTCTTCTAACCCCCTTCAGTAAAACAGCTTCTTCCACAAGGCTAAAGCTCGTTCTTCCAAATGGACGTCGGAAGAAAAAACAAACTCCGGCCCCGGTAAAGAATCCGGCCAGGCTTGATCCTCAGGTGGAAGTACCAAGCCGGCAAGCTCAACCCGCTTGCCATCCGACCAAAGCTGTAACTTAGCCTCGACCGGACTGACGTCACAACGCGTATCAATGTAATACGCAAACCAAACATCTCCTATCTGGTCATTGTTAAAATCATCTACATGTAAAAGGGTATCGACCAAGTAAATATCACAATCACAAAAACAGGAGTCGGCTAAATCCGTCATGTAGTTGATTCGCTCCAAAGTGTCCGGAGTTTCCAGATAGTGATAGCCATAGACTCGTTTCCGATGAAGGTCTTCCGAAATTTGAAATACCGGCCGAGCAGAGAGGATAAGGGTATTCTTTCCCCTGGCATCCTCCCAACTCACTGCTTTCCACAGCGAACCGCGAAAGCGAATGCGGTTCTTATTCACATCTCCTTTTGCAACAACGGATTCCGGCTTAAATTCCCCCTTTGGTGCTTGAGAAACATGGGAATCAAACTGCCCACAAGATGTCCCCAAAAGAAAAATCAACAGCAAGACAAACAAAAATTTTTCCATTTTTTTTATTTTTAAAGATGAACAACTCAAAAGCCTTGAGTTGGATTAACGACCAAAAGGACTGAATTGAGGCCGCCGACAATTGAAGGGCAAGACTGAACCATTTTGTCATGCACATCTCTCCCGTTTACACAGCATATACCCAAACCGAAATGGTTTGGGGAACTTACGACCCACAAACGAGCGTGGGAGGCTGATGCCTCCCAAACCACTTCGCCAGGGGTATAAACAGCTGTCACCACAAACACCAAAGCCTTTCTCTTTACTCGGCTCGGCGACAAATAAGTGGATAAAGTTGCTCTATCGTAGGCAAAACGATGCGCGCTCTCACCACACTCAAATCTTCACAGGCTTTTTCATAGTCTTTCATGTTGATGTACATTTGAGCACGGGTGTAGCGAAAATTGGCATGATGAGGAAAAGCAGCAACCGCTCGATTGAGAAGCTGCAAGCCCTCTTCCTTCTTTCCTTCATTGAAAAGTTTCAAGCCCTCTTCCGATTGCCTACGGGCCTCTTCATAAGCTTCAAGCAAACCCTTGCAGGCTTCTCCTTTCGGCTCAAACAGCATATAAAGCATATAAGAAGTAGGCACCGCTCGACCTCGATACATGGCCGGGCGCCAATGCCCCGTTGTAGCTGTAGCCACGCGGATCGCTTCAAATTGATAATCAAACCCCAGACCGTTGTAGTCCTTGACATCCAAAATTTTTACCGTTCCATCCGGATGAATTAAAATCTCTACATTCATATCTCCAAGCCAACAAGTATCCGGAGCTGTTTCCGGTTGCCGAAGATTTTCCTTGAGAAAATCGTTTAAGGCATCCATTCCTCCCTCAAAAGCGGGAAGACTGTCAATGGTGGTATAAATGGTATCGCCTTGCACCAAAGCATAAGGCAAGGGTTCTACCCATTTAAACCGCACGGGCAAATTAAACCGCACGGGCACGGGCTTTCCCTTGTGATAACCCGGCCTCCAACGTATGCCTTCTTCTTGCATGCCTTTCAAAATATTCAACACTTCTTCCCCGCAGCCACCTCCAATATCCCGAAGAATTTTGACATCGCTCAGGCTCCCATCCGTATGAACCACAAAAGAAGCGACGACGGTACCCTCTATCCCTTGTTCATAAGCTTCTTTGGGATACACCAGGCGTCTATACATGTAGTCCATCAAAACCGCTTCGGCACATTTTTGCCGAAAGGCAAGAGAACTGTCGGGTATCTCACAACCGGGAAAACGCGGCATTTCTTCGGCAAAAGTCAAAACGGAATCCTGCTCTTCCGCAGGTTGTTGTGCCATGGCTTTCGCCAAAAAAATCAATGCGAAGAGAAGGGGCAAGAAGTGTTTCATATGTATAGGTCAATCTGTACGAATATTTGCTTCACCTGCCTGCTCAGTCTACGTATTCCACTATCCTCAAAAAGCGAATGCCCAAACTGATTTCAAAGCTCAAGTTGCGTATTTCGCGTTCCGGAATATCCGTAAAAACGCCTGAAATATAGGGGCTGGGCACATTTTGCAAAGGCGGCTGCCGATACTGGTAGGAAAAATCGGGGGAGACCGTAAATTCCAGTATTCCCCCCACTAAGTCACCGAAAGACCACTCAAAGCCTCCTCCGGCTGTAACCCCATAATTAAAACGCCTGACCAGACCCTCTATGGGCAAAAACAAATAGACGTTGTTTTCATCTTCGTAACGCCCTAAGTTGGTCCACACCGTGTATTCTCCTCTCAGAGCGATGAGATAATAGGCCTTGACGTTGCGGTACCCAAAACGCTGCTTACCGCCAATACTCACGGCTAAGTTGTGAAAGGCAAAAGGACGACTGATAAAATTCGTGTTGGCGCCGGCAGAGAGATTGATGTAGCGCACCGCACTACCTCGAACGTGGTAACCCAATTGTGCAAAAACGCCGAACTCATCACTATCTGCCGTTTCTATGGCCAAGTCTCCATGGTAGCGAAACAAAGGCGCGCGATTGGAAAAGGCATTCCAGCGTTGCGTTCCAATAGAAAGCCCTCCTTTAAAGGTATAGGCCGTGCGTTTTTCACTCTGCCCGAAAAGAAAAGAGGAAAGAAGGCCTACCAGGGCAAACGTGTAAAAGAAACGAAAAGTGCTCATCCGTAGCAATTTGTAGCAGCAACGGGGTTTCGTTGCCGCCACAAATTTATTCCTTTACCCTCAATTTTTGCCCTATTTTGATGGTATAATCGGAAAGGCCGTTCCACTTCTGCAATTGCTGTACCGTCGTGCCATAGCGTTTGGACAAGCTGTAAAGGGTATCCCCCTTTTGGACAATGTGGTATTTTCCGGACTCATTTGCTGCGGGTACTTCGGTAGGTTGGGTTTCTTCCGTTTGCCCTGCTTCGGGTTCTTCTTCTTTCACAGGAGGTGTAAGGGGCTTTTCTTCCGGTTCTTCAGAAGGCGGACTCACCGGCTTATCGGGTTTTTCCGCAGGTTTTTCCGGCTTCACCTGGTTATCCTCCTGAGGTGGTGTTATCGGTTTATCCGGTTGTTGAGGAGGTGTCTCCGGCACTTCGGGTTCATCGATGAAAATATCCTCCGAAGAGTCCTCTTCTTCGCCAAAAGGATCCTCCGAAAAAGGATTATTGGCCCAAAAGAGATCGTCTTCCGTCATTTTACTTTCTTCAGCGGAGGGTTTAGGCTTAGGCGCTTCGTTGATCAGGCGGGGCCGGTCAGCTTCATTCTTCGTTTTGCCACGCAGGCGAATGCGTTCTCCCGGAGCAGGTTCGCTGCCTTCGGGCATGCGGTTTTTGTCGTACAACTTGCTCAGTTTGATGCCGTAAAGCTGAGCGATGTAAAACATGGTCTCTCCCTCTTTGACGTAGTGCCATTTTTTAAAGCCCCGATAGTAATTGCGCTTGGCTTCGAGGTACACGATATCACCTTCTTTGAGCTTATAGGAGGGTGAAGTATATTTTTCGTTGTACTTCATGAGTTTTTCGACGGGTACAGCCGTACGCTCTTCGATGCTTTTTAGGGTTTCGCCTTCTCGGGCCAAGACCATACGGGTATCATTGTTATAGGTAATACCCAGCACGCTTTCTATTTCATCCAAAGGCTTATCCGGTTCTTCAATCACAGGTGCTTCCTCCATGCCTAAGCGATCGTATTCGTACAATTCATAGCGCTCGATCAAACCGATGAGCTTATTGGCATAAGTCGGGCTGGTAGCATAACCCGAAGATTGCAAACCTTTGGCCCAGCTGCGGTAATCGGTGGGCTCTAAAAAGAAAAGAAAACCATAGCGATACTCTTTTTTCGGATCCCTCAAAAATTCGGAATGAGCCACATAAGATTCGCTGGCATGCTTGTACACCCGAAAACAAGATTTTATGGGTTTACCCCTTTCATCCACGTCATCATCTATACGCCACATCTTTTTTCCGTTCCAATCGTTGTGGCATTTGATGCCAAAATGGTTGTTGGCTTTACGCGCCAGTTCACTGGTGCCCATGGCAGATTCCAACATGCCTTGAGCCAACTTAATGCTGGCGGGAATGCCCGCTCGTTTCATTTCCTGAACGGCAATATCCTTAAATTTTTCAATGTAGGCATAGGGATCTCCACCTTCGGCATACAAACGACCCAGGGCCGTAACGAATAACAGAAAGAAAATGGGAAATCGCTTCATGGGATTATACTTTACTCGGTTCATGGTGTGTACAAAAAGAAACGAACGGATTTGCTTTTTAGTGGGATGAAGGAAAAAATAAGCCCTTCAAAAGCAGCCTTTTGTCCTTTTTCCTTGCCCGAAATTAGAAGTTTTTGTTAAAACAGCAAAACGCGCAACAAAACCATTAAGGAACAGGTTTCCATTTCCGAGAAAGCGGATGAGTTTTTTATGAGCTTGGCCCAAGAAGCAGGAGCGGTCGATTCTTACCAAGTCTCGCATTCGCGTGTAAACCCGATAAGACGCGTTTTTATGAAGCGATTTATTTTTTTCTTTGCTTTGCTCGTCTTGAGCGCAAACCAGGCCTGTACCCAAGTTCCCGAGATGAGACCCGCTATACAAAATCCAGCATTTGATCGACAACTCGTCGATTTATTGAGCTTTACCATACCCCTTCTCGGCGTGGATGTACTCTATAAAAACCTCCATCAATATCAAATACTCGATGCCCGCGAACGGGAAGAATACGAGGTAAGCCACATCCCGGGAGCTCAATACATTGGCTACAATTATTTTGACGAAAGTCTATTGAAAGGACTGGACAAAAACAGCCCTACCGTAGTCTATTGCTCTGTGGGCTACCGAAGTGAAAAAATAGCCGAACGTTTGCGAAAAATGGGGTTCACAAAAGTGTACAACCTCTACGGCAGCCTCTTTGAATGGGCCAACAAAGGTTATCCGCTTGAAAACGCCAAAGGCCAAAAAACCCAGCGCATCCATACCTACAACCAGTCTTGGAGCCAATGGGTAAATCGAAAAGGCTTGATAAAAGTTTGGTAAAAGCGATCAACAATTGCTTTTGCTTACCAAAGACAAAGCCGCATTCCACAAAGTTTCGTACGGAACAATTTCTATTTCATGAGAAAGGGGCTTTAAGCCATATCCGGAACGATGCAATTGCTTTAAATAAAAACCTGCTTTTTCCCTGCAAGTTTCTGCGCAATAATTGTTTTTGGGCAACAAAAGCAACATCCTCATGTAAATGCGCGTGCGCAGGTGTTTGTCGCCTCCCAAATGACGCACGATGTATTTTTCCAAAGCTTCAATCATATCAACTAAGCGATCCCGCTTATTGTCCTTGATGTAAAAAAGAATTTGCAAAATAACAATTGTACTGTAGTACCCCTTTTTATCGCGATACAAAACGTTCAAATCGTTTAACATTTTGTGCAAACGAAATGGTTTTATTTTTTTACTCTCTTTTTTTGCTTGACTACTCATAAAAAAATAGGTGTAACCCTTTAGCAATAACCAATTTTCCTGTTGACTTTTGGGCATGGTAGATAAAACCTGAAAATTCTCCACCCGACAAATGGTATTCCAGGCCGCCTCATAAGCTCCCTGGCGCAAAAGCCATTTGCACTTTAACTCAAACATCAAAACCCGCATTACGGCTTTGTTTCGGGTATTGCTCTGAAGCCAATGAAGTACCTGCTCCATTTCCTGCTGCCTATTCAATTGTAAATAGCAACCGGCTTGTTGTAACCTGAAAGTTAACAAGTAGTCACAGCATTCGGGTATGTCGAATTGCTCGAGTTGCCGAATTGCTCGTTCACAGATCTCTATAGTTCTCTGATAATCTCCTCGGCGCAACCAAAAAGCCGACTGAAGAAAAAAGCGGTGGTGCACCAAAAGGGGTGTTTGATAAGGCAGATTAGGGGAGGCAGAAAGCTCATTTTTTTTATCAGCGCCTTCTCCCAACAGAGATTTCGAACCGGAAAATTCTTTGCTGATAGACTGCAGCATCAAAGACTCTACCTCTGTACTTAGAGCTAATTCTTGCTGAAAAACCTCCATGGCAGCTTTCTCTTCCGAAGAAACCTCTTCAAAATTTGGCAAATGCCCTTTGACAACGGCAAAAAAGTAGCGGAGCAAGCGCATGGCTTCAAAGACAACTCCCCGTATGCGACCCCGTTTACCATACTTCCTGACTGAAGAAAGAAAGACCAACGATGTTGAATATTTGTTCTCTTGCAGTAGCTTTCTGCCCAGAAGAAAATTCCGATAGGCCAACCAATCGTCGGGCCTGTCTTGTTGGTTAGCCCCTAAAAAAGACTGTAAGAACAACAAAGACGCCAGTTCATCAAACAAACGCGCTTTCGCCCGATAATAAGTAGAGTTGAGCCCTCTACCCAAATAAGCCCGGCAAAGCAAGGTGTCATCGGCCTCCGGATTATCCAAGATCAAGCGGTAAAGTTCATACAAACGCATTTTAGTTTGCAGTCGAGCTTCCCAAACAGGTAAATAGAACTCCTCATTAAAATCTATGCAGGAAATAATTTCTCGCAACTTTTTCATAATAGTCCCAATGATGTACCTCGCAAACACTGCGATTAGGCACAAACATCAGCAAAGACTATTAAAAAAACATAAAAAAAAATCAAACCAAAGTTATATGGGTTTTTAGACAAAAAACAATTGTTAAAAAAGATAACTTGTTGATAATCAAGAATCTAACCTTTCCCCAAAAAGGGCAAAAAAAATATGGGTTTGCCTTATATGGGTTTTAAAAAAACAGCTTCCCAAGCGTTTTTGGGAAGCTGTTGCCCTTTTCTACGCCTTTATGAGCCGTCTAAAGAGACCCCACAGGGACAAAGCCTCCTGACTATGCCCCGGCAGAGAAGCTTTGTTTGCTGCAAACAGGCTCAGGCAAAAATGCAATTTGAATTTTAGGAAGAAACCCCTTGCCCGTTAGCCTTTGCTTTGTCTTCTACTTCTTGATTGGTCTTTCCTTCCGGTTCACCGAGAATAGCGACTTTGACCTTCTGTTCTATTTCCATGGCCAATTCGGGATTGTCGCGCAAAAACTGCTTGGCAGCTTCTCTTCCCTGGGCTATTTTAACTCCTCCATAGGAATACCAGGCACCGCTTTTCTGGATGACCTCGTAATCTACACCCAAGTCAATGATTTCCCCTGTTTTGGAAATTCCTTCACCGTACATGATGTCGAATTCGGCTACGCGGAAGGGTGGCGCCATTTTGTTCTTGACCACCTTTACCTTAACGTGGTTGCCAATCACATGGCCTTCTTTGTCTTTGAGAGCAGCACCCGACCGCCGTATATCCAGACGCATAGAGGCATAAAACTTAAGCGCATTGCCCCCTGTAGTGGTTTCCGGGTTGCCGAACATCACACCGATTTTCTCGCGCAACTGATTGATAAAGATGCAGCAAGCGCCTGTCCGACCTATGCTACCCGTAAGTTTTCTCATAGCTTGAGACATCAGGCGAGCTTGGAGCCCCATTTTGGAATCTCCCATTTCTCCTTCGATCTCTGCGCGAGGCACCAAAGCGGCAACGGAATCAATGACGATGATGTCAATGGCTCCGGAACGGATCAAATGTTCGGTGATTTCCAATGCTTCTTCACCATTATCGGGTTGAGCAATGAATAAATTGTCGGTATCTACGCCCAAAGCCTCAGCATAAGCGCGATCAAAGGCATGTTCTGCATCGATAAAAGCTGCTATGCCACCTTGTTTTTGACACTCCGCAATGGCGTGAATGGCCAAGGTCGTTTTTCCCGAAGATTCCGGGCCAAAAATCTCCACGATGCGTCCTCGCGGAAAGCCCCCGATTCCCAAAGCAATATCAAGACCCAACGAGCCCGTTGAAATGGCATCGCGCACATCAGCTACTTTAGCATCACCCAGGCGCATGACAGCACCCTTACCGTACGTCTT
>JALSKB010000194.1 GCA_026989035.1 Saprospiraceae bacterium | reverse complement strand
TTGCCGGAGCTTTGCCCCGGGCGATGATTGAAAAGTGGCTGGACGAGCACATTCCCTCCGAAGAAAAATTGGCCCTGCAGGGCATACTTGAGCGGGAAAACGGCTTCCCTGATGCCCATGTACGCCGACAATTGGAAGCTTTTGTCGAAGCACATCCCGATGACAAGAAGGCCCGTGTCGCTCTGGCCAAACACCTCCTTTTTGAAAATCCCGATTTGGCCCGTGAACTGGTTGCGGGTATTCAGGCTTCCGATGAGCTTTATGAAGCAGCTCAAGACATCCTCACCTTGCTGGAATTGGTCGCTTATCAGCCCGATGAACCGGGGCCTTCCAATGAGGCTTTGCGGCAGGCTCAAGAGGCGCTGAAAAAAGGGGATGGGGAAGCTGCCATCCAAGCGCTGATAAAAGGGGTGGAAAACCACCGGGAGGAAGAAAACGAACTGGCCAGGCGGGCAGCTATTGCCTTGTTCCGACTCTGGGGGGCGCAACATCCCTTAACGCAGGAATATCGCTGGCGCTTTGATATGGTGCTCTACTGAACAAAGCTCAGCAGCTTTCCGCCAGCAGGCTTTTGAGCTTCTCGTTGTAGGCGTCGAAGAAAAGCAGATCCTGGTGTCGTCCGCCTTCAAGCGTAGTAAAACTGTCTCCGGCTTTGAGCAGGGGCTTTAACTTTTCGGCAACGCCGTAAGGTACCACCAAATCTTTGGTGCCGTGAAAAAGGTGCACGGGAACTTGGACGTTTTTCAGCCGGGCTTTGTTGTCAAACTCGTATTTGAAGCGAAAAACGGGAGGTAAAAAGGGAAAAAAGGCGTGGAATAAATCAGCCATGGAAGAAAAGGGGGTTTCCAGAATCAGCATGCGGCACACTTTTTTCTCGGCCAAAAAACAGGCGAAAGCCGAGCCCAGAGATCGACCGAAAAGCACGATATCCTGAGCCGGGTAGTGCCTTTCGGCAAAGGCGTAAACGGCCAGGGCGTCTTGCATCATGTTCTGCTCTGTGCGCTTGCCCTTGCTCTTCCCAAAACCGCGGTAATCGCAAATGATGAGGTCGTATCCCTTGTCGAGCAAGTGGTAATAAACATGACCCCAGCGCTTTAAGCTGCCCATGTTGCCGTGAAAGTATAGAATCACTCCCTTGGAAGTTTGCTGCTCGGTTTTAAACCACAAGCCGTTGATGCGGCCACCTTGGACACTGCTTACCCAAAACTCTTCAAACGGATGTAAAAAAGTATAGCGGTGGTGTTCTTCGAGTTTTTCCGGACGAAAAATGAAGTAATCCTGGAAAAAAAAGGTGCTGAGGTTGCCGACAATCAGCAAGGCAAAAAGGAGGCAAAGCAGATACAGTAAAAAACTCATGAAACCGGTTTCTTATCGCTTAGGTGGTGCAAAGTTTTTTCTTTATACCGTGAATTCCAACAAGAAGCGCTTTATCTCTTCATCAAAAACAGGGCCTTCGCCAAACAGAAACTCCACTTCTACGGGCAAAACAAAGACGGGCAAGCGTTCGCGCAGGAGAAAATCTCTGTGCTTGTACAAGCGGGTAGCGTCTTTTTCTGTGGTCAGGATGAATTTTTTTCGCTCGGGAAGCCGGTCAAATTTATTTTTAATTTGAGCCATTTCAAAGGGCGTAAAAAAATGGTGGTCGGCGAAGGTCTCCGTATAGATGTTTCCCACATGCGGGCTGAGGTAGTCAATGAGGTAGCTTTCATTGGCGATGGCTGTGAGGAGCAACACGGACCAATCCGTAGGCAGGCCGGTGGTGTAGTTGGGGTTGAAGAGGTAGTATGGGGGCTTGTAGCGATAATGGGAAAAAAAGACGCGTTGTCGAGCTAAGGGGTTCAATTCTTTGCGCAATTGTTCTGCGTCCTGGCGTTTGAGCGTGGCAGGGCATTTGCTGACGATGATGATGTCGGCTCTTTCAGCTGCAGAAGGCATTTCGCGCAAGCGCCCTGCCGGCAACAGCAAATCGCGGGTGTAGGGTTGGTCGTAAGCGGTGAGCAGGATGTTTAATCCCGGTTTTACGGCTCTGTGCTGGAAGGCATCGTCGAGTAAAATGACTTGCAGATCGGGCCTGCGTTTCAGCATTTCCGGAATGCCAAGCACGCGATTTTCCGCTACGGCAACCATAATTTCCGGAAATTTGCGCTTAAATTGCAGGGGTTCGTCTCCGGAGTCTTCGGCTTCATGGGTAGGGCGTACTTCGAGGAAGCCTCGCGTTTTGCGCTTGTAACCCCGGCTAAGCGTGCCTATGGCCAGGTAAGGTTGGAGCAAGCGTATGAGGTATTCGATGTGGGGCGTTTTTCCCGTACCGCCTACGCTCAAATTGCCTATGGAGATAATCGGGATGGAAAAGGAAACCGATTGTAGCAGCCCTTGGCGATAGAGCAAATCTCTCAACCAAACCCCTGCGCCATACAAAAGAGCAAAGGGAAACAACAGGATTTTGATCAGGGCGTTTTGTACCATGTGTAAAGGAAAGCCTCATTCGGATGTCTTGCACCCAAACATCAGTATATGAAACACCGCTTGCGTGAAGTAGTTGTAAAAGCAGGGAAAATGGCTTCGCTTGTGAAGCGGCGTTTTGGGCAGTGGTCGTTTTTTCGTCGCATACTTCAAGCATGGCACTTTTTTGCAAACCGCTGGAGGCAAACCCACTTTTTCCTTTGGTGGCAGGCCTTTCGGCAAAAGCGGCCCCGCTTGGCGGCTTTCGCCAAATGGAGTGCCGTTTTGGCAACGGTGGTTTTGTCCATGCTTTTGGCGTTGTACTTCGCTCTTGTGTGGGGATATTTGGGTCGGGTACCCTCCTATGAGGAGTTGCGGAGTTTGCGCACGGAGCAGGCTTCCGAAGTGTACAGTGCCGACGGACAGCTCCTGGGGCGTTTTTACCGCAAGCAGCGGGTAAATGCCTCTTTGGAGGAACTTCCTGAGTTTGTGCGTTATGCCTTAATCGCTACCGAAGATGCTCGCTTCTTTGAGCATCACGGCATCGACTACAAAGCTCTGTTTAGGGTTTTCTTCAAGACACTTTTGCTGCAGAAGGAGGAATCGGGCGGAGGAAGTACGCTCAGCCAGCAATTGGCCAAAAACCTCTATCCTCGTCAGCGCTTTCGCTGGTTTTCTTTGCCGGTCAACAAACTGCGGGAAATGCTCATCGCTCATCGTCTGGAAGCCGTTTACAGCAAAGACGAACTTTTGCGCCTGTATCTCAATAGCGTGCCTTTTGGCGAAGATATCTATGGCATCAAACTCGCCGCTCATCGGTTTTTTGATAAAGAGCCGTCTGCTTTGAAGGTAGAGGAAGCAGCTGTTTTGATTGGCATGCTCAAGGCCAATACGACCTACAATCCGGTGCTTCATCCTGAACAAGCCCTGCATCGGAGAAATGTGGTTTTAGCTCAAATGAGCAAGTACGGCTATTTGAGCGAAAGCGAGAAAGACTCCTTGCAGCAGCTCCCGCTTAAAACCGCTTATACCGGCAACCGCCAGGGACTCGCTGCCCATTTTCGCGAACAGGTACGTCGCCAGGCAGAAGAAATACTGGAAACAGCGTATAAGCAAAACGGGCAGCCTTACGACCTTTATACAGACGGCCTGCGCATTTATACCGGTATCGATAGCCGGCTACAGGCTTATGCCGAAGAAGCCGTAAAGAAGGAGTTGGCTCGTTTGCAGAAGCGCTTTTGGAAGCGCTGGAAACCTTCTAAAAGGTGGATCGATCGGGAAATACGCAAAAGCAAACGCTACCAAAAGATGAAGGCTGCAGGCTTCTCTGAAAAAGAGATTGAGGCAGCCTTTCGGCAAAAAAGACCCATGCAGGTGTACGACCCTATAACAGGAGCTGACAAACGGGTGGAGTTTAGTCCGCGGGATTCACTTGCCTGGTATTTGGGCATTTTGCATACGGCCTTTATAGCTCTTCAGCCGCAAACAGGAGCTGTTCTGGCTTATGTGGGCGATGCAGACTACAAGCATTTTCAGTACGATTACGTTCAGGCGAGGCGCCAGGTGGGTTCTATTTTTAAGCCTGTTGTTTACCTGGCAGCTATGCAGCAAGGGCTTAACCCTTGCGATTATCGCCTGGCAGAGCGGAAGACCTATCCGGAATACGAAAACTGGACGCCCGAAAATGCCGAATCTCAATACGGCAAGTGGTACACCTTCAGAGGGGCATTGATGCATTCGGTGAATACCATCAGCGTGGAGGTTTGTCTGGAGACAGGTGTAGGTAAGGTCGTAGAATTGGCTTACGAACTGGGCGTGGAGTCGGATTTGCCGAAAGGCCCTGCCCTGGCTTTGGGTGCTGCCGACCTCTCGCTCATGGAAATGGCTGTAGTCTATGGCTCTCTGGCCAACCGCGGGCGCAAGCCGGAGCCTTTCTTTATCAAGCGCATCGAAAGTGCTGACGGCAGGGAAATTTACAACTACCGCATTCCCGAACGTGAAGAATTGTTTATAGCGGCAGATCCCTCGGATGTGGCTTTGATCACGGACCTGCTAAAATCTGTAATAGATGGAGGCACGGGAGCTGCTTTGAGAAACAGTTATGGAATACGTGGCGACTGGGCTGGCAAAACAGGAACTTCTCAAAATCAGGCCGACGGCTGGTTCATGGCCTATTCTCCGGCTCTGGTGGTAGGAGCCTGGGTGGGAGCCAACAGCCCGCAAGTGCATTGGCCCGATCTGTACAGCGGGCAGGGTGCACGTACGGCTCTACCGATCGTGGGGCGCTTCCTCCAAAAATATCAAAAAGACCGAAAATATCGGAAGTGGAGAGCTCAAACTTTCCCTTCGCTAACAGAAGCTCAACACCTCTTTTTGGACTGTCCACCAGCCGTACTCGATTCCATGCAGTACGACGAAATTTTTCGAGGAGGGGATTTTGCCGAGTGGATACGTCGAGTTACCGATCCGGAATACAGAAAAACTAAAAAGAAGAATAAACAGACAGCGCGTGAAGAAAAAAAGGAAGAGCGAAAGAAAAAGAGAAAGGAGTTTTTCAAAGGGCTGTTTAAGCATTGATATTTTGTAGGGAGATCACAGCCTCGCGCCGCACATAGGTATATCTACTCATGGCGAAGGGGTTTGGGAGGCGTCAGTCTCTCAAACTCTCTATTTTTTGTCTGTCTGCGGTGTTTTTCGGGTTGTGTTTTTACAGAAGGGAAAATAAAAAAAGCGCCCTCAGGGCGCTTTTTTTATTTCAAGCCTTTTTCATCCGAAACGGTGAGTTTGTGGCGACCTTTTGCACGGCGGCGGGCCAGTACTTTACGGCCTTCCTTGGTGCTCATGCGTGCGCGGAAGCCGTGCTTGTTGGCGCGTTTGCGACGCGAGGGTTGAAATGTCCTTTTCATCGTTGCTTTGGTTTAATATGCTCAGTACAACATGTTTTGGGCGGGCCAGCCGCCCCAACTCCCCGTGTTGCAGTCTTTTGTGCCAAGGTCAAGTTTTTTTGAAGTTGGCACGACCTAGCTTTTCGGGGCATATACAGCCCACTTTGCTGCAAAGTGGGGCAAAGGTACGAAAATAAAATGAAACAGCAAGAGGTCTTTTAGATTCGGCCTTCTTTTTGTAATTTCGCAGGGCGATTGGAGGGGCAAGTGTTGTTCTTCCGGCCGTTTTGGAAAAGGGCAGATGTTTTGGAGGTCGATAGATTTCTTCAGCATTCGGTACAATTTTCTTAGCGATGAATAGGGAATGGCAAAAAAAACGGGTGGTTTTTCGGGATGTGGAGCTGGCTTTTCGCGTGCGGGACTTTGAGGGGCCGCGTTTGGTTTTTCTACACGGTTTTTGCGAAGACGGTAGCATGTGGGAGGAGTTTGTTCGGCCATTTGAGGAATATGCGCTCTTGCTGCCCGATTTGCCGGGTTTTGGAGATTCGGGTGTTTGGTCTTCGCTTAGTATAGAGGATATGGCAGCTGCCGTTGAGGCGATGCTTGAAGCCTTGGGTTGGGAGCGTTGTGTACTCATCGGTCATTCGATGGGCGGGTATGTGGCTTTGGCCTTTGCCGAAAGGCTGGGAAACCGCTTGGACGGACTTTGTCTTTTCCATTCTCATCCCTATGCAGATACGGAAGAAAAAAAGGCCAATCGCCTGAAAAGCATAGCTTTTCTTGAGCAATACGGTTCGGGGCGCTATGTAGCCCGGCTCATTCCGGCTTTGTTTCATCGGAAACTGCCGGAGGTAGAGGCGCGAATGATTGAGCGGGCGAAACGATATTTGCCGGAAGGCATCCAAGCCGCTTTGCGTGCTATGGCAGCCCGACCCGATCGCTCGAAAGTGCTGGAAGCCTGTCCTGTGCCGGTGGCTTTTATCGTAGGGGGGAAAGATCTTGCCGTGCCGACTGACTACAGCATGAAGCAGTGCCTATTGCCTGCTGTGGCTTACGTGGAATATCTGCGAGAAGTCGGCCACATGGGCATGTTTGAGGCATCGAGGCGCTGCAGTACATTTCTCCGAAGTTATTTGGCCGATTTGGATGCTTGAGATGTACCAGCAAATGTTTTCCGGCGTTAAGCTTATGCACGGCCCGTTCGAAAAACTTGTTTCTTTGGTAGGGGCTGCCTTGGTCTAAGTATGAGTTGATGAAGATACGGACTTTCTTTTTTTCCTTTTTTGCCTTGTTGATTTTTTCCTGTGGAAAAGACAAGCGCGATTTGCTTTTTGAAATGTCGCTGAACCCTTTGGAGTTTACCGTTTTGGCAGGCTCCAACCCCATAGACACCTATTATATTTTGTTCAAAGACGTATCGACGCATTTTGAAGATGAAGCGAGGGCTTATGGTGTTGATACGACTTTCGTAGGAGCTGTTTTGCCCGGCAAGGCATTTATCAGATCGGTGTTTGGCGAGGAGTATGGTAGCCTTTTTAGAGAAATTGCCGTACATATTTGCCCGAAAGGCGATACGGATTTTAAATGTGGTTATGAGGCTTTTTATTGGGAGTTTCCCTCGTATAACTTGGGCAGCGATTTTGATTTGGTGCCCAACGAACCGGACTTGAAGGCCTTGCTGATGCAGGAGCGCGTGAATGTTCAGTTGTGGTTTCGCCTGGCTGAGACACCGACGGAAAGCATCAGTAGTCGCCTGGATTTGAACTTCAATGTATTAAAAAAATAAATGAGATGGATTCGTTGAGAAAGGTCATCGAGAAAGCCTGGGAGCAGAGGGAGCTGTTGCAGGTCATTGAAGTGCGGGATGCCGTGCGTGAAGTAGTTGCCTTGTTGGATGCAGGTACTTTGCGGGTAGCGGAGCCTTTAACCGTTGAAGAAGGACAGCCTTCTCGCTGGCAGGTCAATGAATGGGTAAAAAAAGCGGTGTTGTTGTATTTCCCCATTCAACACATGCGGGTGATGGAGTTGCCCCCTTTTGAGTATTATGACAAAATCCCCTTGAAGAAGGGCTTTAAGGAACAGGGGGTGCGCGTCGTACCTCCGGCTACGGCCCGCTTTGGAGCGCATTTGGAACGGGGTGTGGTGCTCATGCCTTCTTATGTGAATATTGGCGCTTATGTCGGCTCGGGCACCATGGTGGATACCTGGGCAACTGTAGGTTCTTGTGCGCAGATAGGGAAGAACGTACATCTCAGCGGCGGCGTGGGCATTGGCGGTGTGTTGGAGCCTTTGCAGGGACTTCCCGTCGTTATTGAAGACGATTGCTTTATCGGATCGCGTTGTGTTGTGGTGGAGGGGGTTGTTGTGGAGCGCGGTGCCGTGTTAGGTGCTAATGTGGTGCTGACGCAGTCCACCCGGATTATTGATGTTACCGGAGAAGAACCCGTAACGCATCGCGGACGAGTGCCTGCCGGCTCTGTCGTTATTCCCGGAAGTTTTCCGAAAAAGTTTCCGGCCGGAGAATTTCAGGTGCCCTGTGCGCTTATCATAGGTAAGCGCAAGGAAAGCACTGATCAAAAAACCGCTTTAAACGAGTTGTTGCGAACTTAGTTTTGGACTGAAGTGGTTTGACCCGTCTCAAGCATCACCTAAGTTGAAAATTGAGAATGGATTGGTCGCCAAGCGATTTCCCGTAAGTCGTAGTGGAGATGACGAATGCCAAATTGGAAATGGCTAGCTAATTAGCCCGATTTCCCCTATCTTTGCTTACATGAAAAAACTGCCGATAGGCATACAGGATTTTTCAGAGCTGCGCAGAGGAGGCTACCTCTATGTCGATAAGACAGAGCACATCCACACTTTGGCTACAGGGGGAAAATATTACTTTCTCTCCCGCCCGCGCCGCTTTGGCAAATCGCTGCTGGTGAGCACCATGAAGGAGCTGTTCAGCGGCAACAGGGAACTGTTTGAGGGGCTGTGGATTGAGGATAAGTGGGACTGGGGCAAAAGGCATCCGATCATTCACATTCCTTTTGCCAAACTGGATTATAAGGTCAAAGACTTGAGCGAAGAGCTGCAGGCTTATCTTGGAGAAATAGCTGTTTCCTATGGTATTGAGCTTAGCCCGGACAGCCTTAAAAATCAATTTGAAGAATTAATAAGCAGACTGTCTGAAAAAGAGGGTCAGGTAGTCTTGCTCATTGACGAATACGACAAGCCCATCATTGACTATCTGGGGCCGGACATCAAACAAGCTCAGGAAAATCAGCAAGTGCTAAAAAATTTCTACTCCGTCATCAAAGACAGCGATGCCCAGCTGCGTATGGTATTTATTACGGGGGTGTCCAAATTCAGCAAGGTCAGCATCTTTTCCGACCTCAACAACCTGGAAGACCTGAGCATGCACGATCCCATAGCTTGCACCATGTTGGGCTATACCCAGGAAGAGCT
>JALSKB010000193.1 GCA_026989035.1 Saprospiraceae bacterium | reverse complement strand
CATTTTGAGTTTGCCTCTCCACTCTGATTTTGAGGGTTTCCAGGGAGCGCAGCAGCAGCCAGCCGGTCCAGGGGCCGGCCATGTTGCCGAAGAAGGTGCGCAGGGTGTGGATGCGTTCCATCAGCGTTTTTGAGCCGAGTACGGCACCTGCAATGAGATCGCTATGTCCACCTATGTATTTGGTTGCGCTGTAGAGCACGAGGTCTGCTCCGTGCTGCAAAGGATGTTGCCAAACGGGGCCCAAATAGGTATTGTCCACGGCTACGAGCACCCGATCTTCCGGAGAAGCAGAAAAGCGGTCGGCCAGGCGTCGGCACATGTCGATGCTGATGAGGTCGTTGGTAGGGTTGGCCGGTGTTTCTATGAAAATTAACTTCAATTTTGCCGAAAGGCCGGATTGCTCTACCATGCGGGCTACCTCTTCTTCCGTCATGGCTGAAGAAAACTCAAGTGTGTAAATGCCTTGTTTGTATAGGTAGTTTTTGATGAAGTGATCGGTACCTCCGTAGAGAGGGCCGCTGTGCAGGAGCAGGTCTCCTGGAGCTAAGAACTCCAGCAAAGTGGTGGTGATGGCCGACATGCCGCTTTCGAACACGGCTGCTGCTTCGGCCCTGTCCCAGAGGCAGAGCCTCTCCTCCAGGATTTGCAGATCGGGATTGTTGAGGCGGCTGTAAATGAGGCCGATTTTTTCCTTGGGCTGCTGCTCGCGCAAACCATAAGCTATCTCAAAGAAAGCTTTGCCCTCTTCCGCAGAGGCAAAGGCAAAAGTGGATGTTTGGAAGATGGGGCATTTGACAGCTCCTTCCGACCATTGCGGGTTGTAGCCGTAGCTCATCATCCAGCTTTCGGGATGTTTGATGTGTTTCGTTTTCATGCTACAAAAGTACCTTTTTTATCCGGTACTTTTGCAGAGGCTCAGGCATGAAAACGGCCCGATTTGTGCTGCCTTCGGCCGGATAGCAACTAAGTCGAAGCATCCCGTTTTGGGCCGTTCAAACTACAGAAAAACGCAGGGGCTCAAAATTTGCTATGGAGTCTCATTTCTTCTCATGTTTCATTGTATACCCAAACCAAAGTGGTTTGGAATATTTACGACTCGCAAACGAGCGAAAGATAAGGAGTTTGGGAGGCCGACGCCTCCCAAACCACTTGGACATGGGTATATTTACAGGTTTTAGGCCTATGCAAGACCTTTGGTTTAAGGGGTAGTTACTTAAAACGCGTACTTTTGCGGCATGTATCAAGGGAAAAAAATTGTCGTCGTCTTGCCGGCTTACAATGCCTCGGCCACTTTAGAGCAGACTTACCGGGAGATACCTTTTGAACTGGTGGACGAAGTTATCCTTTGCGACGATGCCAGCAAAGACAATACCTTGGAAAAAGCTCGAGAACTGGGCATTCGCCACCTGATCAGGCATGAGGAGAACAAGGGCTACGGAGGCAATCAAAAATCGCTTTACAAGGCCGCTTTAGAGCTGGAGGCAGATATAGTTATCATGTTGCATCCGGATTACCAATACACGCCGGGGCTGATTCTTCCCATGGCCCACTTGATTGCCAGCGGCCTGTACGATGTGGTTTTGGGCTCGCGCATCTTGGGCAATGGAGCTTTGAAGGGCGGAATGCCCTTGTACAAATACGTGGCCAATCGCTTGCTGACTTTCGTACAAAATCTACTTAACGGCCACAAACTTTCGGAGTACCATACCGGCTATAGGGCCTTCAGCAGAGAGGTCTTGGAAAAAATACCCTACGAGGAGAATTCCGATGACTTTATCTTCGACAACGAGATGCTTTCGCAAATCATTTATGCCGGTTTTGACATTGCCGAGATCACCTGCCCGACCAAGTACTTTGAAGAGGCCTCATCCATTAATTTTCGGCGCAGTGTCAAATACGGTTTGGGGGTGTTGAAAATATCCTTTATGCACTTTTTGCAGCGAACCCGATTGCTGCGCTTTGGGTTGTTTCGTCTTGAGAATGGAAAGAATTAATCTTTGTAGCGGTTTCAAGTTCATATCTTTGTCTTATGAAAAAGAAAGCCAGCGTGCCGAAAGAAGTCATTCGCGTAGCCATTATCGGTGCGGGGCGGGGTGGTACGGCTCTGCTGAATATTATGCACGATTTGCCCGATATTGAGGTGGTGGCTGTAGTGGATGAAAAAAGCGATGCTCCCGGCATGTTACTGGCTGCTCAGCGAGGCATCCCCACGGAGGTGGGGCTGGCCGGTATAGGAGATGTCTTTCGCAAGGCTGAACAAACCATAGATGTGCTCATTGACGTTACGGGTGATCCCCATTTGCACAGCCGTTTGCTGGAGTTTAAACCGCCTTGTACACGGCTGATCAGCGGTGCTGCCGCAAAATTCATTTGGGAGTTGATTCGGGCTGTACGCGAGCGCGACGAATGGAAGCAGCGCTACGAAGAGGAAGCCGCTTCACATTTGCCCAAAGAAGCCGAATCCGCCCAGATCATTTTTGGTTCCAATCCTTTAATGCAGCAGGTGAGAAACCTGATCGAGCAGGTTGCACCTACGCCCACCACGGTACTGCTCATAGGGGAGACGGGTACGGGTAAAGAACTTATGGCCGGTATGATTCACAGCAAGAGCAATAGGAAAAACAAGCCTTTTGTAAAAATAAATTGTACGGCTTTTTCCCCGACTTTGCTTGAGAGTGAGCTGTTTGGTCATGTAAAAGGTGCTTTTACCGGTGCTCTTACCGATAAGCGGGGTTTGTTGGAGGAAGGAGACGGCGGGACGATCTTCCTGGATGAGATAGGCGATATCAGCTTGGATATGCAGGTCAAATTGCTGCGCTTTTTGCAATTCGGAGAATTGAGACCCGTAGGCAGCACAAAAACCAAAATCGTCGATGCACGTGTCATTGCCGCCACGAACAGGCCCTTGCAAAAACTCATCAAAAAGGGAAAGTTTCGGGCAGACCTTTACTACCGCCTCAACGCCTTTCGCATAGACTTGCCTCCTTTGCGCAAGCGCAAAGAGGACCTGGAGCAACTGGCTCATCACTTCCTGCTCAAAGCCCGCCACAGATTGAATAAGAAAAGCGTTTTGGGCTTTTCCACCGAGGCTTTAGATTGCATTTTGTCTTACTCCTACCCCGGCAACTTGAGGGAAATGCAGAGCATTATCGAGCGGGCGGTTATTCTCTGCCGGGGCGAGGAAATCAAACCTGAACACTTGCCGGTTAACATGCAAAGTGCAGAGTCTTTTTCCCCTTTGTCTTCCGGCAAATTTAAAGAGAAAAAAGCTGCAGTAATTGAGCAATTTGAAAAGCAGTTTATTTGTAAAGTTTTGAAAAAAACAGCCGGAAATGTGAGTCGGGCAGCCGAAGAGGCCGGCCTGCCCAGAAAGTCTTTCTACCGCTTGATGAGTAAGTACGGAATCAAGCGAAAAGATTTTAAATGATTTCTCCTAGTGTTTGTCGTTCTTTCACAAATTGTCTAAGTATTTTGTGCTGAAATTGATTTTCAACTCTACCCACATGGGAAGGTGGTCCGACATTTGGAAACTGCGCCAGATGTTTTTGTAATAGGTTTTTAAGTTTTCTTCAGAGGATTTTATTTGTTGTAGATTTTTGATTTCCTTTTGCAAAGAAGCCTTTTTGCTGCTACTCCGAGTCTTCTTTAGCGCTTCTCGTTTTTTTTCGATTCGCTTGTTCAAGGAGCTTTTGATCACCTTTTCGTATTGAGGATATTGGCGGGTAGTGAAAACTTTTTGATAATAATTGTACGCTCCTGCACTGTTGGGCTTTTCTGCCAACTGTACCTCGTTTTCTTTTTCTTTAAAGGCAATTTGGTCGTAGTGCTTGGTTTGAAACATGTTGGTCGGGCTCTTTTTAAGGGCTTCCGGAATCTTAAATCCGTTTTGCTCCAGGGCTTTCATGGTTTGGTGCTCCGGGCTTGTAATGTTGAAATCGCCGAGAAGGATGAGGTTTTCCGCTTTCTTTTTAGCCCGTTTGGCCAGATGCCGGGCAATGGAATCTATCTCGGCAATTCGGCGCAGCAGCTTTTCTCCACGGTCGCTACCATAGTAAATGTGTACGGTGCACATCTTAAAGGTAAACCATCCGGATCGAAAAGCTACCAAAAAGGGCGTGCGGGCAAATTGCAAGGCTCCCGGCAACAGTCGTTTTTTAGATAAGACGATTTCCCCGGCAATTTTTTCAAAAGAGACTCTCTGCTTGTCGTATAGAAAGGTCATGCGTTCTTTGTTGCCCGAAGAACCTTCTACTGCATCTGTGGTGATATAATCCCATTGATCACCCATGAGATAAATCAGGCGTTGAAATGCACTGAGGTCTTCGTTGACTTCCTGAAGGGCAATCAGGTCAAAGGAGGAGAGCAATTCCCCCAGGTAGTAAAAGGATTCGGGAAGTCGAGGCCCGTGGCCAAACTTGTTGGAGTCAAAATCCCGAATGTTCCAAGTGGCAATCAGGACGTTTTCTCCATAGGTCTTCGCAGGGATCTTTTCTTTCAGATCCTCTCGTAGGGCTTTGAGGTTGCCGACTACGCGCTTGCGGTCTTCTTTGCGGGGGAAGTCTCTTCGTAAAGCGTAATAGCGCATCTCCTTGTTGTTTGGTACTCATGACTAAATGATTTGAGATGCGTCAGCGTCCTTGCCTGTATGGGGTGTTTTCGATCGTCAGCTCCCAAATCACTTAGGTTCTTGGTGTCTCCGACAAATGTAGGACTTTTTCGGTGAAGCCCAAATTGTGTCAACAATGACACTGAAAAAGGCCTGTTTGTGGACTTTAATGTCTCACTTTTTTCTATTTGTGTTGCTTCGAAAAGGGTGTTAAGGCTTTGATACTGAGCAGTTTAACCGGTTTGAGTGTTTTTTGGCATGGTGATGGCAGGGCTTAAAGGGTGTTCATGCTTTGAGATGTGCCGGGAGGGTATGTTTTCTTTCATTTTTTTAAACCTTGAATATTATGCCGGATAAAAAACTTTTTGATGCAGGTGTAAAGGATTACAGTGCAGCAGGTCGGCACTATTACAGTCCTGGTTATGAACCTTCCGAGCGCGAATTGCTGGCGGCTTTTCGCGTAACACCTCAGGAAGGGGTGCCTTTTGAAGAAGCAGCTGCCGCTGTGGCTGCGGAGTCTTCTTCAGGTACCTGGACCAACGTCTGGTCTGACTTCCTGACCGACCCCTCTCGTTATGCGGCCCGAACGTATAAAATTGAGCCGGTACCCGGAGAGGACCATCAATTTATTGCCTACATAGCCTATCCCCTGGATTTGTTCGAAGAGGGGTCTATGGCCAACTTGTTGTCTTCCATTGTCGGAAATGTCTTTGGTTTTAAGGCTTTGAAAGCCCTGCGCTTAGAAGACATACGCTTTCCGGCAGCTCTGTTGAAAACGTTTCAGGGACCTCCTCACGGCATTCAGTCGGAGCGCGATCGCCTGAACAAATACGGCCGGCCCATTTTGGGTGCCACCATGAAACCCAAACTGGGCCTCAGTGGAAAAAACTACGGTCGCGTGGTGTATGAAGGCCTGAAAGGAGGCCTGGACTTCACCAAAGATGACGAAAACATCACTTCTCAGCCCTTTATGCGCTGGACGGATCGCTTCAAATTTGTCATGGAAGCAGTGCACAAGGCCGAAGCGGAGACCGGAGAGCGCAAAGGACACTACCTGAACGTTACGGCCGGAGACATGGAAGAAATGTACAAGCGAGCGGAGCTGGCCAAAGAGCTGGGAAGTCGCATTATCATGGTGGATTACCTCACCGTGGGCTTTACCGCTTTCACCTCGCTTTCCAAATGGTGTCGTGATCACGGTATGCTCTTGCACGCTCATCGCGCCATGCACGCTGTCATGGATCGCCAGCGAAACCACGGAATTCACTGGCGGGTCTTGGCTAAAACAGCCCGAGTCGTTGGCGCAGATCACGTACACAACGGCACGGTCGTGGGTAAACTGGAAGGGGATAAAGCCGCCACCATGGGCTCTGCCGATTTGCTTCGTGAAAACTTTGTTGAACGAGATATGAGTCGTGGCATCTACTTCGATCAGGACTGGGTGTCCATGCCTGCCGTGATGCCGGTGGCCTCCGGTGGTATCCATGTATGGCACATTCCCGAACTGGTTCGCATCTTTGGAGATGATGTGGTGCTTCAATTCGGTGGAGGAACGCTCGGCCATCCCTGGGGAAGTATGCCGGGTGCCAAAGCCGTGCGTGTTGCTACGGAGGCGGTTGTTAAGGCTCGCAACGAAGGCCGAGATTTGCAAAAAGAGGGTGGAGACATCTTGCGAGAAGCTGCCAAGTTCAGCCCGGAACTGGAAGTCGCTCTTGAGACTTGGAAGGAAATCAAGTTTGAATTTGAAACCGTAGATAAACTGTAAATCCGAGAAACCTTTGTTTCTCATTTGCCGAAAGGCCTAAACAATACTTCTTATGAGGACTGAAACCTTTTCTTTTTTGCCTCCGCTTACGCCAAATGAAATTGCTAAGCAGGTTCAATACATTCTCAAGCAAGGATGGTCGGCGGGTATAGAATACAGCACGGATATTTCGCCTGAAAATTCCTATTGGAACTTTTGGAAGTTGCCTTTTTTTGGAGAAAAAGAAGTGTCCCGGATAATGGAAGAAATGCAGGCTTGTCGGGAAGCCAATCCCGAGGCTTATATCCGCATCATAGGCTACGACAACATCCGGCAAGGACAGGTACACAGCTTCGTGGCTTTGGAGCCGCAAGCTTGATTTGAGGGTTTTTAGAAAACAAAAACAGACAACATTCGCATTTCTGCTGCCTTGCGTCGGGGGTTAAACGGCAGCAGAGGCGAATGTTTTTGGAAACGGCATGGAATAGCCTTTCGAGAAATAATTTGTGGGGACTCTGTGCTTGATTTCCCGTTCATCAGCTAAAAAGAGCAAAAATGGATTACAAAACCATACTCTTGGGAATTATAGGAGACAGTGCGGCAGGTAAAACCACGCTCACGCGTGGCATTGTAGAATTGCTCGGCCAGGAAAATGTAACGGCTATTTGCAGCGATGATTACCACAAGTACAACCGCAAGCAGCGCAAGGAATACGGTATAACAGCTCTAAATCCGGCTTGCAATTACATCGATATCATGGAGCAGCATTTCCTCGCACTGAAGCGGGGAAAACCCATTCTCAAGCCCAATTACAACCACAGTACCGGAGATTTTGACCCGCCCACCTACATCAAACCCAAGCGCTTTGTCATCATTGAGGGCTTGTTGGGTGCTCATACTCAGAAATTGCGCGACTTGCTGGACGTCATCGTCTATCTCGACCCGCCGGAATCTCTCCGAGCAGAGTGGAAGGTACAGCGGGATACGGCTAAACGCGGCTATACGCGGGAACAGGTTTTGGCGGCACTCAAAGCCCGAGAAGAAGATTCCGAAGCCTATATCCGTACACAGAAAAAATACGCGGATTTTATCGTGCGCTTTTACCCCAAACGCAAAAAAACCAGTGATGCCAGGCTCAATGCCAAAATAGCTATGAACCCGGCTCAACCCAGCGAGGAATTTAACGAAATCATCGAAACCATTACCAAAGCTTTCGAGGGCTACCCCTGTGAAAGAGAGGGCGGCATTCCCTGTTTGTCCATCAGCCTGGAAAAATGGCATGGCCAACCCATGGAGATTTTGGACATACACGGGGAAATAGGCGAAGACATGACCGAACAGCTCAAGACGATGCTGGGTGAAGCTCTTGAAAAAAAGAATGTTTATCTCAATATGGACAAGGTGGGGCTTTTCATCAAAGAAGACGTACCCATGCTCTCTTTTCCCCTGGCTTTGGCCCAACTCACCATTACGTATTTTTTGATGCAAAATTTGGCCAAAATTGCCGAAGAAGCAAAATCTACCGTATCTTGAGCAAACTTAATCGGCCGGGCACATTCATCTTGCCCGAATTTGTTTGGCTCTTCAAAAATTTATCCTATGCCGCAGGAAACCTTACATTCTTCTGCTGTTCAAATTTCTGAAAAACAGCTCCGAGCACTGGCCAATACCATTCGAGGATTGAGCATGGATGCCGTGCAAAAGGCCAATTCGGGACATCCGGGTTTGCCCATGGGTATGGCTGATGTGGCAGCAGTGCTCTGGACGGAATTTCTTCGATTTAATCCGGCCAACCCCCGTTGGTTCAATCGCGATCGCTTTGTGCTTTCGGGTGGCCACGGTAGCATGTTGCTTTACAGTTTGCTCTATCTGTTCGGCTACGAGCTTAGCTTGGAAGACCTCAAAAACTTTCGCCAGTGGCACAGCAAAACCCCGGGGCATCCGGAGTACCGGGAAACCCCTGGCGTAGAAACCACTACAGGCCCTTTAGGGCAGGGCATCGCCAATGCCGTGGGTATGGCTCTGGCCGAAGTTTCCCTGGCTGCGCGTTACAACTCGCCCGAGCTGTCCTTGGTGGACCATTTCACCTACGTCATGGCCGGAGACGGAGACTTGGAGGAGGGCATCTCTCACGAGGCCTGCTCCCTGGCCGGCCATCAAAAGCTTGGAAAACTCATCCTGCTTTACGACGATAACCGCATCACCATCGACGGAGAGACAGAACTGTCTTTTAGCGAAGACGTGCTCAAGCGCTACGAAGCTTACGGTTGGCAGGTGCAGCGCATTGACGGTCACGATTACGAGGCCATAAGACGGGCTTTGCAAATAGCTCGGGAGGAAAAGGACAAGCCTTCCATCATTGCCTGCCAAACTGTCATTGGCTATGGCAGCCCCAACAAGGCAGGCAGCCACGAAGTACATGGAGCGCCCTTAGGTGAAGAAGAAGTCA
>JALSKB010000192.1 GCA_026989035.1 Saprospiraceae bacterium | reverse complement strand
AGAGGTCAAAAAAATCATCGTCGTACCCGGCCGAATGGTCAACATCGTAGTTTAAAACCAGCCAAAGCCCATTTGCCGAAAGGTAGTTTCACAAAATAAAAAGACACTATTAAAATCAACCCTTTTGCCGAAAGGCATGATAAAGCTGAACAAGCGTATCGCAGGAGAAATCAGCCTGCACTTCATTTGCCTCCCAAGCAGCTTCTTCGTCAAAACGGGTGAGGATGCGTGCCGTTTTCATTCCCAGTTTTTTGCCAAACAACACATCGGATAGCGAATCCCCCACCATCAAGCTTTCGCCAAATACCAAATCGGGAAAGTCTTCCTTGGCCTGCCAGGCCATAGCGGGGTTTGGCTTTCGGCAATTTCCCGCCTTGCCTTTCAAGTCCGGGCAATAATAAATGGCATCAATGAGGATACCTGCTTCCGCCAAATGGTCGAGAATAAAGTCGTGCACCACCGCCAGATCTTCTTTACTCATCACCCCCTTGCCAATACCCTGTTGATTGGTAACGATGAACACATACCGAAAAAGCGGAGATAACAAGCGCAATCCCTCCTCCACATTGGGTAGAAACTCGACCTCCTCCGGACGAGAAATGTACTCCCCCGGAATTCTGCGATTGATCACTCCATCGCGGTCTAAAAAAAGTGCAGAATACATAAAACCAATGCTACAACTAAAAAAACTCTTGTCAAAAATAAAAAATTTTCAAGGCCCTTCTTCACCTTTCGAAAAGAGCAAGTCCTCAACCCGCTCACAGAGCAAATGCCCGAAAAAAATGTGGCACTCCTGTATTCTGGCCGTATCGCGCGAAGGCACAGCCAAAAGCAGATCGCAAAAATCTGCCAAGGCTCCCCCACCCTCACCGGTCATACCGACGACCTTCATGCCTCGCTCAACAGCCTTTCGAGCCGCAGCCAAGATATTAGGGGAATTACCTGAAGTGGACAGCGCAAACAAGTAATCTCCTTTTTTGCCGCCAGCTTCCACCATGCGAGCATAAACCTGTTCAAAGCCGTAATCGTTGGCTACAGCCGTCAAAAATGAAGTATTGACGTGCAGGGCTTCTGCAAAAAGAGCCGACCGGTCCAGATAAAATCTACCCGACAACTCGGCCGCTATGTGTTGGGCATCGGCAGCGCTACCCCCATTTCCACAAAAAAGGGCCTTTTGCCCCTTCTGAAGGGCTTCAGCCAAATCATCGGCAAGCTGAAGCCAGGCCTCCAACAAGGCTTCGTCTTCTAACAAGGCCTGCTTTATGCGTATGTTCTCTTCTATACGCTTTCTAAACATTTGTATCTCATCCATGATGATGCCCCATTTTATATACCCCCCAGCTGCCACTGAAAGGCAAAAGCCCGGCTGACGTGCATGCTCCAATCACCACTTCTCTTATTTCTTTTTTCCAAACAAGGCTGCCAGCAAAGCCAAAGCTATAAAAAACAGGGTCTCTTTCCAGCGAAAAGAAAAGGCCAACAGGCTGTCGGGTTTCCCCCAGCGGGTAAAAACCGCCGAGAATAACCACGTCCAGGTACCCGCCCCAAAAGCAATCAAAAACACCAAAAGGGCTTTTTCCCAAAAAGCAGCTTTGCGCTCCAAGGTCTTAAAGCTGCGTAGAGAAGCTGTTACCACCAGCCAGGTAAACACAAACATCAGCGCCTTGTAGGCATAAGCGCCCAAAACGGGCATGCTTCTTTGCATGACTTCTCCCGAGACAAGAGCCGCCACGTACAAGGATGCCAGCAGCAAACTGCTCAACAGAGCTATGCGAAGAAAAAGTGGCTTGGTCTTCGTTTCCATACCCGTAAAGATACACAGAACTCAAAAACCAACACAGGCCAAGTCCTTTTTCATCGACCTAAAACAAGATCCGATACAACAGATTGGGAAAGAAACCCCGCTGATAAGTCGTTTCAATACGGCCGCTACGCTCGTTATACGTCTGGCGAAAGATGTTTTTCCTGTTGGTCAAATTGGTTAGGTCAACAGCCCACTCTTGTGTGATGCGTTTGGCGTTTTTGCGAAAAGAAATCTTAAAATCCACTTTTAAATAATCCGGATACTGTTCGGAAAAAGCCTTGGCCTCATCTCTAATTTCCCTGCCGACAGCCTGCGAAGCTTCCAAAAGTACCGGCGTATAACGCCTCCCTCCGGCATACGTGAAACGAGCATCAAGCGCCAAGGTCATGGACTTCCCCAAAGAAAATTCCTTCCCGCCTAAGGCGTTAAACACATAATGCCCGTTGTAAAGGGTATTTCGCAAGATGCCATCACTACCTCTGTATTTCGAATCGAAAAGCGAAAAAGTGCTTAGAAAATAATAGCCGTCGGCAAAAAAGCGCTCAAGCGTCAATTCCAAACCGGTATTGTATCCCGTACCGTTGTTCCGTAAACCGGTACGACTCGTCAAGAGGAAATCTGCACCTTCGTTCAACATGGAAAAAGACGAAGGGAAGGTATCCACAGGTACCTGGTAAAGGTATTGGTAATATACCTCTGCCTTAAACCGCATGTTTTCTCCAAAAGAATAATCATAGCCCAAAACCAGATGCAAAGCTTTGGTGAAATCCAAATCGAGATTGGGAAAATCGGAACTGCCCCACCTTTGGTTGAAATAAATTTCGATGGGCTGCATCTGACTGAGCAGACCGGCACCGAAATTCCAGCTCGATCTCAAGCCCGATTTGTACTTGATTCCCAGGCGGGGCTCCAGGCTATTGTGTCTGCCTTTGAGGAAATACTGTTGATGAAAGCCCAAAATCAGACGCAAAGCATCGCTGAAGCGGTGTTGCCAGTTTACATAGGCCTGTTGTAAACCCAACTGCCCTTCATAAAATTTCACCTCGGTATATTGTCCGTTAAAAAGAGCTGAGTCCTGCATGTGCAAGAAGTATTGATCGTACATCACGCCCCATTGTAGCGTGTTTCTCGCATCGAATTTGGTTTTGAATTGCTCATGCACCGACAATTTGTATTGCTTGCGATCAAAACCGAAGAAAGGCGTTTTGGAACCATCAAGCACGGACAGTGAATCATTGGTTCCCAAGGTGGCCACAGCCGTAGCTGCCAGATTCAAAGAAGAGGAAGTGCGTTCTGAAAAAAAATACTTGTGGGAAAAACCCAGCATCCCCGTTTTTGACCAAAACTCCGAGTTGTTCAAATCGACAAACAGATTTGTGGAATCTTCAGGGTCCACTTCAAAGAGAATGTGGCTGTCGCCCAAAATCCCCCAAAGGGCAAAGCGGCCTGCTTTCTGACTGGGAAAATCCAACTGAAAGGTGAGGTCTTTGTACTCCGGCACGGCTGTACCCACCCCCAGATTAAAGCCCAGCTTGTTAAACACCTCCAGGGTTGAATAGCGAAAGTTGGCCATATAAGAACTGCGCTTACCCTTGACAAAAGGGCCTTCGGCACCCAGTTCAAAACCGTTAAAACCAAGCTGCCCCAGATATTCACGCTTGTCTTTGTTTCCATTCCTGAGCCTAAGATCAAAAACTCCGCTAAGGGCATTGCCGTAATCCGCACTCCAAGCACTGGTCATAAAGTCCGAATTGCTCAAATTGTTGATGTTGAGCATGCTGATGGGGCCTCCCGTTGTACCCAAGGTGGCAAAATGATTGGGGCTGGGGATGTCCACACCGTTCATTCTCCACAAGACTCCGGTGGGTGAATTCCCTCTAATGATGATGTCGTTGCGATCATCAGAGGCACCACTAACTCCGGCATAATTTTGCGCCATGCGAGCCGGGTCGTTAAAAGAACCTGAATAACGCCCCGCTTCTTCAACAGAAAAAGTACGGGCACTAACAGAAGCGAAGGGATTTAAGGTTTCCTTTTTGTCCTCCTCAGCTGTTACCACCACCTCGTCGAGCTGCATAATGCGCTCTTCCATCTCAACCTGCAGCTCCAGCTCTTTCGCTGAGGTCAACAGTAAATTACCCAAAACGATAGGCTGGTAACCCAGGTAAGTAAACTCCAAAACGCGCCGACCAACGGGAACTTTATCTATCCTAAAATATCCCTGTTCATCAGTAGAAGACCCCAAAAAAGTGTCAAGGTCGCGAACAAGCACATGGACTCCGGCCAAGGGAAAGCCCGAATGCTTATCCACGACCTGACCTTTAATGGTTTGTGTAAATCCGGGTCGAAGAGGTTCAGTCGTATCCACGAGCATAAATGCCTGTTCCATGGCAAAAAAACCGACTAAGACCTCTTCTTGTCCTGATTTTTTCGCCACAGTCATAGCTCCTCCTTGCTTCGGGAAAGCATCCAAGCAGCAGACAAAAAAAGCCAGAAGACCGAGAGGTAGGCCTCTGTAGCTGTTGATCACACGCCCCCCCAAGATCCAATTCTCCAAGTGTTTCTTCATAGTCTTTTTTTGCTACATGGGAAGAGCCTTCCAAAGAATTTTTACCTACTCTGCTTTACAATTTTATAGGCCTGAGCGCGGTCTTTACCCGTCCTCAAAAAATACGTGCCGGCAGGAAGTTTTTGCAAATCCAACACCAAGCCATTATTCGTCGAAGAAACGGGAACTTCCAAACGATGACCTTGGACATCGACCAACTCAAAAAGAAAATCCGAAGAAGCCCCTTGCACAAAAACCGTACCCGAAGTCGGGTTGGGCCTTATCTCCAAAACACCTTCAGCTCCACAACGTCGAATGGCTAAGGTTGGAGAATAAGCAAAGCTACCGTCTTTATCCAGAATCTTTAGGCGGTAGTAGATGAGGCCTTCCGGCAAATCTCTATCCACAAAGGTATAGGTTTGAAAGACATCCGAATTCCCCACGGCCTGTACAGAGCCTATAGCGCTAAAGTTACCGTATTTGCCTCGCTCTACGATAAACTCCTGCGTATTGCGCTCCGATTGCGTATGCCATTCGATAAGAACAGCATCGTCGGCACAATCTTGCTGTCCACCTAAGACAAAGTGTATTTCATCCAAATCAACCGGCATAGGTCCTTGACCAAACTTCACCCGGTAGATGGTGGATGAAGCATTCGTCACCGCCGTATTGTTGGGGAAAGTATTTCTCTGAGGGCTGGTAATGCCTCCATAAATATAACCTACCGTAAAGGGCAACTGACTTGGCAACAAAGACATATCAATAATGCCATGCGCGTATTCCGCTATCCCGTTTTCTGGAAAAAACTCTGCTCCGGCTCCGACCAAAGCGGGCATTTCCGTAGAAAAAACAGATTCGGCATAGGTGCCATTCTGATCACGACTGACCAAACTAATGGTCTCCACAAAAGGCACATTGGGATCCTCCACTTCATTGCCACCTGCATCAAAGTAAAACTGCGCCATACCTCCAAAAAAAATGGAAAACATGTCCTGCCCCGACGGATCGTACAAAGCCATTTTCGGAGCATAGTAGTTGCAATACTTCTGCATAAAAGTCGCTTCCGGAATAATGGTAACACCACTGGCTTTAATTTCTATGGGATTAAAATACACCTCGTCATTCGGTGCTTTAAACACGCCCGAAGACCACATATAACCATAAACATTACCGGGAAAAATCTGCGGAACCAGGTTGAAATCCCGACGGTGGTATTCAGCCGTATTCGTCAGTTCGGTATAATTGGTGATGGTCAAAGAAGAACCGTCATTGACAATTTCAAAGGTGCGAATTTGATCGGTGTATTGCATGTATCCCGTAGCTCCTCCTCCCGATCCTCCCATGATGTAACGCCCCTGAAAATCTATACCGCCAAACAAGTAAAAGGTATTGCCAATCTTGCCTAAAGCCCCACCTGCTGCACGCATGCCCGTATGAGTCGTTTGTAAGAAATTCCCTGTAATGGGGTCTCCGTTCATTATGTCGGCAATCAAGTTAGGGACGTTCACCGCAGTAAGTTTGTCATGGGTTACGTGATCTCCTGCCGTAGCACTATAGCCATAGCCACCGGCAATGTACAACCAGTTTCCGTCTTGGTAAAAATTGGTATTGGTGCTTTGCAGTTGCTCCTGTAAGGGGGTAGAAAGGGAGGCCAAAGAAGCAGACCATACCTGCTCGGCAACGGGATCTACCACGTAGATGTTGGTGTTGTTGCTCGAAGCCGGAAAAGCCGGATTTCCAGGCCCTCCTCCTCCCCGATGCATGCCATCCAGACGTCCGCCTATAAGCACCCATTTGCCGTTGTCATGCCCTGCCGCAAAAGAATGCAAGCCCGGCAAACCCGGAATAGTAAACGACTCAATGATGATGGAATAGGGAAAAGTTTGTGCCTCTAAAATTCTGGAGAAAGAGGCCAAAGTCAAAAACAGAGAAAAGAGTAATTTCCACTTCATACCTTTCTGATTTTAAATGTTGTTAAACACAAATCATCCCATCAAAACCGCTACAAAGAAACCCTAAAAAAAGCGCTCCCTTGTCGGGCTTTCCAGGAAAAGACTCTCCTCCCTTTTCCAAAAGCATGAAAACTTTGTCATATATACAAAAAAGTCAGACAATAGTTTAAAGCAACAACAGTTAAGCTCCCAAAACGAAAGTAGATCGGGACATTGGGAGACTTGTACACCGCCAAAATGTGGAACGCTTAGGGCACCAACATATCCTGAATCGTCTCAGCTCGAGCATACAGGATTTGCTATAAAAACACCTCGGTTGCTCCCGTCCCCAAAACGGGATGAATTTTCTCAAAGTGCCTGACATGAGGATTTTTGTTCAACAGCTCGTGTATGCGCTTGCGCAAAACGCCTTCCCCCTTGCCGTGAATGATGCGCACCTTGTCCACGCCCAGGCGAATGGCCTTTTCCAAATACTCCTCAAATGCTCCTAGCTGAATACGCAGAATCTGTGCAGCATCCAGTCCTTCCCGATCCGGCACCAAAGCCTCGATATGTAGATCGATCTCTCGGGGAAAAGAAGCCAGAGCTTCCGGGCTATGGACTTCCACTCTTGGATTGCGCCATGCTGCTAAGGAAGAAGTTCCTCCTTTCCTGTACACGTACTCGGAAAGGGACTCTCCTTTGCCTTTTTTCCCCTGCAACATCAAGGTATAAAGGTGAACGTCCTGCCCTAAAATTTCGTGATACTGCCTTTTGGCAAAAAACGACTTAGGCCGTAAGAGCAGCTCACAAAAGAACTCGGGGCCGGTGCCTTGCTCTAAAATCTCCCAAAAGCGAAAGCGATAAACGGGCCTGTCATTCAAGTCGTCTTTACTCAAAGAGTGAAGCTGAAAAAATGCCCCCGCCTCCAAACGCCCTTTTTGATCATCCAATCCCCGCCTCATCGTTTGAGCATGGATTTCGTACAGACAGCTCCGACTTGAGGTATTCAACAAGAAGCAACGATAAACTTCTCCTTCTCCGGCTTTCGCCAAATGCGGTAAAAAGGCCAATTGAAACTTTACTCCCTCTTTTTTACCCACAAGCCAATGCCTTTACTTCCCTTTGGTCAATTCCTGCAACAATTCCTCATCGGATTTACCCAGATTCTTAATCAGCATTTCAATTTGATCGGCGAAAACACCTTCCGGATACTTTTCGACATACAGTTCATAATACCTCTTGGCCTTGTCATAGTCTTTGAGGTCGCTGTCATAGATGAAGCCCAACATAAAGAGCGCTTGGTGAGCTTTTTCATACTCAGGGTATTGTTCATACACCCTGGAATACAGATTTATAGCTCGAGAAAAATTTCCCAAATAGCCGGCCACTTTGGCTGCATCAAAGAGATAAGCAGGAGCTTCCTTGGTATGGGGCATAACCAGGGAATAAGCCTCTGCCATATTGACAAAGCGCTCTGCAACAGCTCTGTCTATACGAACCTGGCTGTTGTAAAGTGCCAGCTTAAGGCTATCCAGTTGTTGAGGTACCGACGATAAATCTACCGCCAGGCTATCTCGCAAAGCAGCTGCTTGGGGTCGGTCGGGAAAGGCTTCGGGCAAGGCTGCATAAATGGCCTGAGCAGCAGTTTCCATCTCTGGCTTTTGCCGCCAAACATTGGCCAGCAAAACGAGCATATCATAAGCGGCAGGCGTATCGAAATACTTACTCAGACCAGTCTTTAAAGTTGTCTCGGCAGCAGCAGACCGCTTCAAATAAAGCTGATTTCTGGCCTTACCCAACAAGGCCTGAGCCGCTTTTTCCGGTTCTTCTGCATGCTCCTCGGCATAGGTGCCGTAAAGCTTGATCAAGTCAGAAGCAAAGGCCGAAGACGGCCACTTAGCCATCTTTTGCTCCAGGCTTTGAATCTCCGCCCATTGTGGATCACTTTCTTCCTGGCAGGAAGAAAAAGCGAATAGAACAGCCAAGCCAATTACGAACAAACCTAAATTCAAACGACGTTTAACATCAAGAGAGTTTAACGCAGGTTCTGCCATTCCAAAATCTGAACGTCTAAAACCGGCAAAACCTTTGCGCAACGAGTTTACGAGCTGTTTCATCATATTTTTTAAATTTTTCACCTTAACCAAAATGGTTTTGAGCATTCACAGCCACCAAATTTCAAATCAATTGGGCAGCAAAATATAAAGAGCTTAGACTAAGCTGCTTGCATGGCATGGCAGGCCCAAACCATTTCATTACGAGTATATCAATCAAACTCCTCTTTCCCTCTCACACAAACTGCTGACCTCCTCCACCTCCCGCTTCTCCGTGTCGAAGTTGATGCCCAGGGCGATGAGCTTCTTGCCCGAAGAGCGGTATTTGTCCAGATAACCGCGCTCCAGAATTTGCCGCAAGGCCTTTTCTGCCGATTCGTCCACCTTGAACTCTATGCAGTAAATCTTGTCTTCCAACTCCACCACCGCATCCAGCCGGCCGCGGGAGGTATTCACCTCGCTGTGGACGTTCACACCCAGGTAGTCGAACAAGACGTGCACCAGCAAGTGGTAGAACTTTTCTTTGTTCTCG